>JAWRJF010000035.1:0-46983 GCA_040307645.1 Anaerovoracaceae bacterium | reverse complement strand
ACTGCTTTTCTTTGCGACAGCTTGACTAGTATATCATCTATTTCCTTACTTGTCAAATGCTTTTTTCGACTTTTTTATTTATTTATTTTAGTCTGTTTCGCATCTCTTTGAGATAGCTTGTCTATATTACTATCTTTTCTTACTTTTGTCAATACCTTTTGGGAATTTTTTTAGTTTTTAATGTCATCTTTCAGCTATGATCCTTTTTCCTACATATATATACACATTTAAATAACAAGAAAGCCGGCAAATTTATCTGCCGACTTCCTTGTTGTATCATATGTTATTAGTTAATAAACTTATCAGTATTAAGCCTCTAAAGCTTTTAGAGCTTCAGCTCTGTCTTTTTCTCTCTCTTCTAAGATCTTTTGATATTGTTCTTCTGTCATCTTCTCCATAGAGATCCCTGTAAATCCATAGAAGATCGATACTAATGGATTAATCCAGCATAGGAATGCGAATGGTGCATATCCTCCAGCTCCCCATTGTGGAACCCCTAAGAAGGATTTCATTGTAGCTCCGCATGTGTTCCAAGGAATTAAGTTAGATGTAATTGTACCGGAATCTTCTAATGCTCTAGATAAATTCTTTGGTGCAAGTCTCATATCTTCATATGCTTCTTTGTACATTCTTCCAGGAAGAACTAGTGACAAGTATTGGTCCGCTGCAATTATGTTCATAAATATACAGCTGAATACTGTTACTGTAACAAGCATACCTGTATTCTTTGCAACCTTCAATAATGCTCCAGCAAGGCTGCCCAGCATACCGGACGCATCCATAACACCACCAAAGCACATTGCACATATTATTAGGTTAATTGTCCATAGCATAGAGCTCATACCGCCTGTATCATGAAGCAAATCCACTAGTTCCGGCATTACAGCATCAGGATTTTCAAATGTAAAGCCATAATGGATAATTCCAGGCCAGTCTGCAAGAGTGATGCCTTGGAATAATGATCCAAATATGCAACCTAGAATTATTCCACCAAACAAACCAGGTAATGCCGGAAGTTTGAAGGCTACAATAAGTATTACAATTACTGGTGGTATTAATAAAGCCGGGTTAATATTAAAGTTGTCAGTGATACCCTGTTGCATATCATATACAACAGACATGTCAACATCTTTATTGGATATTCCCATACCTAAAACACCATAAATAACCAATGCAATTACCATGGAAGGTGTAACAGTCCATACCATATGCCTGATATGGTCAAATAAAGTTGCTCCAGCCATAGCCGGTGCCAAGTTAGTAGTGTCTGATAATGGAGACATCTTATCTCCAAAATATGCACCAGATACAATGGCACCTGCAGTCATTGCCGGCGAGATTCCAAGGCCAGCTCCAACTCCGATTAAGGCGATACCAATTGTTCCTGCAGTCGTCCATGATGATCCAGTTGCTAACGAAACAATACCACATAAAATACAACTTGCAATCAAGAAAATGCTAGGCTTCAAAATCATTAAGCCATAATAAATCATTGCAGGAACCACACCTGCAGCAACCCATGAACCAATCAATAAACCTACTGTCATTAGAATTAACATAGCCTGCATCGATCTGTTAATTGAAGCTAAAATACCAGCTTCTAAGAACGACCATTTGTATCCGTTTGCTACTGCAACAATAGATGCAAAGATACAAGATGCAATTAGAGGAATATGTACTTCACCATAAGCACAGTTCCAAGCAGTGTCTTCTCCAAAAATCATTCCAAAGATTCCTAGAGAGTAACATAGAGCAATCAAAGTAAACAACAACGTCACTAAGCATTGCCACATAGGAATTTTCCTACCCATAATAAGTCCTCCTTAATTAAATTAGGTAAAATAAAATAAAATAATTAGAGTCCGTGCATTTGCACATTTTTATTATAAATTCTGAATTCCGATTTGTCAATTTATTTTGAAAATTCTATATTGATAATTTATTTACATTTTTATCCTATTTATGTAGTTATTAAAGCTTACTATTTATACGAAGCAATACGCTATTTCTTACAAAAAAGAGGACATAGCCCTCTCTGGCATAGCCCTCTTTTTCAATATATCCGTCTTCAGACATGATCAATATGCTTTTTTAACTCTTCTAGTTTTTCAGGTTCCATAGGTTTCATATCCCTTAAGCTATAGCTGATTCCTAATTTGTCATACTTTTCTATTGCCATGTTATGATAACCTAACAGTTCCACTTTTTTCACAGAATTTATTTTTCTTATAAATCTGTTTAGTTTATCAATATATTCTCTTGTATCATTTATTCCAGGTAAAATCACCTGTCTTATCCAAACATCCTTATCCCATTTATTTATCACTTGTATCAACTGAAAAAGTGGCTCTTGGGGTATTGACGTTATCTCTTGGAACTTATCTGCTTCTGTATGTTTTATATCTAATAAAATTAAATCAGCTTCTTTTATAGCTTCTTCAGTATACTCATCAAAATAGGTTCCACTTGTATCTATGGCACTTCCAATACCATTTGCCTTGAGAGACTTAATAGCTTGCAGCAAAAATTTTCCTTGCATTAAAGGCTCACCACCAGAAAAGGTAACGCCCCCTTCTTTACCATAGTAAGGAATGCCTCGTTTTGCTCGTTGGACAACCTCTTCAATTTTGACATCTCTGCCGCCCTTTGTCGTCCAAGTATCAGGATTATGACAGTATACACATCTAGCAGGACAACCCTGTAAAAAAAATACAGTCCTAATTCCAGGTCCATCTACTGCGCCAAAAGTCTCTGTTGAATGTAATCTGCCTTTCAACATATTCCTAACCTCTCGCTTATATGACTAAGAGGCACTCACGACTGGCAAGCACCTCTAGGTCTTTTAATATGAATTATGAAATTTATATCGTTATATTGACTGATGGAAAGTTCTTTCAATAACTTCTTTTTGGTGTGCCTTTGATAATGCATTAAATCTTACAGCATATCCAGAAACTCTAATAGTTAGGCTTGGATATTTATCAGGATTTTCATAAGCATCCATTAATACATCTCTATTTAACACATTAACATTTAAATGATGTGCACCTTGGCCAAAATAGCCACTTAACAATTGAACTAAAGTATCTTTTCTAGATTCTCTATCTTTTCCAAGAGTATCAGGAGTGATACTGAAGGTATTTGAAATACCATCCTGGCATGTATCCCAATTAATTTTAGAAACTGAATTTAATGAAGCAACTGCCCCAGTATTATCTCTACAATGCATTGGGTTTGCTCCAGGAGCAAAAGGTGTTCCTGCTCTTCTTCCATCTGGTGTATTACCAGTCTTCTTACCATACATTACATTGGAAGTTATAGTAAGAACAGACAATGTAGTTACAGCATTTCTATAAGCAGGATGCTTTCTCAACTCTTCGATTGACCTTTCAGCAATTTTTACTGCAATCTGGTCAACTCTATCATCATCATTGCCATATTTAGGGAAGTCTCCTTCGGTTTTATAATCTACAATTATACCTCTTTCATCCCTTATAGGAGTTACTTTACCATATTTGATTGCTGACAAAGAGTCTGCAGCAACAGAGAATCCTGCAACACCGAAAGCCATCAATCTTCCGATTTCTGTATTTAGGAATGCCATCTGTGATCTTTCGTAATCATACTTATCATGCATAAAATGTATGATGTTCATAATGTTAGCATATACTCCCATCAGCCATTCTAAATATATATTGTATCTTCTCCATACTTCGTCATAATCTAAAGGTCCATCTCCCATTGGTTCCATCTGAGGTCCTATATGTTCTCCTGTACCCTCGTCAATTCCGCCGTTTATTGCTAATAGAAGGCATTTAGGAAGGTTACATCTTGCTCCAAAGAATTGCATCTGCTGTCCCATCTGTATAGCGGAAACGCAACATGCAATAGAGTAGTCTCCACCATATGAAGGTCTCATCTTGTCGTCGTTTTCATATTGTATTGAATCTGTATCTATAGAAGCTTGTGCACAGTATCTCTTGAATGGTTCAGGAAGTTTTTCTGACCATAATACAGTAAGGTTTGGTTCAGGTGCAGGACCTAAATTATATAAAGTGTTTAGAACTCTGTAAGTGTTCTTTGTTACTCTATGTCTACCATCAGCACCAACTCCTGCAAGGCCTTCAGTAATCCACATTGGGTCACCGCCAAATAATTCATTATATTCGGTTGTTCTCAAATGTCTTGCCACTCTAAGTTTAAGAATGAAATCATCAATGAATTCCTGTATTTCTTTTTCAGTATATCTTCCTGCTGCTAAGTCTCTTTCAGCATAAATGTCAAGGAATGTGGATATTCTTCCTATTGACATTGCAGCACCATTTTCTTCTTTTATTCCTGCAAGATATGCGAAATAAGTCCACTGTATAGCTTCTCTAACATCCTTAGCAGGGCCTGAGATATCATAACCATATCCCTCAGCCATTTTTTTAATTTCTTTTAATGCAGCAATCTGGTTCCATACCTCTTCTGCAAGCCTAACATTTTCTTCACTCATTAGAGGTCTTGAAGAAATCATCTCATGATCTTTCTGTTTATCCTCTATTAGGGCATCTATTCCATATAGGGCGCATCTTCTATAGTCTCCTATAATTCTGCCTCTACCATATGCATCAGGAAGACCTGTAATATATCCTAAGTGTCTAGCTTTTTTCATTTCTTTAGAATAAGCTTTAAATACTCCATCATTATGAGATGTTACATAGTTGAACATGAAGTCTACTTCTTCCGGAAGTTTTTCCCCAAACTCTGCAACTTCTTCACGTACCATTTTTATTCCGCCAAAAGGACAAATACCTCTCTTTAACGGCTCATCTGTCTGCAATCCGACAATTAAATCTTTTCCTTCAATTATGTACCCAGGTCCAAAAGCATTAATTCTCATTATTCTACTAGCGTCAACCTTTAACGTACCGCCAGCTTTTCTTTCTGCTACAAGCAGTTCTTTTACTTTCTCATTGCATTCATTAGTTCTTTCTGTTGGACCTTCCAAAAAACTCTCATCACCATCATAAGGTGTGTAGTTTAAACGAATAAATTCATCAACATTGATTTTTTCAGTCCAAAGTCCAGATTCAAAGCCTTCCCATTCTTTTTTCATATTATTCCTCCTGTGCATAATGTATAATGTATACAAGTATAGGTATAAAATTTGCTAGAAAATTAAAAAATCACATACATTACTAAGTCATATATGCTAGCTAAACTACCTACTTTTATCTACGCGTATATTCTATACTAAGCTATGCATCAAGTCAAACAAAATCTGCTATTTATTTATGTATTTTTTAAAAAACAAAATCTGCCGTATCCTTTGTAATTACAATAAAAGAGGCAGGTTTTATTCCGCCTCTTTAAATCATATATACTCTTCCTTCAGTGCCTGGTTCTTTGTCATTTTTTATTCTGTTTTCGGCAACTAAAATCATCTTATCTTTAGCCGCATTTTTCTTAATTGCTATTTTTTGTCCTCTACGATCTATTAACCATTCTCCTTTAGTAATATGCTGTGATATCATCAGCGGAAATTGTTGTTCTCTGTCTTCAATACACTCTAAAGAACCATACCCTTTATGCATCCCTAACTCCATATATCCTTTTATTGCAAAACCATTAAAAATGTTTAGCCCAAAATCGCCTAATACCGTAATTCCTGCCTTTGCAAATTTTTCAATCCAGCAGATATTGCCAATATATATTTTCCCAGAAGATTTCCTTATGGTTTCAACTATTAATTCAAAGTTTTCTCTTATGAATTGATCCTCTTTACCTTTCGATATGTTCCCTATATAAGGTATGACTTCTTTCATTCCAAGCTCTATAGCTTTTTGCGTAATTTTATCATTGTCACTGATGAAATCTATTATAGGTAATACTGCCACAGCACCATTCAGTCTGTCCTCTTTATCCATTTCCACCATTGTATCGGTATTGTAAAAATAAAATTCACCATTACCA
The DNA here is from genome assembly GCA_040307645.1 of Anaerovoracaceae bacterium. Classification (GTDB taxonomy): domain Bacteria; phylum Bacillota; class Clostridia; order Peptostreptococcales; family Anaerovoracaceae; genus JAVXAG01. The sequence goes on along the minus strand of JAWRJF010000035.1, from coordinate 41,025 downwards.
GAAAGAGTTTCGTAGTTTGTGTTTTCAATTAATATCTTTTTATCTTCCCTGTGATAAGCCTTTTTTATTTCATTTTCTAATTCACTGATTCCACGACGCCTCATATCGTTAATAGACGAAATTGGGATCATTATGTCATTATCAACACAAATTCCCACTTTTCCTAGCATAAAAGGTGTATTGCCCATTTTCCCAAGTTGCTTTCTGATGTCCTCTTCTGATGTTGCTTTGTTAAAAGCTTTTTGTATTAGATCAGGTTCGTCTTCTATAACCACAGCAAAATTCCTTTTTTCTATGCAGCAGGTTATTTTAAGTGTAAGATGTTTTCCAAATTGCCCATGGAATTCCATGTTAACAGGGGTTTTCCTCATATATTTACCCTCTGATAAAGTTACATTGGAGTAAGTCTCTTTTGCTTCCTTCAGCTGCTCTTTTGACGAAATTTGGTATAAGATATCCCCATGAACAGTTCTGCCCTTTAAATCTCCAATTCTAGTCAATCCACCTTTTAAAGGTTTAATATAAGTTACTATATTTCCAAAGACTTCTCTGCCTTGAATTTCAACCCCATCGCCTATGGACAATTTACGATATAATTTGACATCAATTAAACTTGTACCCTGTACCTGTTTAATTACCTTTCCTAATTTTACACCTCGATGCTTTGGTATGTCTCCGGATATAAGTTGTTGTTCCGGATCTCCCCAATAATATCCTTGAGTGAAACCGCCTCTGTTGAATATTTGCATCAACTGGTGTCTGTCTTCATCAGAAACCTGGTACCAACCTTTCTCGTAGTACTCATCTAGATATTTTCTGTATATTCTTGTTACAACAGCTACATATTCTGCTGATTTCATTCTTCCTTCTACTTTAAGTGATGCCACACCAATCTTTGCCAAATCACCGATTTGGTCTATAAGGCATAAATCTTTAGGACTAAGAGGGTATTTAAATGAATCAACCAGTCTAAAGTCTTCATCCAAAACTTTATAAGGCAGTCTGCAAGGCTGTGCACATTGTCCACGGTTTCCACTTCTCCCTCCAAAATATCTGCTCATTTGGCATTGTCCAGAGTAACATAGACAAAGAGCGCCATGAACAAAAACCTCTAGCTCTGTGTCATCATTTTTTGCAATTTCATCGATTTCATCAAAAGACAGTTCCCTTGCAAGGACAACTCTCTCAAAACCCATTTTTTTTGCTGCAAGGACTCCTTCTAAGTTATAGACTGACCCTTGGGTCGAAAGATGCATTGGAAAATCCGGAAATATTTTTCTCACTTCATATGCAAAGCCTATATCTTGAATAATTAAGGCATCTACTCCTATTTTGTACAGAAAGCCTGCATATTGTAAAGCCTTACTCATCTCCTCATCTAAAATCAAAGTATTCATGGTCACATATACTTTAACTCCTCTAAGATGGGCAAAATCTACCACTTTCTTTAAGTCTTCATTTTCAAAATTTCCCGCATTAATCCTGGCATTAAATACTTTGCCGCCTAGGTAGACCGCATCTGCTCCATTTTCTACTGCTGCAATAAACTGATTAACACCACCTGCAGGAATTAATAATTCACATTTCTTTTTCATAATATCCTTCTATGTAATAAATTTTCACTATTTATATCATACTATCAATGTAAGGAAGGTGCAACTATGAGTAGTCTAAAGGCTCTATTAAGAGATGAAAAAATTATTAAATACACAGTTTTTACAGGGTTCAATATTTTTCTATTTTGTGTGATATATTTTGTTTTAAAAAATCTTTCATGGTTCGTAGACAAAATCATATTATTTTCATCTAGTTTATTATCGGCTTTCATGCCTTTAATTATAGGGATAATAATTGCTTACATTCTTGACCCTTTAGTAGAAATTATACATCATAAATTTTTGGCGAAATTCTATCCACAAAATTTAACAGATCCCATAAAAAAGCATTTGCTTTTTAAAAGAGCTAGGTTATTTAGTGTGCTATTTACCTATATTATTATAATTGCCATTTCTCTTATTATTTTATACGGCCTGGTAACTCTTATAATCGGACAAGTTTCTTTTCAGTCTGTTTCAAAAACGTTTCAAACCCTAATTTCTTATTTCGAAAATTATCAGGTCATGATAAATAATTGGCTAGAAAATTTACCGGATGGCATTATTGCAGAAAAGGCAAAGTTCTTTGTGGAAAGTGCTGTAAAATGGGTGAGTGGAAGTATCAGAAGTGGCGGGGTTATTGAAACGATAAAATCAATAACCGGAGGTATTATTAACCTATTAGTAGGCATGGTAGCAGGGATTTATCTTTTAAAGGACAAGGATTTTTTCCTCAACCTATGTAATAAATGTTTCCATATCCTTTTAGGGCAAAAGACCCACGGAATTGTTAGGGAATGTTGTTATGATATAAATGGCGTTTTATCCACTTTTATTAGAGGTGCTCTCATTGATTCAGTGATAGTCTCAATCTTATCCTCTTTAGCATTATCTATACAAGGCATAAGTTTCGCTGTATTTATTGGATGTTTTGCAGGAATAACTAATGTAATTCCATATTTCGGACCTTTTCTAGGCATCATTCCAACATTTATTGTAGCAACTGCCAGTGGGGGTTTTTCAAAAGGCATCATTGCTGTGCTATCTCTTTTCATCATACAACAAATTGACTGCAATTTTATATATCCAAAAATTGTAGGAAGCACTACCGGTCTCCATCCCCTCTTTGTTTTAACTGCAGTTTCCGTTGCCGGCTACTATGGGGGAATTATCTGGATGATTCTTGCTGTCCCAATTGCCGGTATTATAAACGTCTTCGTCTCTAAGTGGGCTATTAAACAATAAAAAGGAGGAAAGGCACAGCGTCCTAACCTCCTGGAATTCCAATATGTAATTTATTTTTCTAGTTCTTTTTCTTTTTCCCTTTTCTTTTCTAGTAAGTCAGCATAGTTATTTTTTATAATATCTTTCCAAAGACCAGCATTTTTTATGCCACAATCATCTGGATCAAAGACTGGATCAAGTCCTAGTTTTTTCTGCTTCTCATAATCTTTCAAAACTATTCTAACAGTTTTCTGCAAGATAAATAATGCAATTAGGTTTACCCATGACATAAGTCCTACACCGATATCTGCTAAATTCCATGCAACATCTGAAGATCTTACGGCTCCAAATAGTATAATGGCAGTTAAAATTATTTTCACGCCTATTACAATATATTTTCTATTATTGCATTTTTGAGCTATGTAAGACATATTAGCATCTGTATAGAATGCAAATGATAATAGTGTAGTAAATGCAAAGAAGAAAACTGCAATAGCGATAAAAGCTGATCCAAACCCTGGCAAGAAGGAGTCAATAGCTGCCTGCGTATATCCTGTGCCTGCAGATACCCCTGGTAAATTTTCCACTAACATCTCTCCTGTTTTTTCATTGACAACATTGTACATGCCTGTTGAAAGAATCATTATAGCTGTAGCGGTACACACAAATAATGTATCTACATATACTGAAAATGATTGTGCAAGTCCTTGTTTTGCCGGATGGGATACCTCTGCTGCAGCTGCTGCATGGGCTCCTGATCCCATACCTGCCTCGCTGGAATATATTCCTCTTTTTACTCCCCACATTACAGCGCTTCCCCAGATTGCACCGTAGAAAGCTTCAATGTTAAATGCACATTTGATAATAAGTCCAAACATTTCTGGAATCTTTGTAAAGTTTACACCTAAAATTACTAATGCTAAAATAATATAAATAATTGCCATAATTGGTACAATAATTTCTGCAACTTTACCGATTCTCTTCATTCCACCAAATACTACAAGTGCAAATAAGACTGCCACAACTATTCCTGTAATCATGGGATCAATGCCAAAGGCATTTTTTGTTGCTTCAGCTACATTAAACGCTTGAATAGTAGGCCCTGTAAATCCATTCGCAATTACTCCGGTTATTGCAAATAGAATGGCTAAGAAAGTCAATCCTGTTCCTTTTTCAATATAGTATGCAGGTCCGCCTCTATACTCCCCATCTATTTTTGTTTTATATATCTGTGCCAAAGAGCTTTCTGCATATGCAGATCCTGCGCCAATAAAGGCGATAACCCACATCCAAAATACTGCCCCTGGACCACCAAAATAAATAGCCGTCGCAACGCCTGCAATATTCCCTACACCTATTCTGCCACCAAGTGCCATTGCAAAACCTTGAAAAGAGGACACGCCTTCTTCACTTGAAGAATTTCCTTTAAATAAATAATATACCATATCTTTGATACATCTAATCTGTGGGAATTTCATTGTTAATGAAAAATAAACCCCCACGGCTAATGCCAATACTACTAGAGGTACACTCCAAACGTAGCCGTTAATTACACTAGTGAGTTTTGCTAAATCCATAACGTCCTTCATCCTTTCATAATAAGTATATAAAATGTGTTTGTACTTATATGATAAAAACCTAGAACGCAAAAACTCACAAATATTCAGAAAGATTTAAATATTTTTTTTAATCATTTTATTTCCAATTGTCTATAAAGCATTAGTCCCTCTATAAATTTTGTAATATTAACTCTCCCGCCACTTTCATTTTTACCTTTTATGTTATCCATTTCTTCTTTAACGCTTTTAAAGTCATATACGTAGCTGGCATAGTTTTGAAATACATCGTTTGCGTAGTCATCTATGCCTAAGTTAGCAACATTTGTCAATCCCTTTTTCATTGTTCTTCTTATTCTTTGTTCCATATTTTTTGCTGTGTCATTTTTTTCAGCTGCTATTTTTTCTAGAACTTCTTTGCTATATGATACATTATTTATAATAATGTGTTCACAGATACTCAATATGTCATTTGTTCCCTTTTCTCCTAATAACCCTAAAAGGCCTATGAAAGTTTTTATTTCCTGTAAAATATCATTTTCATCATTTTTAGGCTTGTCTTCTATCTCTTCAGCGAACATTCCCTTTATGTTTGTTACTATGCTACGCATCCTTATCTTATCTGCAATATTGCCCAAAACATTTTGGACCTCTATAACATTAATAGGCTTATTGATATAAAACTCAACTCCTGCATTGTATGCCTGTTCTATCATAGTTTTATCGGCCACCTGTGAGATCATTACAAAAGTTATTTTTTCCTTCTGTCTTTTTACTTCCTCAACAAGAGCAATTCCATCTTTTTTGCTCATTAAAAGGTCTACTAAAACTATATCTGGATTTAATGAAATTATCTCTTGAACCGCCCTTTCTGGATCCACGTTATAACCAATAACTTCACCAATCTTTCTACTTTCTATAATATTTTCAAGAGTCTTCACTATGCCTATCACATTATCCACAATGTAGTATTTCATATTTCTTTCTCCCCAAAAGCAGATCTAGGTAACAATATCTCAAATTTTGTTCCTTTATTTTCTCTACTCTCAACTCTTATTTCACCTTCAAAAATGTTCTCAACATAGTCTTTTACCACTGCCAAACCTACTCCTCTTTGCACATTGCCTGTTTCTTCACTAAATTTTGTTGAAAAGCCATGAAAATATATAGAACTCAAATTACTTGTTTTTATCCCAGGTCCATTATCCTCTACAGAAATAATATAGTTTTCATGATCTTGTTCAACTAAAATAATAATTTTACCTTTATCTTGGTTTATTGCTTCAATTGCATTTATGGCAAGATTTCTAATTATAGACATCATTTTAAAGTGTTTTTTAACTAAGAAATTTGCTTTTATCCTTACACTTATTTCTATATTGAGATTATGGCTATAAATATAATTTACCAAATCGGTTTTAATAATATTTAAAATATCTTTTATACTAATTTCATTATTTTCATATTCTGTTACAAAACTGTTTTTTAGTATTCCTATTATGCTTAAATAATCACCTTTTATTTCATGTGCATTTTTGGATATATCCAATGAAGATTCTATTAATTCCCTCGGCGCTTTTATTTGCTCCATTTTTTTATATAATTCAAAGGCCTGCTTCATTATATCTTCAATCTCATTGGCATTTTTATCCATTATATACAATTCATTTTCAAGAATTGAGGCTAAAACAATTAATTTTTTATACTCTTCATCATGTTCTTGTTTTATAAGCAGTGAGCTATATGTCTCCATTGCAATCAATATAACTTGTATCAAAATTGTCCTCACGACCGCTATAATAATTAGTTCTATGATAATTGGAAAACTTAAGATCCATGTATCGTTAATAATGCTTCTAGCCATTAGTTCAGTAATGTTAGCCACCACGTCACAAATGGTTATAATCACAGGGAAGTTTTTTATACTTTTTTTCCCCACAACAGGTAATTTATAAATATTAAATAATGTTATACCATAAGCTATAAAAAAAACTGCGTCAGGCAAGACTAATTTAAATGTTTCAACCCACTGCTTTCCTGACACAACTAACAGAATCATCCTAAATAAGGGTGAAAATATTGCTGCACACATTGTGATATATAAAGGCGACAAGTCTTCATAACAATATAAAAAAATAGCTAACACTATTACCGACAATGCAATAATAAATCCATTTATAAAGAAATTCACATGAATCTGTGCGGCAAGGGACACAAAAAAAGCGATATATATTGTCTTTTTTATTTTATCCATTTAATTACCTCCTGAATTATTATAGCAAAAAAAGATGAAGCTTGAAAGCTCCATCTTTTTTAAGGATTATTAAATGTTTTATTATAAAGTAATTACAGTGCCTGTTTTACCTTCTAAAGCTTCTACAGCTTTATCTAATGAAGTGATTATAGCCTTCTTTCCAGGATTTGCTGTTGCAAATTTCATAGCTGCCTGAACCTTTGGAAGCATGCTTCCTGGAGCAAAATGTCCTTCTGCAACATATTTTTCAGCCTGTTCAACAGTTAAGTTTGCTAGGTTTTCCTGGTTTGGTTTGTTGAAGTTGATTGCAACTTGTTCAACTTCAGTTAAAATCATTAATGCGTCAGCATTGATTTTTTCTGCCAATAATTCTGCTGCAAAGTCTTTATCGATTACTGCAGCAACGCCTTCAAGGCTTCCATCAGCTTTTTCTACAACTGGGATACCGCCACCACCACATGAAATTACAATTGATGAATCCCATAATTTCCTTACTGCATCGATTTCAACTATATCCTTTGGAATTGGGGAAGCTACTACTCTTCTCCAGCCTCTTCCTGCGTCTTCTTTTACAGCATATCCTTTCTCTTCAACTAAAGCTTTTGCTTCTTCCTCTGAATAAAAAGGTCCAATTGGTTTAGTAGGATTAGTAAATCCAGGGTCATCAGCTCCAACTACAACCTGAGTTGCAACTGTAACTACTGGAAGATCTTTGCCTCTTTGTTTTAAAGCAAATTTTAAAGCCTGCTGTAAATGATATCCAATATAACCTTGTGACATAGCACCACATACATCGAAAGGCATAGCAGGTGTTACATCCTTTGCTGTTTCTGAAGCAAGAAGAATTCTTCCTACCTGTGGTCCATTTCCGTGTACTAAGCCAATTTCATAGCCTCTAGTGCTTATCTCTGCGATATATTCACATGTCTTTTTTACTACTTGTAGTTGTGCTTCAGCAGTGGCTTCGCCTTTTCCGGACTGAAGCGCGTTTCCGCCTAATGCAATTACAATTTTCTCTGCCATATTATATTTCTCCTATTAATTCTTATAAATCGTCTCTGTTAACAGGGCAAGACATACATCTTGGGCCCCCTCTGCCTCTTGAGAGTTCTGCACTTGGAATTGTAAGAACTTTGATTCCTTTTTTATCAAGTAAGTCATTTGTAACATAGTTTCTTTCATAAGTAACTACTGTGCCAGGAGCGATACAAAGAGTGTTAGAACCATCGTTCCACTGTTCTCTCTGGGCTGCCATTGGATCATTACCACCGCATCTGATTAAATCTACAGCTGGTAATTTTAGCACCTTGCTAAGGATATTTGGTAATGAATCTGTAACTGACTCAAAATGCGCTTTACCATCTTTTCCAAGGGTAATTTCAAATAACTGTAAAGGTCCCTCAATTTCTGGGTGAATTGTAAACTTATCATAGTCTACCATTGTAAATACAGTATCTAAATGCATAAATGCTCTGCATTTTGGAATATCAAATACCAATACTCTCTTAAAAGTAGATTTATTCAACATATTCTCTGCAAATCTTTCAATTGCTGCAGCTGTAGTTCTTGCACTAAGTCCGATTGCAACAGTCTCAGCGTTAAGAACCAATACATCTCCACCTTCAATAGAATATTCATGATCATAATCATACCAAAGTTGTGAACCTTCCGGAGCAAAATCTTTATTATGAAGGAACATATATTTTAATAGTAATGATTCTCTTCTTCTTGTTGCTGTGCTCATATGGTGGATATTAATACCATTACCTACACATGCACCAGGGTCTCTAGTGAAGTAAAGGTTTGGCATTGGGTCCATATAAAACGGATATGATGATGAAATAAAATCTGCCAAAGATTTTGATTCAACATGAGCAATGTCCGTTCTCTTAACACCAGCAATAATTTTTTCTACCATTTTCTTTTCAGGCATTTTTATTAAGAAGTCATAAATAGCTTCTCTAATACCTTGTGAATTTAGGTTACTTTCGTCAAGAATTTTATTTAAAAATTCTTCTTTTATTTTCTTGTCTCCTAGGGCTTTAGCAGTTTCGTCTACATAATAGACTACTTCAACGCCATTTTCTCTTAAAACTTCTGCAAATCTATCATGTTCTTCTCGAGCAACTTTCAAGAAAGGTATGTCATCAAATAACAGTCTTTCAAAATTGTCAGGAACTAATCCTTCTACTTCTTCTCCAATTCTATGAAGAAGTACTTTATTTAACTTTCCAATTTCTGAATAATTATGAATTCCAGGATGCATAACGCTCCTCCTTTGTTTTAATCACTATAATTTCAAACACAATAATAAATTGCCACAGCCACAAGGCTGTGGCTTTAATACTAAAATTTAGCCAATTGTAGCTACAATAACAGCTTTGATTGTATGCATTCTATTTTCTGCTTCATCAAATACTTTTGAGTGTCTTGATCTAAATACTTCGTCAGTAACTTCACGGATATCATATCCTAAGTCTTTCTGACTCTGTGCCATTGCAGTCTCAAAATCATGGAATGATGGTAAGCAGTGTAAGAAGATTACATCATCATTACCTGTAGCTTCTAACATTTCTTTATTTACTCTATATGGAGTTAATAATTTAACTCTTTCAGGGATCTGATCTTCTTCTCCCATTGAAGCCCAAATATCAGTGTAAAGAACGTCTGCATCCTTTAGGCATGCAGCATCTGAAGATGCTTCAATTACTGCTCCTGTTTCGCAAGCTACTTCCTGCGCTCTTGCAAGAACATCTTTATCGATATCATCAACTAATTCCTGTGGACCATATGCTACGAAGTGCATACCCATCTTTGCACATCCATACATCCAAGCGTATGCCATGTTATTTCTAACATCACCTACAAATACAACTTTGATTTTGTTTAATGGTTTTGCAATATGCTCTTCGATAGTTAATAAGTCTGCTAAAATCTGAGTTGGATGATCAACGTCAGTTAAGCCATTCCATACCGGTACTCCAGCATATTTAGCTAGGTCCTCTACTACCTGCTGCTTATAACCTCTATATTCGATACCGTCATAGAATCTTCCAAGAACTTTCGCTGTATCTTCTAATGATTCTTTTTTACCCATCTGTGAGCTCTTTGAGTCTAAGAATGTAACATGTGCACCCTCTTCTAAGCAAGCTACTTCAAATGCACATCTAGTTCTAGTTGAAGTTTTTTCAAATAAAAGACATACGTTCTTTCCTCTTAAAACATAGTTATAAATTCCTGCTCTTTTCTTTGCCTTTAGATCATGTGCTAAGTCAAGCATGTATCTAATTTCTTCTGGAGTGAAATCCATTAATGTTAAAAAACTTCTTCCTTTTAAATTTACAGCCATTGTTATAATCTCCTTTTTTCTAAATCTTTTCGCTACATAAAAATAGTATTTCTATTCTTAAAGAAATCATACTATATTTGTCAAAAAATTAAAGTACCAATACACCTAAAATTTTAGGTACCAGTTATTTCAATTTTTGCTGTATTCTGTTTTTTTGCTTAAAAATAGAGCTGAAAAACAGATTCGAAAAAACGGATGATATTAATAAAATCATCCGTTTTAATAATTTAATTATTAGAATATTAAATGAGCAATTGGGCTAACAATTACTAAACTTATAAGAGTTCTCTCGATAAATATTACGAATAGCTCCCATAGTTTAACAGGAAGGTTTGATCCCAAAATTAATCCACCTACTTCTGATAAGTAGATTAACTGTGTTACGGAAACTACTGCAACAATAAATCTTGTCATAGCACTTGTTATTGCTTCTGATGCAAGAATAGAAGGAGTAAGCATATCTGTAAATCCAATAATCATTGTCTTAGATGCTTCTGCTGCTTCAGGAACCTGTAATAAATTTAATATTGGCATAAATGGTTTTCCAAGATATTCAAAAATCGGAGTATTGTTTGCTAAAAGTAATGCAAGAGTTCCGATTGCCATAACTGTTGGTAAAACTCCAAACCACATACCTACTGCATTTTTCATTCCATTTTCGAAGAATTGTCCAATACCCTTATGTTCAGCTACTCTCTGTAATGCAAGGTCTAAACCATAATCATATGATGATTTATATCCTGCAGGAATATCTTCTGGCATTGTTTTTCCTTCAACAAGGTATGTATCTTTTTTTCTTGAAAGAGGTGGTATTCTTGGGCAAATAATTGCACAAACGACACCTATTAGACAAATTGTCAAATAATATAGTCCAAAGTATTGCATTAAATCAACCTGAGCTAGTACTACTATACTGAAGGTAATTGATACTGCAGAGAAAGTTGTAGCAATGATCGAAGCTTCTCTTGCAGAGTAGTAGCCTCCTTCATACTGGTTACATGTAAGCATTACGCCTAAAGTACCATCACCAATCCATGAAGTAAAGCAGTCAACAGCCGCACGTCCTGGAATCTTAAATACAGGTCTCATTACCTTTGTTAATAAAGCTCCTAAGAATTCTAATAGACCAAAGTCTAATAGTAATGGTAATAGTAAGCCAGCTATTGCGAAAATTATTACTAGCACAGTTAGTAGATCAGCTAAAACGAATCCGCCTGCTCCACCTTCTGTTATCATATGGATGAAACCAGTTTCTCCATCTCCAGCCTGCACCTCAAGGTAAGTCAACCAAATGAAAATAGCACCTAATGTTCTTACTAGGACCCAGACAGGCTCTACTTCAAAAGTATCCTTTAAAATAGGTTTTTCTGTAATGAACTTAGGTTTTGCCAAAGCTATGATTGACATCACAGCAGATACAGTAACAATAATTACACACAGAATAGGGAGGAATCCCCCAATAAGACCACCAATCTTGTCCGCCAAGATTTTAACAAAAATAGTCCATTCCCCATCATACTTAATAGGAATCATAAATAGAATAATACCGATTACAGATGGTACTAAAAATTCGGCTATACGGCCTTTGCTTTTCTTTTCCATGATAAATCTCCTTTCTTCTCATGTTCAAACACGCAATGTTATTTTACCATATTAGACCAGAATATCAAAGTAGAATATTTATAATGTTTAGTTTTTTCAATAAATTTCAGAAAATTTGTTGAAAATTAATATATATTGCCAAAGAATGTTGTAACTTATTGACAATTTTGTATTATGCGAACTTTCTAATTATTTCTACAAGGTTTGACATTCCAAGTCGTATTCTTTCTTTTGTTTCATAGGAATAATTCAGCCTGATATTGTTTTGTCCTCCATTTTTATCGGGATAAAACACATCTCCCGGAATAATTGAAACCCCACGTTTAAGGGCTTCAGAAACCACCTCTTTATTATCTATTTTATCGGGCAGGGTGCACCATATATAAACTCCTCCCCTAGGTTTTTTGTATGATACACCTATTTCAGAAAGTTTATCTAAATAGCTGCACATCAAATCCCTTTTTTCCTTATTCAAGGCAGAAATCTGTTTAACATTTTCATAGTACCTTCCATCCGTAATATATTTAGCTAAAAGTTTTTGAGTAATCCAGTCCAAAGACATTATACGAATAGATACCATGTAGCTGAGACATTTTATCAGTTTCTCTGGTGCTACGACAAAGGCCATGGAAAATCCTGGAATAAATGTCAAGGCAAAAGAATATATGTAAATCACATTTTTGCTTCGGTCCATAGATTTTATTGTAGGTAAAAATGTTTCTTCAAAGGAAAGCTCGGAGGCTGCATCCTCCTCAATTATAGGTAATCTATATCTATTAGAAAGCTCTAATAATTTTTTCCTTCGCTCTACAGATAAGATATTACCGGTAGGGTCGTGGTAACTTGAATTAACATAGATAAATCTTGGCTGATGAGTTTCTATCAAAGCTTCTAGATTGCTACAAATCATGCCGTCATCATCCACGGGAACCGTAATCGGTTTACAGCCTGCAAGCTCAATTATTCTATATACATCTGGAGAAACCGGTTCTTCTATGATAACCTTATCTCCCGGTTTTAAAATTGCGGTAACTATAAAGTCTAAAGCCTGATTCGTTTCAGACATAATCTGAATCTGACTTATACCGGCTTTAATGCCCTTAGTTCTTAGATATGAAATAATACGCAATCTTAGGTTCATATCTCCCTGGTATGGTGAGATAAAAAATGGTCTGCGACCTTCTTCTTTAAGTATGGCAGCCATATCAGCGGCAAGATCATCCTCATCATATATGGCCGGTGGCATTCCTGTAGAGAAAGAAATATTATTTTCTTCAGCAAATCTTAAAAATATATCATCAAAAGTTTTTTCCATATCCTGAAAGTCCTCTTTTATAATAGAACTCCAGTTTACATTCTTTATCACGTCTGGCTCATAATCTGTTTTACAAACATATGTCACCATGTATCCAACACCTTGAACAGACTCACAAAGCTCTTGGTCTTTCAATAAAGAGTATGCTTTGATTACCGTATTCCTATGAACATCCAATATTTTTGCCAAATTCCTTTCAGAAGGCAAAATTGCTCCATCCAACAATTTCCCACTGATGATCATTTTTTTTATCTGATCTGCAATTTGCCAATAGAGAGGTGTTCTGATGTTTTTATCTACAGAAATATTCATTAAATATTACTCCTTTTTGCCATGAAACTGATAGTAACATACCTCCAGTCGACCATTGTATAATTTTCTTCTCCTGTCTGCAGGATGCCCGAAAATCTTCTTTTCCACGTCTTTGTCTGTAGTTACCAAAAATAAGGACCATGTAGGATTAGTTTCAAAGAACTCGCTGTATTTTTTGTAAATATTTGCAATTTCATTGGCTTCCCCAATCCTCTCTCCATATGGTGGATTAGTAATAATAATCCCGCTCTTTTCGTTAGCCTTTAGCTTGGCCATATCCATCTGCTTGAATATAATACAGTCATCAACTCCTGCCTCAGCTGCATTTTCTGCTGCGGCCTCGGTAGCTTTCTTGTCGATGTCAAAACCATATATCTTTAAATCCGCATCATAATTAATAGCTTCATAGGCTTTTTTCTTTTCTTCTTTCCAAATACTTTCAGGTATAGACTCCCATTGTTGTGATACAAATTTACGATTTAGCCCTGGTGCAATGTTTCTCCCAATCATAGCCGCTTCAATAGGAATAGTCCCCGATCCACAGCATGGGTCGAGTAATATTCTCCCTTCTTTCCAAAAAGACAGCTGAACCATAGCTGCTGCCAACGTCTCTTTTATAGGGGCTGCAACATCTGCCACTCTATACCCTCTTTTATGCAAACCTGTCCCGCTAGTGTCAATGGTAAGGGTTACTCTGTCTTTTAGAATTGTTGTTTTTATTGTGTATTCCGCCCCGGTTTCTGGGAAAGTATCGATAGCGTAAAATTCCTTAAGTCTCTCGACTATAGCTTTCTTTACTATACTCTGACACGCCGGAACACTGTGGAGTTTAGATTTTACTGAAGTACCTGTAACCGTAAACTTTCCATCTATAGGGATCCACTCTTCCCATGGAATTGCTTTCGTCTGTTGAAAAAGTTCTTCAAATTCAAGGGCATAAAATTCTCCCATTTTAAGGAGCACCCTATCAGCACTTCGCAGCCATAAATTACTTCTAACAATTGCTCTTTCATCTCCCCAATATGTTATTTTTGCATCTTCTGAAGAAATTATCTTGTACCCTAGATCCTGTATTTCTCTTTTTACTACTGCCTCAAGGCCAAAAGTTGCCGTAGCGATTAATTCTAATTTCATTAAATGTTCTCCTCATTTTAGATAATCAAAAAAGCTCTCGTAAACTAGCTGCGCTAGAATACAGAGAGCCTATTTATTTTATAGATATGGTGCCCTTCTGTTTAATTGGTTGCTCTCTAAGGCTTCTAGCTGGTCTAATGCTTTACCAGTTCCAATTGCAACACAAGACTTAGGGTCCTCTGCTATATTTACTTTGATTCCAGTTCTATCCTCTATTCTTCTGTCAATTCCATATAGTAATGCTCCGCCGCCAGTAAGCATAATCCCCGTATTACTGATATCCGCGGCTAATTCAGGTGGCGTTCTTTCAAGGACACTGTGAGTAGCCTCACAAATAGCATGTAATGGTTCTTCAAGAGCCTCCATTATTTCTTCTGAGGTAACCTCTACTGTCTTAGGTAACCCTGTAACAAGGTCCCTTCCTCTACATTCTTTTACTAGAACTTCATCTCTAGGAAAAGCCGTGCCTAAAGTTACCTTAATATCTTCAGCAGTTCTTTCACCGATATATAGTTTATGAACTTTCCTCATGTACTTTATTATAGAATCGTCAAACTTGTCCCCAGCAATTTTCACTGATGTACTAGCGACAATTCCACCTAGAGAGATAACTGCAACATCTGTAGTTCCTCCACCAATGTCTATTACCATTACACCGTCTGGTGATGCAATATCGATACCTGCACCAATAGCTGCAGCTACCGGTTCTTCCATAAGAAATACATCTTTTCCCCCCGCCTGAGTAGCGGCCTCTCTAACAGCTCTCTTCTCTACTTCAGTTACACCACTTGGTACACAAACCATAATCCTTGGTTTAAAAAATCTTCCGCTGCCGCAAGTTTTTCTTATAAAATATTTTAACATTCTCTCTGTGATATCATAATCTGAAATTACTCCATCTCTAAGAGGTCTTACAGCAATAATATTCGCAGGTGTTCTACCAAGCATTAGTCTTGCATCTTCTCCAACTGCCAATATTTCATCAGTATCCTTATTTATTGCTACAACAGATGGCTCACTTAAGACAATCCCCTTATTTTTTATATATACAAGTACATTGGCTGTGCCAAGATCTATTCCAACTTCATTTGCAAATCCCATGTTTATTCTCCTCTTCTATTATATATTTATTTAGTATTTATCATTTACTTAATATTATCATCTACATTTACTAAAACATTATATATAATATTTCATTTTTTTTCAATTTAATTTGCAATTATTTTTCTAAAGAGTACTTTTCCCTAAATTGAGCGAACATATTCAAGAAATCGTCATTGTCAATAGTCTTTAGTCTATTTAAATATTCATGTGTATCAAAACTAGCTTTTGAAAGTTCAATTAATGCAACACCAATGTTTGAACAGTGATCAGATACTCTCTCATAATTATTAAGTAAATCTGCTAGTACAAATCCGTGCTCAATAGTACACTGACCGTTTTTAAGCCTTTTAATGTGATTGACTTTCATCACCTCAATTAGTTCGTCAATGACCTGTTCCAAAGGCTCGACTTTTTGAGCTAACTCTAAATCATCTTTATCAAAGGCTTCAAAAGCTATATCCATTATTTCTTTTAGTGCATTAGTGGCTACAGCAATTTCATGCTGAGCCTGACTTGAAAATTTTATGTTCTTTTCATATATTTCTTTGCCAACCTTAAGAATGTTTACTCCGTGATCACTAATTCGTTCAAAATCTCCAATAGTATGCAAAAGCTTGGAAATTTGCATACTATCCCTGTCAGACAGATCAAATCCTGCTAGCCTTACTAAATATGAACCCAATTTATCTTCATATATATCTACTAAATCCTCTTTTTTTAGGATACTTGCTTCTTTATTCTTATCAAAACTAAATAGGCTTTCTATTGCCTCTACCATTGTCTCTTTTGCAACATATGACATTTCTGTTGTGATTCTGTTACATTCAGAAAGAGCAATTGATGGTGTATTTAATAATCTTTCGTCTAGGAAAGCAATTTCTGGAGTTTCTTCTGTCTTTATTGCCTTTTCTGCAAATTTCACTAAGACTGTTGAGAAAGGCAAAAGAATTAATGTCGTAAATATGTTAAATATGCTGTGAACTATGGCTATTCCTACAGGTGCTATTGGACTGTCAATAAATGCAAAATCGAAGAAATAATGAGCGATATAAAACAATACCATGCAAACGGTGGTTCCAATAATATTAAAGGCAATATGAATTACCGCAACCCTTTTTGCACTTTTATTTACACCTATACTAGAAATTAATGCTGTTACGCATGTTCCGATATTTTGTCCCATTATGATAGGGATTGCCATCCCATATGATATACTTCCAGTTAAAGCAAGGGCCTGCAAAATACCAACTGATGCAGAAGAGCTTTGTATCACTGCGGTTAACAGTAACCCAGTAAATATACCTAATAGTGGATTTGTAAATGCTGTAAGTATTGAAGTAAACTCTGGCATATCAGCAAGCGGTTTTACTGCCGCACTCATAAAGTTCATTCCGTACATCAAAATCGCAAAACCTATCATTATGCTCCCAATGTCTTTATTTTTAGTTGTTTTTGAAAACATCATAAGGACAATACCGATAAGCGCTAATAATGGTGAAAATGATTCCGGTTTTAACAATTTCATTAAAACATTATCACTTTCGATTCCAACTAAACTTAATATCCAAGCAGTCACAGTAGTACCAATATTAGATCCCATAATTATACCAACTGTATTACCTAGCTCCATTATACCTGAATTTACTAATCCTACAAGCATTACAGTAACAGCAGAAGAACTTTGAATTATTGCTGTTATACCTATTCCAAGAAATAGGCTTTTTAAAGGATTAGAAGTCATCTTTTTTAATATTGACTCTAATTTACCCCCAGCTAGTTTTTCTAATCCCTGTGACATTAAATTCATCCCGTATAAAAATAACGCCAATCCCCCAAGTAGTGTAATCACTGAAAAAATGTCCATATTTTATCTCCTTCGTTAATTTAGAAAGTAATGGTAATGCTTGTACCTTTATCAACTTTACTTTCAATAGAAATTTTTGCATTATGGTATGCGGCTCCGTGTTTTACAATTGAAAGGCCTAAGCCTGTGCCTCCTATTTCTTTAGAGTGACTCTTGTTCACTCGATAAAATCTTTCAAAAACTCTATCTATTTCATTTTCCGGGATACCTATTCCCGTATCCGTAACCTTCACATATGGTCTATCATTATTTTTCGATACCTCAACAGTAATCGATCCGTTTTCTTTATTATATTTTACTGCATTATCGCATAAATTATAGATTATTTCTTCTAGTATTTGCTCAACAGCATCAACTTCTGCACGTTGTCCTTCTAAGCGGAATTTAATATTTTTCTTCTGAGCTGCTACTTGAAGATGGGCAATTACACTTTCGCAAGTTGAATATAAGTCAATTCTTTCTTTTTTTGCTAAAATTGCGTTTTCGTCTAATTGAGATAGCTTTATTATGTCTCCAACAAGGGCAATTAACCGCTGTGCTTCATCATAAATTTTGCCTGCAAACCTAGGTATGTCTTGGTCTTTTACGATGCCATTCTTTATTATCTCAGCAAAACCAGAAATAGATGTTAAAGGTGTTTTTAACTCATGAGACACATTAGCCGTAAATTCTCTCCTAAAATCAGACTCCTTAGTCTTTTCATCGACATCAACCTGAAGCTCTGTAATCTGCTTAGTAATTTGCTTATTCTGTTCTGAAAGTTTCTCTACAAGAGGCCTTAGTTCATCATAGATTTTATTCTTTTCTGGATTTTCAACATCAATCTGATTAATTGGTTTTATTATAAGCTTAGATATTCTTGATGCTAAAATCATAGATAACACAATTGCAATAGCTAAAACTATTAAAATAGGTTGAAGCATTGTTAATATCAGAGTTAACAAAGTAAACTGTGTGGCAGACACTCTCAAAACAGTGGCGTTCTGTAATTTCACAGCACAATATACGGTTTTTTCTGATAGAGTCTTAGAGTATCTTATTTCTTCTCCATAGCCTGTTTTTAACGCGCTGATTACTTCTTTTCTATCTCCGTGATTTTCTAATTTTTTAGCTTCTACCCTGCTATCATAAATTACTGTTCCATCATCATCAATCCAAGTTATTCTATGGTTGTCTTGAACCTCCAGATTTTTAAAAAAAGCGTCTCCACTGGTGTTTATCCCCTGTGCTACCAAATGTGCTTCGTTTTTTAGTTCAATCTGGTATTGTCCCGAATACTGAGAATAAAGTGCCCCTAATATAAGAACCAAGCAACTTATCCATACTAAAATCGCAACATAAAAAATACCCTTAAAAATTCTATTCTTCATTTTCTTTGTCTCCAATTTTGTAACCTATACCTCTAACAGTTTCAATCAGGTAACCGCAGTCACCTAATTTCTGTCTTAGAGAACGAATATGTACATCTACCGTTCTACTTTCACCATCAAAGGCATATCCCCAAATCTTTGTTAAGATTTGATCTCTTGTAAAAACTATGTCCCTATTTTCAATTAGCATGCATAACATTTCAAACTCTTTTAATGTTAGCACAATGTTCTTCCCATCAACTTTTACGATGTGTTTTGTCGGGGATACATATAACTTCCCAATAGAGTACTCTTTTTCTGTATCAACTACCTCGGCTCTCCTTAATAAAGCTTTTATTCTAGCCACCAATTCCATCATGCCAAAGGGTTTAGGTACGTAGTCATCTGCACCATAATCAAGGCCAATGACCTTATCATATTCACTTCCTTTAGCTGTCAACATCATTACCGGAATCTTTTTAGTTCTAGATGAGCTTCTAAGTTTTTTTAATATTTGAAGGCCGTCTTCTTCAGGTAACATAATATCCAATAAAATTAATCTAGGTGTAGTTTCATTCATTTCCTTCCAAAACGCAGACGGTCTTCCAAAACCTTTAGCTTCAAAGCCTGCATTATTTAAAGTATAGATTACAAGTTCTCTTATACTATTATCATCTTCAACAAAAAAAATCATGAATTTACCTCCATTTTACTTTATTAGTCTACTATATATAAATAGTTTACGCTATAGGTTCTATGTTAAATCTATGTTAATTCTTTGTAACAACAATTAGTATTTTTTTGTTAAAGGCTATAGCATATACCAAGTCTTAGCCGCATATATTGTTTTAACATAAGTTAAGGAGCGGTGTATTTTTATGAAGGATTACATAGAAGAAAGAGTACTGGAGCTAGCAAACTATATCTTGGAAACCGGCGCTACAGTAAGGGCCACGGCTAAAAAATTTCGCGTTAGTAAAAGTACTGTACATAAAGATGTAACAGAGCGTTTGCAAGAATTAAATCCAACTCTTGCCGCTGATGTAAAAAAAATTTTAGATACAAACAAAGCCGAGCGTCACATAAGAGGTGGATTGGCTACAAAAGAAAAATATAAAAGACAGCTTTAATTTATTTTACTATTATCAACAGAATATATAAAGGATTTGTCGTATTTATTACGACATTTTCTTTTTAGTTAAGATTTAACAAAAACTTATCTTTAGTTTTTTGTACAAGCTGATATAATGTAGATATAGAATATTTAGAAAATATCCACAGGAGGATTATTTATGATTTTTTTTAGAAGTGACTACAGTCAAGGTGCTCACCCTAAAATTCTAGAGGCTTTGACAAGAACCAACTTAGAAAATAGTGACGGATATGGACTTGATGTCCACTGCGATAATGCAAGACAGATGGTAAAAGACCTTATAGGCCGTCAAGACGCCCATGTACATCTAATGGTAGGCGGAACCCCAACTAACATAACTACAATTGCCGCTTCTTTAAGGCCTTATGAAGCCGTAGTTGCGCCTAGATCCGCTCACATTTATATTCACGAAACCGGTGGAGTGGAAGCAACGGGACATAGAATAATTGCTATGCCGCCTGAAGACGGCAAGCTGACACCTGAGTTAATTGAGAAGGCATGGCTCGAATATGAAGATGAACACACAGTAATCCCTAAGATGGTTTACATCTCTAATACAACGGAAGATGGAACCATATATAAGAAGTCCGAATTAGAGGCATTAAGCAAATGCTGTAAGGATCACAACATGTATCTATACATGGATGGTGCAAGGTTAGGCGCTGCTCTTACATGTGAAGATAACGACCTGTCTATTAAAGATATTGCAAACTTAGTAGATGCTTTTTATATAGGAGGAACTAAAAACGGTGCCCTATTTGGCGAGGCTCTTGTTATTCTAAATGACGAAATTAATAATCATTTTAGATGGATGATAAAGCAAAACTGTGGACTGCTTGCAAAAGGCAGACTTTTAGGAGTACAATTTGAAGAACTTTTAAGAGATGGCGAAAAAGGAATTTATTTTCAAATGGCTGCTCATTCAAATAAAATGTCTAAAATGCTTAGAGACGGTATTACTGCTGCAGGTTACTCATTTAAAGGTAGCTCACATACCAATCAGATTTTTCCTATTTTCCCAACAGAAATGGTTAGAGAACTTGAAAAAGACTTTTTCTTCTACGATTGGGAAGGCTGGGATGATAACCATAGGGTAATCAGACTTGTAACCTCATGGGGAACTACTGAAGAAGATGTTAAAGCTTTCTTAAAAGCTTTAAATAAATAAACAAATAAAAGGAGAAAGAACAATGAACAAATGTAAAAAGATGCTAGTTACTTTGCTGGCAGTATGCATGGTTTTTGTAATGATGCCTGCAACATCTTTTGCCGCAGATGTAAAATCTGACGACATTGTAGTGCTTTATACTAACGACGTTCACTCTGGAATCGATGATAATATCGGTTACGCTGGACTAGCTGCATATAAGGCCGAAAAATTAAAGCAAACGAACCATGTTACTTTAGTTGATGCTGGTGATGCAATCCAAGGTGGAACTTCGGGTGCATTATCAAAAGGACAATATCCAATTGACATTATGAATAAGGTAGGCTATGACATTGCCGTGCCAGGTAATCATGAATTCGACTATGGTATGGATAGGTTCTTTGAACTAGTAAAGGCTTCAAAAGCGAAGTACATATCATCTAACTTTATGGATTTAAGAACAGATAAATCTGTTTTCGAACCATATGTTATAAAAGAATATGGACAGACAAAAGTTGCTTTTGTTGGTATCTCAACTCCTGAATCTATAACTAAATCAACCCCTGCATATTTCCAAAATGACAAAGGTGAATATATATATGGATTCCAAAACGATGCTACCGGAGATAAACTTTATGCAACAGTTCAATCTGCCATCGACGCAGCAAAAAAAGCTGGTGCTAACTATGTAATCGCTATCGGTCACCTTGGAATTGATGAACAGAGCAAGCCTTGGACTTCAAAAGAAGTTATCGCAAAAACAACAGGGATAGACGCATTTATTGATGGTCATTCTCACAGCACAATTGCAAGTGAAATTGTTAAAAACAAAGAAGGCAAAGACGTTACATTATCCTCTACAGGTACTAAGCTTGCCGCTATCGGTGAACTAGTTATTTCTGGTGGAAAGATATCTACTAGCTTAATTACTAATTATGAAGCTAAAGATGCTACTGTAGATGAATTTATAAAAGAAGTAAATGATAAGGTTTCTGCTCTTACAAAAAAAGTAATCGGTAAATCAGCAGTAAACCTAACTACAATGGAAGCTGATGGTAAAACTCGCGCAATCAGAAATCAGGAAACGAACCTTGGAGATTTCTGCGCCGATGCATATAAATACGCAGCAAATGCTGATATTGGATTTATTCAAGGCGGTGGAATCCGTGCTAACATAAATGCAGGCGATATTACTTACGGTGATATGCTTGCTGTTCACCCTTGGGGCAGTATGCTTTGCAAAATAGAAGTTACCGGGCAACAGGTTTTAGATGCTTTAGAATTTGCAACAAGAAATACTCCTGATGAAGTTGGAGGTTTCTTGCAAGTTTCAGGAATTACTTTTGATATAGATACAACAGTTCCATCAACAGTAAAAACTGATGATAACAAAATGTACGTTTCTGTTGAAGGTGCAAGACGAGTTCTAAATGTAAAAGTAAATGGAGTTGCAATAGACCCTTATAAAACTTACACTCTTGCTTCAACTAATTACATTTTAAAAGATCAGGGTGATGGTTATACAATGTTTAAAGATTGCAAGCTGCTGCTAGATGAATCTTTAATCGATACCCAGGTATTAATGAATTATATACAAGATGAGCTTGGCGGAGTAATTGGAAAGCAATATGAAAAACGTCAGGGAAGAATCGGAGTTATAAAGGCTGTAAAAGTCAACTCTAATGATGCATTAGTAGAGGAAACACAGGTTGCAAAAGAAACTGTAGCACTTTGCAAAGATGCTGCAAAACGTACTACTAAGGTTACCTCTTCAAAAGTTTCCAAGAGAAAAATACATGCTAAAATAAGTGGAAATAGTAAAGCTGATGGTTTCTACTATAAGACAATCAATGCAAAAGGTACAAAGGTTTCTTACAAATATTCAACTGCAAAAACTTACACTACAAGAACCTTGGCAAAAGGCAAATACACCGTATCAGTTACTCCTTACACATACGTCTGTGGGGAAAAAGTTTACGGAAAAACTGTTAAAAGATTAGTTACAATAAAATAACTATAAATAAATAGGTTGCAAATATAGCAGATGGCCTTTCTTAGGCTGCCTGCTATATTTTTTTTCTGGGGTTTCTCCTCCAATAATTTTGGGTTAATACTATTAATGTCACATTTCCATCTAAACATCATATACTACTATATGAGAGGACGTAAGGCCTTTCTCTATAAATTTCTTAAAAGGAGAAATAATAATGGATCCTATAAAAACTAATGAATTGCAGGCTCTTGAAGAAAGCGTTCAAGTTGCAACATGCTCAGGTGGACTGTCTCCAAATTGTGGGGAATGTTGTAACATCTTTACAGACGCAGAAAAAAGAGCTGCTTTTGGATATCAACTAGAAACAGCCGCTTGCGAATGCCATGATATCTGTGTGGAAGATGTTCGTGATATTTGTGTAAAAAGAAGAACTTTAACAACTTGTATTCCATGCAATCCTGACGGGATGGCAGGCTGTAGAGGAGGCTTTTTACCTGATGGGCCACCAACACTCCAAAGCTGGAGAGTATTATGTGCAGAAGAACGTATGAGCCCTCAAACAGGTTGTGACCGTATTATTAACAGTATTGAATTTGAGGTTGTATTACGTTATGGAAGCACACTTGTTGTAGTAACCCCTAAAGACACCTTCAATTGTTATTGGCATGAATTCGCCAGATTCCCAAGCGGTGCCTTTTTCTCCAATAATTCCACAGGTCTAAATCAATTTAAAAACGAACTAGCGTTAATTGATGGATCCTGTAAAGTTATTATCATAGAAAATGTTATGGTTACTGTATCAGGAAATGATTGTTTATTAGGAATTGACTATAAAGTTATCGATAAATTATGGAAGCATGAAAACCTTTTGGTATCAGCTATCAAGCCTTATGCAAACAATATTACAATTAAGCAAGAATTCTATCAAGGGCATAACATTGGTCCTTGTACGAATAGTGGTCCTTGTGGCGGCCTAGAGTAATAATTAATTAATAATTTTAGTTAAATACCACTTATTCATAAGAGATAGAGGCCCTCATTATTATTTGAAATATCGTTACTACGATTTCTAATAAAGAGGGCCTCTTTTATTCTTTTTTATCATTAAATAAAGTTTCAATTTTAATTAATATAGTCTCAATTCTTAGAAGGCTTTCCAATAACTGATTATAAAAATCTTCTCTTTTATCCTCCTCAACAAATCCGTTTTGCTGATGCCAATAAGTGCTTTTCTTAAATGTCGTGTAATTCTGTTCTTTAGCCTTTGCCTCTAACTCCCTTATCTCTTCTATAAAGCTAGAGCCTTCCTTAGCTGTCTCTGTGTTTTCAATTAAGTCCTCACCTAATTCTACATCTTCATTATGATCGTCCATGTTTACTGCCTCTCTTTAATTTTTAACTATAATATTCAATAGAAAATATTATATGCAGCTTTTTTAAGACAATCATAAATAATTAGCATTATTTACCTTAACTTATCAAGACGATTACCATTTTCATCATATTCAGCTCTTCCTGTAAATTTATACTTGCTTAAAATTTTATCTAGACGTTCATTAGTTGCAAGTTCCTCTGCCCTGACTTTTTCTTCATACGGGGTTAGATTATGTATATCCTTTATGTGTTTTTTTACAGGTTTAGGTGCCATAACAAAATATATCATCGGTGATATTATTAAGATATTAATTAGCAGCCAAGCTGTAATCGGAATAAGCCACTGTGACGCACTTGTAAAAGTTTCTGACCCTATTGCGGCAATTACTATAATTCCGAGAAATGCAATTATAAAAGGTATGCAGGGTTTTTCTATCTTCCTAATCACCTTCTTAAGTTCTTCATCAAACCACTGATTTTTTAAGTTTCTAAATATGTATTTTGCACCTCTGAATTGTACATTTGCAATATACATGCAAGTTATAAAATCAGTAAAACTAGCCTTTTCTGTTGGTATTACAGTAGCTCTGTTTTCTTCTGGCTTGTAATCATATAAAATCTGACTTCTAATCCCTACACCATCACCCATAATAGAAATCTTTATCTCTTCAGATTGTTGGAATTCTATAACTAATTGTGTGTTAGCAGTTACTAAAATAGTTTCTCCTTCGACACTTACTGTAAAGTATCCTTCTTTACAATAAAAACACTGAGTATTAAATTTTAGACTATCATTTCTAATTATCTCCAGTTCCATATTTTTTTCATGAGCAGAAAAAACCTCTATATACCCTTCATTTCCCTTAGAAACCATTAAATTATAGTCGGTTATTTTACCAAAACTTTTGGTTTTATAGCTACCATCAAATCGATCCTGTTCCAAAGTTTTTAGCCGAGTTACTCTTTGGCCTTCATGAGCCAGTACAACCTCTCCTTCAAGCACCACTAATACACGATTATAATCTGGCAACTTAGAGAATCTAGATTCCTCCTCTGTAATAGTAGCAGTGCTCAACCTCCAGAGGAAATCACGTTCCAAATAATTTCCATCCTCCGGAAAAATGGCTAATTGCTTAGTCTTTCCACCCGACCAATTTGTTTCTTTAAAATCTTCAGCCTTATACAATTTATACTTCATAATCTTCACCTATAATTTTAAAATAATATATCCTAGTATACCATAATGCTATTCAATTTACAAAATCTTTCGAAATTCTTACATCTCCCTCCCCTCCTTGAAAATTTCCATGATTTGTAGTATAATAATTATTATTATACCCTTTGGAGGAAATATGAACAGAACAGATGGCTACAGACTAAAAGGCTGTGATCCCTTTTATGAAATAATTCCACACATTATGCCCCATAGATACGATGCTATGAACTACGTAAGTGTAGATTTAGATTTGGATGCCGTCCAAAATTATATTAATGAGTGTAGGACTAAAGGCATAAAAATGAAGCATATGAGTGTTGTAATCGCAGCATATCTTCGTTTGGTATCCCAAAACCCAAATCTAAATCGTTTCGTTGTAAATAAAAAAATATACGCAAGAAACCACTTTTGCATTTCTTTCGTAGCCATAAAGGTAGATGGTGATGTGTGTGAAGAAACCGTTATTAAAGTTTATTTTAATCTTGATGATGATATATTCGAAGTCAATCGAAAAGTATCAGAAGCAATAGAAATGCATCAGACCGAAGAAAAAACAGAAAACTCTATGGATAAGCTTTTACGCAATATAATGAAGCTCCCTACTTTAGTAGGATTCACCGTTTCTTTATTAAAGTGGTGGGATAAGCACTTCTCGTTGCCATTTAAGATAATTGACGCAAGTCCTTTCCATACTTCATTATTTATTACTAATCTTGCATCCCTGAGAACTAATGCTGTATATCACCATATATATGAATTTGGCACTACTAGTATTTTTATTGCTATGGGTCAGCCTTATAAAAAAGTTATAAAAAATGGTGAGGTTGTTGAAGAAAGAAAAACTATTGGCGTAAAAGTGACCGTTGATGATCGAATGGAATCTGGCCACTACCTAGGTAGATGTTTTAAAGAATTTAATAAATATCTTAAAAACCCCGCTGTCTTAGAAACTAAACCTTCATCAATTAAAAAAGATGCAAACTTAAAAGTTAAAAATCCAAAATTCATAATAAAATAGCCGTAGGATTATCCCACGGCTATTTTTCCCCCATTATGCACTTTGGAGTTTATTTGCAATGCTGGCAATTATGGCTGCATTGCCATAATTTATCAGCTGTTATTGCCCATTTTTCTGCCTTTTCTTCGCACTTCTCGCTAAGTTCTCTTACGTCCTCTGGATTTTGCAAATCAGTAGAAAAAGCACCTGAAGATTCAACCATTTCAGTAAGTCTTCCAGGGTTATCAAGTAAAGGACAAGGCCTCAAATGATTTTCATTAAACGGCTGGTTATTATGATAAGCCATAAATAATGGCGATTGATATGCTTCTAATAAAGTTTTTTCTTTTATATTTGAATCAGAATAGTGTATAAAAGCGCACGGCTCAATATCACCATTAGCATTGATATGAAGATATCGTCTGCCCCCTGCAATACAACCTTCAACAAATTCCCCATCATTCCAGAAATCCATAGTAAAAATAGGTTTCGTCTTTCTAAAACCTCTTACTTGATGGTACATAAACTCACGTTGTTCATCTGTAACCATAAGCTCCGGAACAGCATCTTTGCCCACTGGCATATATGTAAATAACCAACAAAACTTTGCTCCCCAATTTACCATTTGATCAAAGTATTCTTCGCTACCTATTACCTCAACATTTTTGCTGGTATAGCAGCAAGAAACCCCAAAAGGTAATTTGTTTTCCCTTAATATTTTCATTGCTCTTTCTACCTTAGCAAAAGTACCTGTACCTCTTCTTAAGTCTGTAGCTTCCTCAAAACCTTCCACACTTATTGCGGGCACAAAATTTTTTACTCTTAGCATTTCCTTTGCAAAGTCTTCATCAATAAGAGTTCCATTAGTAAACGCCATAAACTGACAGTCAGAGTGCTTATTACAAAGTGCAATAATATCGTCTTTTCTTACTAAAGGTTCTCCTCCGGAGTAGATATACATATATGTACCTAGCTCTTTACCTTGCTCAATAATACTATCTAGTGTATCAAAACTCATATTAAGCTTATCGCCATACTCTGCAGCCCAACAACCAATACATTTTAAATTACACGCACTAGTAGGATCAAGTAAAATTGCCCAAGGTATATTGCACCCATATTTTTCTCTTGCCTCTTCCTCTCTTGGCCCTGCTAAAGCATTGGCATTAATAATGAAATTTTCAAAAGTGGTTTTCCTGACTTCATCATCGATATCTGTCCATAAACTTTTCATTAATTGATACCAATTGCTATCAGGATTTTCTATTGTTTTTCTTATGGCATTTCTCTGTGATTCCAAGACCCCATCCTTCATGAATTTATCTGCCC
The DNA here is from genome assembly GCA_040307645.1 of Anaerovoracaceae bacterium. Taxonomy (GTDB): domain Bacteria; phylum Bacillota; class Clostridia; order Peptostreptococcales; family Anaerovoracaceae; genus JAVXAG01. The sequence continues at coordinate 13,158 of JAWRJF010000035.1, read as the reverse complement.
AATCCATTAGCTTTGGAATATTTGTATCAGGGTCCTTATCCAAATAGGAGTAAACTTTCTTTAACCCCATCCTTTTTATTTCATTAGTGATACCCACGTCTACCACTCCTTTCCTACATATTAATCATATGCAAAGTAACCCCTTATTAAAATAGACAAAACAAAAAACGTGCCATATTTCTCGACACGTTTCGATTATTGTAAAAAAAATGTACATTTATGACTCTTTGTCAAACTTCCTTAAAGTTATCACCATGGTACCGTCTACCATATATAAAAATTTATCCAATTTGTCTAAATAGTCTTCTTTCATACCATCGGCCAACCACTCTGTCAAAATACCTACCAGCCCAAAAGTATAAAGGTCAACTACAAAATCATAATCTTCCTTCTCTATCTTAATATTATTTTCTTCTATGATCTCTTCTGATAAGGTGAAAAATGCAGGTCTTACTAAATTCTGCATAAACTTTTCTAACTGCCTTCTATTTACAGAGAAAAAAATATTCATAACAAAGTTTTTATCTATGATAAGTCTCTGCGTAATCTTACGCACATTGGCCTTCCAATTAGAACCATCTATATCCTCACTGAGATATTTCTTAGCTTCTTCTGTAAATATCCAACCTACCAAATCATATACATCGTGAAAGTGATAGTAAAAAGTCTGTCTGTTTACACCACAGTCATCTGTAATATCCTTTACTGTTATTTTATCTAAGGTTTTCTTCTCAAGCAATTTTCTTAATGATGCTGCCAAGGCCCGTTCTGTAAGTACTGACATAACAATTCCTCCTTGTATACTATACATTCTCATTATACAAAATAAATCTATTTTTGTAAAACTCTAGCAATCCCTCCTTCTTCATATTACAAAGTTCCCTCGACATAGAACTTCTGTCTATCGCAAGATAATCTGCCAGCTGCTGCCTACCAAAGGGTATTTCAAATTCCTGATTGCCATTTTTTATACTCTGTTCAGACAAATATGAAATAAGCTTATCTCTTATGGTTCTTTTAGACATATGCTCCATTTTTTGGGTCATTAGTAATGTCTTTTCTGCCATCACATTTAATAGATTTTTAATTATTAAATTATGGAAGCGGCAACTTTCAGTGCACATTGTCATAAGTTTTTCAATCTCTAAAAACAACACTTGGCTTTTCTCTGCTGCCATAACACTATTGCCTAAGGGTTCATCTTTTATAATCCCATATACCTCCCCAAAAATATCTCCTGGAAGAATTTCCATCATTATATTTCTATTTCCCCAAAAATCCTCTTTAATAATGTAGACTTTTCCGGTAAGCAGCAAACCCATTTTAGAAGTGGTTTCTCCCGCTTCTAGAATAAAGCTGTTCCTTTCATATATTGCGTTTATCCCTTGGAAGCATTGGAGCATATCTAGAATATTTTCATCCTTAACTCCCCTAAACAAAGGAGATTTTTTTATAACATCTATATATTTTTTCATTTTTCCTCTTTTTGTTGCAAATGCAACGGACTTTTTATTTTTATTTTACTATAATGCAGATAAAGAGTCAAGGAGGTGGACATATGAGACGTGTAGATCGAGAAATGGATAAAGCTTTTGCCTTAGAGGTTGTTGATAAATGTCAATATGGAATTTTATCTATTATTGATGAAAACCAACTTCCATATGGTGTTCCCCTATCTGTAGTCAGGGACAATGATACTATTTATTTTCATTCAGCTAACGCCGGGAAGAAAGTAAATGCATTCTTAAAAAATAAAAATGTTTGTCTTACTTGTGTTGGAGATACCAACCTAGTACCTGAAAACTTCACTACAGAATATGAGTCGGCCATTATTAATGGATCAATATCTGAAGTAATGGAGGATGTTGAAAAAATCCATGGCCTAAAACTAATATGTGAAAAGTACGCTAGCTCTAATTTAGGAGCCTTTGATGAAGCAATAAAAAAAAGCTTATGGAGAACTGCTGTTTTCAAAATCTCCATTGATTCTATTACGGGGAAAAGAAAAAAGTATGATAAATTTGGAAAAGAATTAAAATTCAGGAGGGAAACTAATGATTAGAAAAATTATACAAATAGACGAAGATAAATGTAATGGATGTGGTGCCTGTGCAAATGCTTGTCATGAAGGCGCAATTGCTATGATTGATGGAAAGGCAAAATTGATTCGTGATGACTATTGCGATGGCCTTGGAGACTGCCTACCTACCTGCCCAACCGGAGCAATTACCTTTGTTGAACGAGAGGCTGCTGCTTATGATGAAGCCGCTGTAAAGGCTAATATGGCTGCCAAAAATGCTAAGGATGAAATACCTTGTCAAACATCTTGTAACTGTTGTGACTCAAAACTTCAAAATTGGCCTGTGCAGATTAAACTGGCACCAATACGTTCTCCATATTTTGATGGTGCAAACTTACTTATTGCAGCAAGCTGTAGTGCTTTTGCCTTTGCTGATTTTCATGGAAAGTTCATGGAAAACAAAGTTACTCTTATTGGCTGCCCTAAGCTGGATGGTGTAGATTATTCCGAAAAACTTGCAGAGATAATAAAAGCAAATAATATTTCATCTGTATCTGTAATAAGAATGGAAGTGCCATGCTGTGGTGGTCTTCAGATGGCCGTTTTAAAAGCAATCAAAGAAAGCGGTAAGTTCTTGCCTACTCAGGTAGTGACTATTTCCACAGAGGGTGATATAATAGGACAGTAGTTTTTAAAAAAATGGAGATCTGTTCTATGAAAAAAATTCTTGTTATAGGTTCAACTGTAGCTGATATAATAATTAATGTAGAACGTCTTCCTGCAACTGCGGAAGACGTTCATGTTTTATCTCAAAAAATGACTTTAGGTGGCTGTGCATATAATGTTTCAAATATGATTGATCATTTTGGTGCTCCTTATATCTTGTTTTCCCCTATAGGGACAGGCCTTTACGGCGATTTCATAAGAAATAGTCTTGCTGAAAAAGGATTAATATCACCGATACCAACTCCTGATAAAAAAAATGGATGCTGCTACTGTTTTGTAGAAAATAGCGGTGAACGTACATTTATCTGCGACCATGGAGCTGAATATCTTTTTGAAAAAGAATGGTTTACTAATCTTGACACCTCGCAGATATCCAGCATTTATATATGTGGGCTTGAAATCGAAGATGCCACAGGTGAAAACATTGTGGAGTTTCTAGAAGCAAATAGAAATATTCCTATATTCTTTGGTCCTGGGCCTAGAATCAACATAATAAATAAAGAATTGATGGATAGGATTTTTTCACTGAATCCGGTTGTACATCTTAACAGAGATGAGATATTTGCTTTCACCGGAAAGTCATTAATCCAGGATGCCGCTAAAGCCTTGTATAAAAAGACCGAAAACACGGTAATTGTGACTAATGGTGAAAAGGGCGCATACTATTTTGATGGCAATAATTTTTCTCATATACCTACCGTGAAAGTTGATAAGGTAGTTGACACCATAGGCGCCGGTGATGCTCACATGGGCGCAGTTATAGCATGCCTGTATAGGGGTTATAACATAGAGGAATCTATAGAAAGAGCTAATATTGCTTCAGCTCTAGTTGTAAGCCATGAAGGGGCAACTCTAAGTGATGAAGAATTCAAAGAAATACAATTATAAAAATCAAGGACTAAATCCCAAGCATAGGGAATTTAGTCCTTTTTTCTTTACTCTAGACGCATCTGTATTAAACGATACTCATTTTATTATATGTTTTCAAAGCTTTATAGCATGGATTAAATAATAATAGTGTTACCACCATATTTCCAAGTCCATGTAAAATATCAAAGGGAAGACCTTGTATCCAGTAACTAAAACCCAATCCCCATCCTCCTATTATAAAGTATGGAATTGAACATAAGGTTCCAAAGAGTAGGCCAAACCCACCAGAAATAATTACCCATATAATGAGAGAATTATTATGCTTAAATAACAGAATCACTAAGGCTAAAATTGACCATACATAAAGATACATAACCCACCATAATCCAAAGCCATATACTATGCCCTCTAATAGAGCAAAGGCATAAATCACATAAAAAACTTTTTTTCTGAAAACCAGGGTATATACAATAATTAAAAGAGACACCACTTCAATATTTGGTAGAAATGCCAAAGCTACCTGGCCAACAAACAGAATGGCCGTGAGTAGTGATAGTAGCACCAAATCTTTCGCTTTCATAACTTGCCTTTCATCTCAAGGTTAATATCCAATGGTAAAAGTAAATTCAAACTTATCTCCATCATCGATAGGCGTCTGGTCTGCAGAAGTATTAACTTGTCCTCCTGCTTTAGTTAAGCACCACCATTCTTGTTCTTTATCGTTAACTGTTTCTCCATCAACGGTTTTTATATATAATCCATAAGCGCCTTCTTCACCCTCTACAAGGGCTTCTTCTTTTATTACTTCACCTAAATACTCCGCATCAGTGCTATAATCAAAAGCTTTTGAAGTACCATCTTTATGTACTACTGTTACAGTGATATCCTTCTCTCCGGCACTAGCCTGAGGTGCAAAATTTTTATAAATTAATAAAAAAGCTGCCCCAATGATAACTAAAACTAATATGCCAACAATTATCTTTTTTGTGTTTTTATTCATTTTTTTCCTCCTAAGTCCATTTATATTAATTATACTTGGCTAAATAGCCAGTGTCAATTAGTGTCATTTATTATCTATTTTTTTTGTCAAAATCCCTAAAAACTATTATATTGTAGCCTTTAGTTTAATAAACTTACTAAAGTAATTCTTTTACTAATATGTTGTATTAAAGGTGAAATATGAAAATAACCATAAGTAAACTGAAAATAGATGTTTTTATATTAATTATCTCTAATCTCCTAATAGGCTTTATTGATTTTATTTTTAATATCTATTGTTCTAAAATTCTCGGTCCTGAAGGTATGGGTTTATTGAGCATGGTTTCCCCAATAAACTGTATCTTTATGTCTTTTATTACGGAAGGTGTAATTGTCACTCTATCAAAAATTATTTCACATCAAAAATATCATCAACGTCAAAGTGAAATGCTAGCCACGGTGAAAATTACAGCTATTGCGAATTTTCTTTGGGGTTTATTACTATCGGTGATTCTTTTCTTCTCTGCAAAACGTATTTCAATACATTTTTTAGGTGATATCTCTTTGTCATATCCAATTATGGCTTCTTGTCCTTTAATTTTACTTATGTCTATTTCCAATATTTTAAAAGGATATTTTCTTGGCATAAATAAAATAAAAGTGCCTGCTTTCATAAATATTGCAGAAAAACTCTTTAGATATCCTGTGTTTTATACCCTGATTGTACTTTTGCTTAATAAGACAAATTTTCCTTCCATAACTATAGTCTACATTTGCTACTCTATTGGAGAAATGCTTAGTGTTATATTGCTTTGGATATACTATTTAAAATTAAAACCTGTATCTGTTGAGTATTCTATTAATCTTGATGAAACCAGAAAGACCTTAAAGAAACTTGTAAAAGGAGCTGTGCCTTTATGTCTTACCAATTGCCTACTCGACTTTACCAATGCACTTTCATCTATACTGGTTAAGTCAAGGCTTATGCATATAGGTTATTCATATTATGAATCTATAGGCTTTCTCGGTAAATATAAAGGTATGGTATTTCCTATTATGTATTATCCTATGATAATCATAGGCTCTATTACGTCGGTTATCATTCCACGAATGTCTACTATTATTAGCCTTGGTAACGAAGCTTATGCTAAGCTTCTAATAAAAAAAGTCTTATATATTTCTCTATTAATTGGGATTATAACTATGATTTTATATTGTACTTTTGCAGAAGAAATCGGGTTTTTCTTATACAAACGGACCGATCTGAATTATATGATAAAGCTTACAGGGCTCTTGGCACCTTTGCTTTACACCTCATCTAGTTCATCGAGTATACTAATTAGTATGGGAAAAGAACAGATTTCTTTTAGAAACTCTTTTTTGCAACAAGGCACGTTATTGATTGGATTATTTATTTTTACCTCTATTCCTGCAATAAACATCTACGGTTATGTCCTTGCCTTATTTCTATCTAATGCTGTTCTACTATCTTTAAATCTAATAGAAATTAGACGATTTCAAATAAAGAAAATACAATACTAATAGTTATATAACGTATATACTTGATTTTATCTAATGTTGATTATTAGGAGGTTAAGATGGCTAAATTAATAGATTTCAAATGCAAATATGCGAATTTCAAAGGAATGGATAAAGATTATTTCAAATCTATAGGGTTAGAAATTCCCGATGCATATCATCATGCTAAAACCATTGCTAAAATTTCTCAGTCTATAAAGCTTAAAGAAAACAATGTTTTTTGCATGCTACCTTTTGACCCTGTAATAGAGGCTGAAGCTCTAGGCGCAAAGATAAAATACGACGACTCAAACCTTGGGCCAAGGAAAGAAGCAGATGTGATTTCTTCTGTTACAGATCTAGAATCCCTTCCACAAATGAATATAAATAATGGTCGTTTAGCTGAGACTCTGAAAGCTGTAGAAATATTAAAATCACAAGGGGAAACTGTTGCAATAGAGGTTCATGGTCCTTTTGGCATATTAAATGGACTTATGGATATACAAAAACTACTTATGGCATGGAGAAAGAATCCCCAATTGATCCAAAACATATTTAATCGTTTCCAAGATGATTTAGTAAACTATTATAAGGCTGCAAGGGCTGCAGGCTGCGATCTTTTGTTCTACACTGATTCTTCAGGGAGCCTCAATATTATTGGGCCAAAGTATAGCAAACAACTAGTTGATTGGTTCCTATATCCCTTCTTCAAGAGATTAGAAAGTGAGCTTGATAGAGATTGTATCGTACATCTTTGTCCTAAAACAGCATTTTTGCTAGTAGGCTGTGAAAAGGCAACCTGGGAAAAAATACAGATTGATGGCGAAAAAAAGTATGGTGAGGCTGTCCTTTCTTTGTCAGGGAAAGTCCGATTAATGGGGCAACGTTGTAGAAAAGAAGAAAATGCTACAGTTAAGGATCACCTTTGTTACTTGAACCTGCTTTAAAATTATACGTCCCTAAATAATAAATTCCCCAGCATAATCTGCTGGGGGAGTATAATTATATTAATTTTTCTCAATAATAGCCTTTATAGTAGCCTTTGTAATATCCACGATACTGTCTTTTTTTATTTTCAATCTTGTTTAATACAGCACCTAAAATTTTGCAGCCTGCCATTTCTAACTGTTTTTTTACTTCTTGCACATTCCTTTTACTTATTACATCACTTTCTATTACTATTATAGCTCCATCGCATTCCGGAGCAATAACTGCAGAATCTATAACAAACCCTAGGGGTGGAGAATCTATAATTACCATATCATATTCTGCTTTAAGATTTTTTATCATTCCTTTAAATAGGTCTCCTCCCAAGAGTTCTGTTGGGCTAGGAGTTACAGGTCCTGCAACAATTAGGTCAAAATTATCAATGTCTGTATTATAGATAACATTTTGTAAGGTTTCTTGACCTGAAAGATAGTGTGATAACCCCTTTATCTCATCTTCTGTTTCTAATCTATATGATCCAACTAATACTGATTTTCTTAAATCGCCATCTAGCAAAAGGACTTTTTTTCCGTCCTCAGCTAAGCACCTGCATAATTCTACAGATACAGTACTTTTCCCTTCATTTGGAGTGCAGCTTGTAATAACTATGGTTTTTATATCATTTCCACAAAACTTCAAATTAGTCCTTAAGGAGTTAAAGGCCTCTTTTGTCCTATAGTCAAGATCCGCTAAATTATTAAAAAATATCTTTTTCCCCATAGTTTATTTCCTCCTTTTGCCCGATTTATGTTTTTTCTTTGATGTTCCTTCTTTTATTGGAATAACCGAAAGTGTATTAATACCAAGGTATTTTTCTATATCTTCTGGCGTCTTAACTGTATCATCCATTATACGCATAACGATGACCAACATCATAGATAAAAACCCACCTAGCAAAAAACCAAGTAAAACGTTCATTTTTTTATTAGGGCTTACTGGCTTTTTAGCAATATGACCTTTTTCCACTACACTAGGCTCGTCAATTTTCATTATCTTTGCAATACGTTTCTGAGATACCTTTACAAAATCATCTGCAATTGCCTTTGCCATTCTAGGATCCTTGTCTTCAATTGTAATATTCAAAAATCTTGTATCGGCTGGATTTACAACAGTAAGCTGTGCCAAAAGTTGCTCATAGGTTAAATCTAAATTCAAATTATCTATTACTTTTTCCACAACCGGTCTGCTCTTAATCAGCTCCATGTAATCTGAAGTAAGGGAACTTCCCAATTGTATATCTGCTAACGAAGTAATTGATGTTGATTTTGTTATAATATAAACTTTTGCAGTGGATTGATATGTAGGCGTAATAACAAAAAAGCTAATCACACCTGCTATAAGAGCGCATAGCACTGCCGATACTATTACTACAACAATTTTCTCCTTTAACAAATAAAAAATCTCTTTTAGGTCAATTTCCAATTCGTCGCTTTCGTACATTTCTTCCTCCCTTGTTTTATATATAGTCATCATCCATTAGTCTTTCAATATTATCTACTGCAATTTTCCTCAGCAAATTCTTATCTACTTTTTTTTCTAGTTTCTTATATACTGATTTCATAATGGGTTCTCTATTCTTTATCCCATGACTATCATCTGCTATAAAATGTATCATACTATCATTCAGAAGCGTAATGAGCCATTTAGTTTTTCGGTTAAAAAGCCCTCCAGTCAGGCTCTTACAATTGACCTGTATGTATGCTCCTAGTTTAATTAACTCATCTATTCTGTCAGTTCTACCCGATATAGCTTCATATCTTTCAACATGCGCTATAATAGGTCTGTACCCACCTTCAATTAAACTTTTCAAGCCCGAGTATATATCATTATATTCTTCAAACACATTAAATTCAACTAAAGTATATTTAGTATTTGCCAGAGTCAAAGCATTGCCTTTTTTTAGTTCCTCTAGAATCCCCCCTGAGAATAGAATTTCATTTCCCAGGTATAAATTCATATCCGGATATATTTCTTTAATCCTTTTAACAATTACACCAAAAATTTTTTTGGTGTTTTCGGTAGAATATTCTTTATTTCCACCGTAAAAATGTGGTGTGAAGATAATGGTTCTTATTCCTTCTTCGTAAGCGAGTTTTATCATTTCTATAGTTTCTTTTTCGTTTTTTGCACCATCATCAATCCCATATAATCCATGACAATGTATATCTGTAAATCTAATTGAGTCCATTTTATATTACCTTGTATTTTATTCTATGTATTATAAACATCAAAGCAGCCGATATTAGCAATCCAGCTAATGAAATTACCATAGCTCCAATAAATGATTCGTTCAAAAAACAAGTTGCAAAATCATTAAAAGCATTCTGCCCTGTTTCTAATGTGTTTTTTAGCTTTATAAAAGATATAATACTAATTATTATATTACTAAATGAAGCAGCAATAATACCATACGTAATGCACCTGATTGCTCTATGTTTCCTTCTGTGAATAGCCATAAGCACAACCATAATGATTATTGAAACAAGTGCCGAAATACCCATAATTAAATTCAGAGTATCCGATAACCTTGATGATGATTTTGCCAAATAAACCCCAAAATGGAATTGGCTATAATCAGAATAAATTTTTCCTGCACTTGCCATTATATCTGATACTCCCATTAAGACGGGGGTTGAAACTTTGACCTGATTTTTTTCAAAATACTTCTTTATATTATCGCCAAGGCGTCTCTCAATTTCATACGTGTCTACTGAATAAAACTGACCCTTTAGGGATCTTTTAATGCTGTTTCCTCTTTGAACATAATATTCTTCTTCTTTTATTACACCCTTTAGAACTGTTTTAGGTAATTTATGACTGGTTACCAGTTCATTCATTTTTCCCATTAGTTCTTTATATGATTCTTCCGTATATCTGCTATTATTAATACTATTAACTAAGGTTTTATCACTAAAGTAGCCTATTTTCATATCTAAACAAAATTGAAATACAAAGATAGATAAAAAAATAAGAAATGCTAAGATAATACTAATAGCTTTACGAAATTTCCTTCTATCTATGACTCTTTTCATTGATATCCCCCTTAAGTATTGGTCCTGATAACTTGTCACAGTAAACAAAGTATCGATTTGGCCTTTCCCCTAATATGGAGCCAAAAGGATAACAAGTATATAAAATTAAACGTTCCTTTTTGGACGATAAATCATAGGCTGCCTCTGAGTTTGCCTGTAGTACTTTTATATCTGTCACTACATATTGAAACCTTCCATACCGCGTATCTGCTTCAAATATATAACCTTCCTTAACATTTTTTAGTGGTGCAAAGAAAGTAACATCATGGCCACCAATGATGATATCCTTTTGTTGACCAAAAATACCACTTTGTACATACTGACCTGCACCCCGACTCAAAGATTTTTCATCATCACCATAATATATCGGTACATTAAGGTTTATTTTATCACATTTTAACTGCCCATATTGAGTTCCTATTTTAGGAAAATCAAAATTTTTAAAATCGATTTCACCCGATGTTTTTGGAGGAATTTTTGTGTAGTCAAAAGATACATTACCACTCTCAATAGACAATGCATACTGAACTTCTGCAAATAAAATATTGTCTTCTAGTCCCCCTGCAAAAATAAAAATGGGTATACCAATTATAATAAATAAAGCTGGCATATACAGATATTTAGCTCTTTTTAATATTTTCTTATTCATAGTCTTTCCTATACAACTTAAACCTTATAATAACAGCAATGTTACCGATTAATACCAACATAAATACAACAGCTACTATAAATAAGCTGCTTTGACTATACCCTGTATTTTTAATAGGTGTATCTATCTTAAATACTGTCTTGTTAGTTTTATCAATTAACTCTAAAAATCCTAATGATGAATTTAGTACAGTATCTACACTGCTATTATTTATAACCTGTGATCTCTCGAACACCTCTTTAATTATATCTCTATTTTCTGTCATTATAGGCTTAACTATAGGATTATAATGCTCTCCATTGTTTGATGGAGTTTGCGTGTCATTCTGACCCACTTCAACAATGTGTCCTTGCAAAACTCCTTCTTCAACTTTAGCATACATCATTGAGATTGCTTTATCTGCCTGCTCAGCTGTCAAATCTATGTCGCTTCTATTTAGATAAGCTCTTAGTGTATTCAAAGAGGCTTCAGTAGAGATATATGTTTTCCCTTTATACTTAAAGGTACCTGATGCCGCTTTCACAATACGTGCCTCGTTATTATTTATACTTCCGGCATAAACAAAACCAGTAGAACACACCAGAATAAAAACTATTGTAAGTATTATTATTTTCTTACTCATAGTTTCTCCTTTTTCTTTTAATTGAAATTTTAACGTACTTATTATTGTAGCACAGAAAATTGTAATTTTCGACAACATTTTCATAGTATTCGCATAATTTTCTAAAATAGTGTGTTTAAAACAAAAATGGACCTTTATGGTCCATTTCAGACTGAAGACAAAGTCCGAGGGTTCACGACGAATCCGAGGACTTTTTCTTATGCTATACAAATGTTAGTTCTTAATCTTAGTGTTTTAAGAAAGGCAGCAAATATGGAACTATCTGTTCCATATTCCTGATCTCTTTTATCCAATATCTTGGCTAATTTCTTCATATTTAGGCAAGCAAAAGTAAGCCCAACTTTCATGAGCATCTTTTCTCTGCCTATCATCTGAGTGTATCTCATACCATGATGTTCTTTTGCAGTTCCGAAGTTGCGTTCGATAGTTTGCTTCCTCTGATCATACAGTTCCTTCACTCCTGTGGTATGACGTATATCCTCACATATCTCCATGTAATCTTCCCAGATATGTCTTGTAACTACTTTTGTGTGGTTCGCACTTGCTGTGCACTGTGAAAGATATGGACAGTTTACACATTTAGCTGAATCACTCTTGTATTCCCTGTATCCGTCTCTGTTAGTAGTGGAATAGTTTAGTATCTGGTTATTAGGACAAATGTAGCAATCGTAGTTTTCATCATATACGTATTCATACTTTTTAAAGAACCCTTCTTTAGTCATAGGCCTTCTGTATGGGAATATCGGTCTAACATTATCATCTATTAGAATTTTTGCTATGGCAGGTGTCTTGTAACCTGCATCCATTACAATGTTCTTTGGCAATCTAAGTTTTAGTTTTTTATATAGTTCAGGGAAAGTTGTACTGTCATGTTCATTTCCAGGATGTACTGTGTAATCTGTAATCCAGCCGTGTTTGTCACATGCTGTTTCTATGCTGTAAGCAAATACTGATTTGTGTTCTCCTTTATGGAACCATCCGCTTTCCTCATCTGTGGTGCTAACTTTCTTTCCCTTTGTGTTTGTTGCAGGAGCTGATGGATTATCATCATCGTGATCATCTTTGTCCTGTTCAGATTCATCTTTCTTAAGAGGTTTCTTACCATGTGATTCTCTATCAATATTAATTTCATCATCAAGCTTATCCTGATAGAACTTGGCTGTTTTCTTTGCAACTATGATTTTCTTTGCTTTCTTGCTATTCGCTGCAGCCTTTACATGAGTTGCATCTACAAACAATGTATCTGTATCTACAAGATTCTGTTTCATACACTGCATTAGTATCTGAGTGAAAATCTGTTCAAACAAATCAGTTCCTTCGAATCTTCTCTTGTAGTTTTTTCCAAATGTTGTAAAGTGAGGAACCTTATCATGAAATCCTAATCCTAGGAACCAGCGATATGCTACGTTAACCTCAATTTCTTTAATTGTTTGGCGCATGCTTTTGATTCCGAACATACATTGGATAACAGGAATCTTAATCAAAGTAACGGGATCGATACCGGGTCTGCCATTGTCACTGCAATACTTGTCTTCTACTAAATCATAGATAAACGAAAAATCAACATATTTGTCTATCTTTCTTAAAAGATGATCCTCTGGCACTAGCTGGTCGATTGAAATCATCTCTATTTGATTAGTATTTTTGCTGTTCTTAGATATCATGTTGCACCTTCCTTTGGTTTTTCTATACTCATATTATACCACAAAAACCCTAATAAGTGTTGAAATTTCAGTGTTTATATTGATTTATTGCA
>JAWRJF010000034.1:0-4843 GCA_040307645.1 Anaerovoracaceae bacterium | reverse complement strand
AGTATTTCAATCAATGTGATCACATCCAAGATAAGCGTTGATAACGGTTACATCGTTTTTAATTTCCTCTGGTGTACCTTCGGATATGATTTTTCCGTAGTTTAGAACAGAAATGTTTTCACAAAGATTCATAACAACTTTATTCTGTACATTCCTTCATTGTAGTTTTCATACTTAAACTCCTGAACGCAACAAGCCCAATACTGAAAGCGAGAATGTTTAAAATGGATTTGGTACTTAGTAAGTGGAGCAAGAAGATAATAAAAAAAAAGGAATAAGTTAAGATGAGCAAGCCAACTTTACCGGTCTGCAAACTAACTTTCCTTTCTTTTTTAGTGTTACTCAATAATACAATTGGCTTATACATATAAATATTATGTGGGTAACCATTTGAAAATACAAGGATGTATACCGTTGTTATTTATACACCCTTGTTTTTCTTTTTATATTTTTTACTATTCTGCGTAAATTGGTACAAATTTTGTGACTGTAACAAGACCTTCTTGCACATCGATAATATCATTAGTATCTATAAGGCATGCAATCATGTTAGACTCAAGCCAACCGTTTTCGTCGAGTATATCTGCTGTTGTTAGACCAATTCCTTGACTAAAGCCATTTTCTGCAGTTGCTATAAATTCTTTTCCGATAGTGACAGTTTGTTCGTCGTTAATAAAAAAAACATTTGGATCTTCTGTTCCACGTGCAGATGTACACAGAAGTGCTTTTTCACATACTGTGGTTACTCCTAGTTCTGCGAACATTGCGTGTGACCACTGTTTATATCTTAAAAGATCTGTGGTGACAACGCCACAACGTATTTGTTGATGCTCTTTGACAACGGCATCATCTGTAACTAAAGCCAAATAATAGACTGTTGCATTATCTTTTACTACAGCGTTTCCAGAAACAGTACCATAGACTATTGCAGAATCTTGTACAACAGCGTTATCTGAAACTGTTCCTACTACATAAGCACAATCCATTATCCAGCAGTTGCCTTCGTGACTCAGACACTTTTCTGATTCAACGCGCCCTCCTTTATCCCCTTTTTTCACTGTTTCACCTGTAATCAAGGTGAAATCTTTTAGTGCTCTAACTCTGTAGGAATGCTCTCTTTTATCAATAAGTTCATATTTTTTTTCCATACCTATTCCTCCTTTTTTAGTGTTACTCAATAATACAATTGACTTATATATAAATATTATGTGGGTAATAATTTGAAAAAACAAGGATGTATACCGTTGTTATTTATACACCCTTGTTGGTTATCATAGCCATATATTGTTCTTCGTCTAGCATTACTCTCAATGGAGTAAATTTGTTAACTAAAGCACAATTATCTTCTACACCTACAATGTCTTTTATATACACCTCAAACTCAACTATTACAGGGTCGTGTGCCAGGCCATATTCAGCAAAGTCATATAGATCCCACATACCGTGTGATAAATAGATTGGCGGGTGATCACTTGGCACTCTATACTTTTTTCCAAGTTTAAAATCACGACTTAAAAATTTTGAAGTTTTTCGTCCGTTGATAAAGAAGTATTTGTCTTTATCGTCTTCATCATATCTTCTTGCCATTACCATACGTAGAATAACTTTTCCATCTTTTGGTACTATTCCAAATTCTGCATACAGTGCACCAATCCAATCTTTTGTTCCTAAAAGATCTGTGGTGACAACACCATAATTTATGTATTGATCTGCTTGAACTACTGCATTACCAGTAACTATAGCGTTTGGTCCAACATATGTACTGCCTTGTACAACAGCATTGCCTGAAACTGTTCCTTCAACAATAGCAGAACCTTTTATCACAGCATTTCCTGTAACTATAGCATTTTGTTTGATTTCTGCCTTGCCTTGTACAACAGCGTTTTCCGATACAGTTCCATAGACCTCGGCCGGGAATTTTACAACGGCATTTCCAGATACTTTTCCATAAACAATTGTTCCGCCTATAATCCAGCAATTTCCCTTTTGACTCAAACAATCTTCTGATTCGACAAGTCCACCGATATCCCCCTTCTTAATTTGTTCTCCGGTAATCAGTGTGAAATCTTTTAGTGCTATAATATAGTACGATTCGCCGTATGTTTTTATCAATTCGTATTTTTTCTCCATTTCTTTCCCCTTTTAAGCTCCCTGCCTGTCAGGTGAGCTGATTTTTGTTTCTTCTGTCACACGGTTCAAACGTATCTAAAACTTCGCAAATTTTCTTCTGTACATTCCTATGCGGTGGTTTTTACGCATAAAGCCAAACACGCCGGTTTTTAAACCAGCGTGTTTAGTAAAAATATAAGTTATTAAATATCTCTGTAAAAATCTTTCAAGTAAAACTTCATTCCATCAAGATCAAATTTCGTTTTTTCTTTATTTAAGGGATATGTTCCCAAGTATTTAAATTTACCATCGTCATTTCTAAATAGTTCTATATAATCCCCAAGTAAATCAACAGGTGTCGCTGCACACAATTTATCATCATGCATGAAGAAAAATTTTGGCACATCATAAACCATGATTTTTTCTTCCAAAAAGCCTCTGATATCATCAGCTGTCATTATCAATGTGAATAATTTTGTTTCTTTTTCATCTTTAAAATTGGGATTATATTTCATGTCTATGCAAAAAGCGTCCGGTGTATCTTCTGCTCTTCCGGTTATTTCCAGTTGATAATAACCATCGTTATCAAAGAAGTATTTTATAAGGTCGTCATTCAATGTTTCTTTTGGAATATCTTCGAAAAGTTCATCTGTTAGTTCAAGCGCTTCTTTAAACAACCTAGATACATTGTTTGTAAATTCATCGTTGCCGCTAAAATCAAAAACATCTTCAGGGCCAAGATACTCTAATAAACTCCTGCTCAACATTTTAAATTTCATGCCCGATCTAATAACAAGTTTTTCCATAATTAAACGCCTCCTTTTAAGTGTTTTCAATTTTTAAAGCTAGGTATTCAGGCTTAGTCATTTACCATAAAAGTTTAGCAGCCAATTGCCTAGAAAAACTCATATATCTTCTGCCGCATATAACGTTACGATATTATCTTTATAGCCAAATCTTTTGCAAGCTTTAATATTTTTGGTTTCAAAACTGATTGTTTTTTAGGAATCTTTGAAAACATTTTAGGAGCTGTTGGATCACGAAAAATATTATTCTTAAAGTTAGCATCTTCAAATGCTTCTTTTTCTCTTTTTCTTATGTTAATAACATTGTATAGAGGATCTGTCATTATACCACTGTGTACGTATGTTTTTTTTGTATGTAATTCACTTTTTTTAAGCATCGTATAGTAACAATAGTAAGTGCCATTTACAACTTCATCCATATCATCTTCATAGTCTTGGTTAATTTGTACAATTCTTTTTACTTGATCTTCCAGATTATTAATTATCTTGTTATCACAAAACCTTGGATCTCTGTCTAGAGTCTTGAACTCCATTATTTTGTCAAACAACACACGATCTTGTCCAATATAGTTTTTAAACACACTAATAACGTCATTAAAAAGATCACATTCATGTTGAGAAAAGTGAGCAAGCAGATCCAATAACTGTACAGATCCATATGGTTTTGGTAAAATATAGTATTCATCCATTTTTGCGTTTTTATCTTTTCTTTTTTGTTCAAGATAATAAGAATAATCAGACTCTAGATAGCGCCATTGGTTATATGTTTCGTGCATATATCTCTGCCTATATTGATGAACAAAATCAAAGAAATTAAACCAAAATATCCTTTTGTAAGGAATAAAGCTAAACCCTTTGTAGTACCTCAATGAGGCTGTTTTTAACATATGCTTGGCACATATTTTTTCAAACTTCTTTATTGTTTCATCGTAATCATTTTTTATACTATCTCTGTTGTTAAGAGCAAAAGTAAATGCATCTTTTCCAAAGTATGAATAATAAAACGAGATTTTTCTTACATAAAGTTCTAAATTTATACGTTTCATATCAACCGTCCTTTAAATTGCTATCTTTGTTTTTTTGTTCTGTTTTTGTTGGTTCAGTTATATTTCCATCAATAGGGAAAAACATATCAAAATCAGGTATATCGTTTGAAATTATGCTGTCGTCTATATATTCATAAGTTTGTTTATTTATCAAAGGTTTTTTTAAATGTCTTTTTTTGGTTTTTACAACACGATTATGTTTAGGCCAGAAACTATCGTTATAATTTTCAATAAAGTTGCTTTCAACAGAATTTTTATATTCATCGACAAAACGATCTGATAGATGTCTAAAGTTCCATATTTCTTCTTCTAATTCTTCTGGCGTTGGAGTTTTTGTATATTTGCTGAGCCTTTTTTCTATTGAATCTTTATCTATTCCTAAAGCTAACAAATGATTTGTTGCAAGTTTTTTTGCGGTGTTTATTGTAAGTTCTTCAGGATTATTAACTTTATCAGAAAAGGCACCTGCCACGAAGCTCCTTTTTGATTTTGTGTTTGACTCGTCTAAATAATCATCAACAGTTAAACCATTATAAACATCATCTAATTTAATCAGTTCTTTATCAAACCATACTTCAGCGGAGCTGCTTCCATAATAAAGTTTTGTTCTTTTTGAATAGATATAGATAAGTTCAAAGTATACATAGTAGTAATAAAATAACTCTTCTATGTTTTTATAGAACTCATCATAATATTTAGCTTCTTTATTTTTATCGTAAATTTCTATCGTTTCTTCAAACGCTTCATCCTCATAATCATTTTCGTGGTCATCTCTATTATGCATTTGTTCATCTATTTTGCTCATTTCTTCTTGATATATTTCATCCCAGCCTTCATTGTCATCATCATCAGGAAGAAAGAAACCATCAGAATTATAATATT
>JAWRJF010000033.1:0-23763 GCA_040307645.1 Anaerovoracaceae bacterium | reverse complement strand
TTGAGGGTGTCTGAAACAAAGGGTAGCCAATTTGGGACACTCCTAAAAAACGGATTCCCAAAACTAAAAATGTCCTTGACATGGGGTACAGTTTAATTCTAACAACATTTGGGATAATAATCTTCGTTTCTCTTCCACTTTATTGTAATTTTTGTCATATTTTTACATATTTTATCACAATGTTATGGTTTTTTGGCTGTTTGGGATAAAAATTTATCCCAGATTTGCTCGGAATTGCTACTTTGTGATAAATCATAAATCACACTTCACAATTGATAAATCGTGAATCACACTTCACAATTAACAATTCGCAATTCACAATTCACAATTCACATCTGCCGCTTTATTAATCACAGTCAAGTCAAGATTCAAAAAGGTTGCATATCAAGCGCCCTTAGAAACAAGGGCATAGACAATCCGTGCAAATATAACATTGTAAGAACTTCAAACAATCATCACTGTTTGAATACCCTTGAGAGGAAGACCTCTGCTGGTATATTCCTCCAGAATTCAGCATTTGCTGATATATACGTTTATACTCCATATTGTTTGGATCCATTGAAATTGCTGCACTAATATTACTTAAAGCGTCATCATACCAACCCTTTTTATATGATAAAACACCACTTAAAAAATACCATTGCGCATCTCTAGACTCCAAATGAATTAACATCTGTTCTGCAGCCAATAAATCCCCCCTGTCAAGCGCAACTCTAATCTGATTATATTTTTGATTCATGACCCCAGATGAATTATCAGAACTACCATAGCCTTGTCCACTATTAAAAGCTGCCGCACCACCCTTATTCTTTGTAAGATAGTCATAAGCTTCATTTATTTCTTGTAGCTTTTCTTCTGCAAGATCAGCAAGAGGATTATTTTGGTATTTATCAGGGTGATATTTTTTTACTAAGTCTTTATATGCTGCCTTAATCTCCCTTTCTGAGGCATTTTGCCTAACTCCTAAAACATCGTATGGATTATTCATCTATATCTATTCCTTTCTGTAAGATCGTTTCTGTCTTACGGCGCAGTCCCATAAAAATTACATTTTCTATTATTCCCTTATTCTTCTTAATATCTAGCAAATCAAAAGCCGCCGCAATTTGGGAAAGATATTGAAAAAGATTAAACTCAACAGTTGGTTTTATTCTCTGCCAAAACCCTTCCTTAGTTTCTTCCTTTTCATCGAAAGAAAATCTGTAAATCAAAGGATTGTAGCACTTGCTCTTCATATCATCAAAAAGATCATCTACAGCATCAATCAAGTATATCCATTTTCCAAGATGTTTCCCAAGAACAGATAACTGCCTACGATTTTCTTCACCCACAGGTCCAAAAGAAAAGATCTTTTCCATTATTATAGCAAAATTTTCACCAATTCTGTCAAGACTATTACACTTTTCTTCCTCCAGACGAGATAATTCTTTTAGACACCCTTCAATACAGCTACACATTTCTTCATACTGTTTCTCAAGCTTCTTATAATACCTTTTAAAAGAAAGTTGTCCAATTGAGCCTAGTATCGATTTTTCATCACTAACATCATCCTTAAAGTTATAATAAGCTAAAATTACCATTATATCAGCGCCGTAGTCGATATACTTATTATCATATATTATTGTCTTTTTCTGAATAGGGTGCGCTATACAGTGCTCTCTTTCAATTATTTCCCTTTCATCAGAAAGAGAAGATAGAAGCAATGCCAGAAAAGCTGCATCATAGCTTAATACCAATCTGGGGATTTGTCCCAATCTATTCCCTATTGACTTGCATATACCACAATAGTAGCCAGAATAAATTTCATATTCCCTCATTTTCAGTTCGCTTTTTTCAGTTACAACATATCCCAGCATAAACAATTTCCTTCATTAATCATAATATAAGATATTATACCATAACTATGAAATTTACAAGAAGATAGTGTGAAAAAACAAAACCTACAATAGCATTTAATAAGAAAAATTAAGAAAATGAAAGAGTTTACTCGGTTGACAAATGTATCCAACAATTGTTAACATATAACATAGGTATATACTTTATATTATATAACTAGTTGGGAGATGAAGAATGAAGAAGAGAAAAATTTTATTAACTGCCGTTATTACTTTGTTAGCTCTACTTGGGGCTTGCTCTTTTGCCTTTGCAGACGCAATAGTTGACAATAATACCTACACTCACGACAGTAAATTTAATAACCGTATCTTAATTGACGGAATTGATGTGTCTTATGCTCAGGGGGGATATATTAACTGGTCAAAAGTAAAAAGAGCAGGGATTGACTATGCATTTATTAGAGTAGGTGCTCGCTCCTATGGTTCAACAGGACGTCTGATTGAAGATGACTACTATAAAAGAAATATAGAAGAAGCACAGAAAAATGGCATCCAAGTGGGAGTATACTTTTTCTCACAGGCCATAAACGAATTAGAAGCCCAAGCAGAAGCAAGATATACTCTAAAACTTATACAGGGCTATAACTTAGATTTGCCAGTTGTCATGGACTATGAATTCTCTGGCGGAAGCAGCGGTAGATTAACAGCTGCAAATCTATCAAAAACACAGATGACAAAAAATGCTAAAACATTTATGAAAATCATTGAAGACGCAGGATATGAGCCAATGCTATATGCTAACCTTATGTTTTTAAGACATAGCATTTATGCAAATACTATCAGCGCTGAATATCCTATATGGCTTGCCCAATACAATACATATTCCAGCTATGCCGACAGCTATGACTATTGGCAATACACCTCTAGTGGAAATGTTTTTGGTATTTCAGGCCGAGTAGATTGTAACTTCTGGTATTTTGACCCTTCAGTAGTAACTCCTGAAACAGCTACTACAAAATCTATTACCAGTTGTACTGCTACAGTAAAAACATCTTCTTATACTTATACAAAATTCCAAAAAAAGCCATCCGTTACAGTAATGGATGGAGCAACACTGTTACAAGAAGGTGTCGATTATAAACTTCATTATATTAGCAACGTTATGGCTGGGAAAGCATATGCTTTCATTAAAGGAATAGGTAAATACACCGATGTGAAACTTGCTCCTTTCGAAATAAAACAACAAGACTTTTCAAAAGTCGATATTACAGTTAGCGATGCGACTTACACAGGTAGCCCAATAAAACCTGACGTTAAAGTAACATATACAGGTACTCTTTTAAAACCTGGAATCGATTACACTGTAACAGCAAATAACGATGGTTCAATTGGTACTGCTAAAGTCACAGTTACAGGAAAGAGAAACTTTAGAGGTTCTGTTAATAAAACATTTACCATCGAAAAAGGTCCTTCAAAAATTACTACAGGCTACAATTCATACACAAGAACAACTTCTAACATATACTTCCTACTTAAAGCCCAGTCTTCAAGTGGTGGTAAACTATCATATGTTTCAAGTGATCCTGATGTAGTAACCGTAACCGATGAAGGTCGAGTAAATATTAAAGGGGCTGGTACTGCTATAATTACTATAAAATCTGCAGCAACCTCAAGTTTTGACGAAGGTGTTAAAACCGTTAATGTTACAGTAAATAAATCTGCCCCTACTATGACCGTGTCTAAAGTAAGGCAAGAAAAATCAATTAATTCATCCGACTTTAATGTAGGTGCCAAAACAAAAAGCAATGGCATAAAAACTTATACTTCAAGCAATCATGATGTTGCACAGGTTGACCAGAATGGAAATGTATCAATAAAAGGTGCCGGTCTTGCAACTATTACAATTACAGCTGCTGAAACCAAGGATTTCTATTCAGTAACTAGAGATGTAACCGTAATTGTTAGAGGTGGCGATCAGGAAATTACCGGTACAACTAACTATAAAAAGACTTGTATTGCAAGAGATTTTGCTTTAGATGTCAAAAGCTCCGGAGGTGGAGAGTTATCTTATGAATCAAGTGATCCGAACATTGCTACAGTAACAAATTCTGGTGTTGTAGACATAAAAGACACAGGTAGAGTAACAATAACAGTAACCGCTGCACCCACTGAATACTTTGGTGGGTCCGAAAAAGAAATCTTTATCACAGTAAGACCTAAAAAACAAGTTGCTAAAGTTACAAATCCATATAAAAACAAGTTGAGAGTCTACTTTACAACAGACGAACATGCTTCCGGATACCAGAT
Organism: Anaerovoracaceae bacterium; assembly: GCA_040307645.1. Classification (GTDB taxonomy): domain Bacteria; phylum Bacillota; class Clostridia; order Peptostreptococcales; family Anaerovoracaceae; genus JAVXAG01. Next base: position 19,621 of record JAWRJF010000033.1, on the reverse strand, counting down.
TAAATATTCAACTAGCAAGTCTTTCTCCTCTAATGTTTCAACAAAATATGTTGATGGAGCTAAAAATAGATACAGAACCTATAGAATATATAGTCCGGGAAAAACCTACTATGCTAAAGTAAGATCATATAAAATTGATGACCAAGGTAAAAAAATATATGGCTACTATAGTAGTGTAAAATCTATTAGAGTAAAATAAATAGAAAGCTATCTTTTAAAAAAATGATGCCCCCAAAAGTAAACAAGTAAAACCGAACTTGTTTACTTTTGGGGGCATCTAATATTTACCTAATCTTTTTTATTACTAAACCTCTTAATAATAAGAACTAAAGCCGATAAAGATCCTAAGAAAAAAATACCAAATAGTACTATATGACTTTCATCTCCTGTTTGAACAGCATCAGATAATACCGGTTTTTCTCCAGGTTCTTTAGGGCCATCCGGTTTATCTGGTTTGTCGCCATCCGGCTTATCCGGCTTATCTGGTTTATCAGGTTCATCCGGTTCATTGGGATTGTCAGGATTTTCCGGAAATGTCGGCTCTTCAGGGTCCACTGGGTCCACTGGATCCACTGGGATATAAGGATTATAAACTTCCTCAGCAGTAAAAATCCAATTTATCAATCCAACCTGATTTTTGAATTCATTCCCCATAGAAGTAGGAACCCCCAGCTGGACAGAAATTTCTTTTGAGCTTCCAGAAGGAAACGACCCTAAAAGCACATTGTTTAAAAGCCCCGCCTGTAAATCAGCAGTACCTTCAGAAATACAACTTCCATTACCGTCTAAAACCTTTAAACTTAAACTCTTTAAAAACCTTTCGTGGTCCTTATTAATAGCTTCTGCTCTTAAATAAATATTAACATTATAATATGCTGAAAGCTGGTTTTCTATATTTATCTTCTGAACCAGAGAATCACCGGGCATCACATTTTTGAAATTCTGGAACAAATCAGTATCAATAGGAATAAACACAAACTTTTCTGCATTGCCCTTATACGTCACCTTTGAAACACTGTTCCCCTGTGAACCATAGGCCATTCCAGTAGTAAAGAATATCATTGATAAACATAGTATTAAACTTGCAATACCTTTTCTCACCTTTCTCCACCACCTTCCAAAAGCTGCCCATTCCCATTAACCTCCACTTTCCAGGTTTCTTGTACTGCCCTCTTCGGATCTGCCTGAATTGACGAAGATAATATATCCATTCTAAATTGATAATCATTTTTAGTTTTGACCGTACACCTATTAATTAGAGGTGTAGTATACTGCCCAGGTTCAACTGGGTACTTATAATAGTAAAAACCATCTGCAGCATTATAAAACCAATCCCTTGTATTGTAATCAATCTCATAATCACAATCCATTACAGCTTTAGCCACAATACTTTCTTCATCATACCAATTAGGAAGAACCGCAGCTCTCATATAGGTCGGAATGTTACCAGTATTTTTCACCGAAACATTGCTTTTTACATGTCCAGTAAAACTCTCTGTCACCTGATTATTTACCTTGCCAATTTCAAAATTATTAACAAGGGCATCAGGTGAATGGATAAGCCAGGCTACTGTAGCAGATGCACCTCCTGTAATTAATAAAGCTGTTACAATAATAGATGCAAACATCTTTTTAGTGTTCATGATGCACCTCCCTTGTGGCTGGTCCACTTAGGCTTTCGAAAATATTCTTTGCAAAATCATGGCCATCCAGCCATTTTGTATTTACTCTTCGGTTTGTAACAACAACTGTCTTAGTGTCACCATTTACTTCAGGATTAAAATAGTGTATTTCATCATTTAAGTTGACAGGCAAATACCTCCATGACCAATTAGTGTCCTCACTAACAATATATTTTCCTACCCGAAGGCCTGAAATTTTAACTTTATCGTTCCCCTTAACCGCTACTTTGTAATCCTGATATCCAGGACCGGTAACCCTAAAAATATGACTCTGATTTTCATCAATTGATTTACTTCCCTGTTTTTCAATAATAAGAGTGCATGTTTTTAAGTGAATAAACACATCATTGTAATTTTCATCAACGTCCCATTTACACTCCTTCTTATTTTTCCCAGCTCCAAAAACATATTCACATAAATCATGTCTAAAACCAGTTAAGTCAGTAATATCTCTATCTCCAATTTTTGTTCTAATTGAAATTAAAGTTTCCTCTTCAGGTAAAAACTCAACAGTATTCTCTATTAAAGATCCGTCATTTTTATCCCAAAACTCCATTTCAATATCAGGTTTATTATTAGCATCAACCTCTGGGATATCTGTGTGTCCATCAGAATCATTCCAATTTATATCCCCCATTGCCGTTGTGCTTAAATCAATAATCTGTCCTAAATAAATGGTCCTATCCATTGTATCCACTGTAGGCCTCAATACATGGAGATTAACATCCTTGCTAGAAACATCATATTTTTCTACACTGCCTGAAAGATTAGGAGTAACCGAGCATTTCATTTTTAGCTGGGTACAATCAACAGGTGCAAAATCATGAACCTGCTCATCTTCCCGATATGCGCCATACTCTACATTTACAAAAGCGTCATTTATCCCATCAAAATCATATACCAGACCATTTTGGATAAACTGTCCAGGCGTTGCAATAAAATCATCCTGATTTACAGTATTAGATAAATAGATTGTCTTATCCTTTACCATATAATCAAAATCAATTGGAACATCAACTGTAGGCACAGCAAAGTTTTGTATTGGGCTGAAAGCCTTATCGTCTAGGTATACTCCAGATAACCCCCCATTAGACGGCACCTGATTCCCTCCGATAAAACCGGGCTTGCGAGAAATTTCTATTTCAACCAATATTTTTTTGCCATGAGTTTCTCCATTTTTGTTCCCAACAAAATTCTCACAAAAATCAAACCCTGATACACTGACAGTCTTACCATCTAATGAAACTACACCTTCATCAAAACGTTCTTTATCCCCCCATAACATCTGGCCGGAGCCATCTTTTCCCATATAGCTTTTTGTGTAGACATTAACATTGCCAGCTGTCGTGCCATCTTTGAGACTAAAATACGGGCTGATAATATCTTTTATAACCGCTTTTTCATCTAACTCCGTTGATGTCGAACCACTCTCAATAGCTTCCGAAATTTTTTCAAATACATTGTTTAAAGACGATACATCATCAGCTGTTATATAATACCCTTGATTTGAGCCGACTCCTCCGTCTTCTAGGCTATTGGCATAAGGATAGTTTGAGGACACATAATGAAGAAATTTATTAAATTTTTTCTTAATTATATTAGGAGGCCACAAATAATCCTTATTAATATCAAAGTCCGGAGAGGCCTTTTTATTAATAGCAACAGAAAAAACCTTAGTATTTTTGTTTTTAATAAGCCTTGCCTGCTGTATTGCAAAATTTGCTACATTATTATCAAACCCATTGTAGTGATTAGGCTCACCGTCAGTAAAAAATACAACAACTCTGTTCCTTCCACTATCCTCTGGTGGAATTATACTATTTGCCATTTCAAGCCCATAATCTGCAGCCGTTGCCCCTCTTGCTTCAAGCTGATTAACCAGGCTCTTTATACTTTCTTTCTCACTACTTGCATCTAATAGCCCTCCAGTCAGATTAGTTGCCACACTAGCAAAACTCACAATTCCTATCTTATGATCTACAGAATTGTTTGTAGCATCAGCCGCAACATTTTCGATAAAATTATTGCAGGCCTCCTTCAAAGCTAACATCTTATAATTTGAGTTATCACCCATGCTCCCTGATGTGTCAACAACCAGCACTATATCACAGGGCTTTGATTTTTCAACCTGAGTAACGGTAATTTCCCCTGTTGCATACCCTTCCAGTAATACACTATAATTACCATTATCTAACGGCACAGCCCTTTTTGATAAAACTAATTGCGGCTGTTCTTCCTCGGCAAAAACAAAAGGGACAGACATTGACATTATTAGTGCCATGCATAACAAAGAGGTCAAAATCTTTTTCATATTATCCCCTCCTTATTAATCAACCTGTGGCCACCCGCTAGCCAATATAGGGTCTGTACCGTTGTTGTCAACTTGTACGCCCTGAGCTATAACATCTATTGTGTAGCTTTTACATTTACTATCATTCCCTAGAGAAGGTGATACTTTTACTGTTTCAAATAAAGTCTCTGTTTTTTCACCTGGAGCTAGTGGTTTATTATAATAGTAACATTGATCCAACTGATTAAAAGTCCAATCCTTTGTATTAAAGTCTGGCGTCAACCCCTCTACAAAACTATTGTCTATATTTATTCTTGCAAATAGTGATTTTGAGCCTACATTTTCTACATACACAACTTTTTCAATAGATTGCCCCGGCATTACATCTTTAACCCCATCCTTAGGAAAATCCTCCCCCGTTGCAACCTCGTCATGAAGCTTTAAATCAACACTCCCCATGGTGATAGAATTGACAGCCTTTGCCTCTACTGTGAAGTAAGCTAGAGTAGTGCCAAAAACTACAGTCAGCACCATCATAAGCACTTCGATTATTAAAATCTTTTTTTTCATCCCTATCCCCTCTCTCATATTATAGAAACCTTAATTATAGGCCTGCAGTAAATCCTAGAGATGATTTTGCATTTGCTAAAGCTGTTTCATAAGTTGTTTCCTCTACCTGATGAGCATATGCTTTAATGATTATCTGTTGATCATTACCACTTAAAGCCCTTAACTGTTCTCTAGTTACACCATCACCAACAGATACTTTAGTAAATACGTCTGTAAGAACCTTTTCCTCTGCCAAAGCATTTACAGTCTCCTTGTACTTGTATAAAACTTTGTTCCCCTCTTGTGCTACATCCTTCCAATCATCACTAATGTCTAAATTTGTAACCGAAGCAAGCTTATTATCAACAGATACAAAAACATAACACTCTTCACTGCCTGCTTTTACTGTAACCTCTGGGTTTTTAGGAATTTCAACTCCTGGATAAATCTTCTGATTATCATTCCAATTAGGTTCCTCCAAGTCAATTTCTAAATCTCCAACGATAAATGTGTTTGTAGCTTCCTTAGCATCTGTTAGCCATGCAGCCGTTCCTCCTATTGCCGCACTAACTACCAATAAACCAGCAAGCAAAATCCCAATACTCCTCTTTTTCATTTTTTTCCCCCTTATAAAAATTATTTATTTCCACTAACCATCTTCCTTTTAAGAAGGTTAGAAGCTAACATATAGCCTAACGTCAAAGACAAAATTACTGCAAATATGTATTTAAAATATCTTCTAGTAATGGCCTCCATGATGTACCCCAGATATGGAATACAAGCAACAACCTTTCCTAAGTAATTTTCAAAATAGACAGGACTTCCATCATTACTGTTATTTGCATCACCCTTGGTAGTAAAATATCCTTCCTCAAAGTCCACCCCTATGACTCTATGCGTTGCGACATTTAACTTATCATCTAATACAAAAGTAATGACATCTCCCACCTCTACATTTTTTACATCTATATCTTTTACATAAACTATAGACCCTACAGGATATTCCGGTTCCATACTGCCACTTATAACAGTATAGGGCCTGATTCCTGCCACCCTTACACCTACTAATAATATTGCAAGTATAACCAATATTATCAAAAAAATATCAACCACAACCCCTATGGCTTTTTTCATCAGAATTCCCCCTTACTTATCTATTAATAGCATATTTAACAATTATTTTGTAAATTTTTATTCGACAACTCATCTCACGTTTTTCCATAAAAAAAAGATATGCCCATTGATTATAGACATATCTTTATTTTTCGACTATTAATTTAATTATAATGCTTTAAACTTTTTCCAGTATTTGCTGTATAAATCGTCACCTTCTGGCCCAATATTTTTCAGTACCTCACAATTTTTTATTATCTCTTCGCTTGGGAATAATGCCTGATCATTCTTATATTTTTCATCCATCATCTCAATAGCTCCCTTATTCGGAGTACTGTATGTTAAATATTCAAAATTCTTGAAGGCAATTTCCGGTTTGCATAAAAAGTCAATCCACTTTTCAGCATTTTCTTTGTTCTTTGCTCCCTTAGGAATAGCCCATGCATCAATAAATACCTGTGATCCCTCTTTTGGTACTACAAAATCAAGTTTATCGTTAAGCTCTTTGCTATAAATAACTTCGCCGTTCCATACAACGCCTAAAGCTGCTGACTCTCCAATAAGAAGATCTCTGGCTGCATCGTTAGCATATTTGTAAACCAAAGGTTTTTGTTCAATCAAATATTTTGTTGCTTCTGCTAGCTCTTTCTCATTTGTTGAATTTAACGAGTAGCCTTTACCTTTAAGTGCAACCATCATAGTATCTCTTAAACTATCCTGCATTACAATTTCTCCAGAATACTTTTTATTCCATAGATCGTTCCATGACGATATAGACCCTTTTGGAATTACATCAGTATTATACATAATTCCTGCAGTTCCCCAAGTATAAGGTACTGAATACTTGTTTTCAGGATCATATTCCTTAGCCATGTTCATATACTTTTGATCTAGATTTTTTATATTTGGAACATTGTCAAAATTAATCTCTTCAAGCAAATCTTCAGCGATCATCTTTTCAACCATATAGTCAGAAGGACATATTACGTCATAGCTTGCAGATCCCGTCTTAACTACAGGATACATTTCTTCGTTAGTATCATAAGTATCATAAATAACTTTTATTCCAGTCTCCTCTTCAAAAAGGTCTTTAACTTCTGGATTAATATAGTCTCCATAATTATATACGTAGACCTCTCCATTTTCGCTACCGCTATCTCCACAGCTAGTCAACGCCATTGTAGCACCTACGGTTAATGTTAATATTAACAACAGTGTCGCAATCTTTTTCATTCGTTCTCTCCTCTTCTAGAAATAATATTAGTTATAACAAGTATTATTAGCACTATTACGAAAATTATCGTTGAAAGTGCAAAAAGAGTGGGTCTTATGCCAACCTTTACCTGACTGTAAATCAAAGTAGACAAGGTGTTTATTCCCGCACCTCTAGTAAAATGGGTTATAACAAAATCGTCTACAGACATAGTGAAAGCTAGCAGAAATCCTGAAACAATCCCCGGTTTTATATCTGGTAAAACAACTTTAAAAAAAGCATAAACCGGCGTTGCACCAAGATCTAGTGCCGCCTCATATGTGTAATCCGAAAGCTGTTTAATTTTAGGCATTACAGAAAGTATTACATAAGGTATGCAAAAAGTTATATGAGCAAGCAATACAGTACCCCAGTTTAAAGATATACCAAAGACTAAAAATGCCAGCATCAGGGAAATACCTGTCACAATATCTGCATTTAACAAAGGTATATTGTTTAATCCCATAATCACATTTTCACTACGCTTCCTCATTGCACTGATTCCAATGCATGCCGCAACTCCTATTATTGTTGAAATAGACGCTGCTGCAAGAGCAATGGTAAAAGTGTTTACCAAGGCATCTATTATCATCTGGTTGTCTAACATCTCCTCATACCACCTTAAGGAGAACCCTGTCCATGTTGCCATTGATTTACTATCATTAAAAGAAAGTACCATTAGAGTCCCAATAGGTAGATATAGAAATAATAAAATGATTACCAGGTAAAGGCTTTTTACAAACTTCTTCATAATATATTGCCCTCCCCGTTTTTATCAAATTTAGATAGTAAAGCCATACTTATTATAATAAATATCATCATTACCATAGATAACCCGGCACCTAAATTCCAGTTAGAACTTATAGTAAATTCCTGTTCAATTATATTACCAATTAAATTGATTTTTCCTCCACCTAACATATTAGAAATTACGAAAGTTGTAAGAGAGGGTACAAATACCATAGTAACTCCGCTAGCAATACCTGGAACACTTAACGGCAACAGAATCTTAAACAATACTGCAACCTTACTAGCACCTAAATCATAAGCCGCCTCTATTAAATTCTGATCAATTTTTACAATTGTATTGTAAATTGGAAGAACCATAAACGGCAAAAAGTCATATACCATTCCAAGAACAATTGCAGCCGGAGTGTTTATTATCTCAAGCTGTGGAAGATGTAAAAACTGCAAAGCAGTATTTATTATCCCATTTTTCTCCAATATAACCTGCCAAGCCATAGTTCTCAGCAAAAAATTCATCCACATAGGCAGAACAAAGATAAAAATAATAAAACCCTGTCTTCCAAATTTGCTGTCTTTAAGAACCATTGCAAGTGGAAAGGCTAACAGAAAGCATATTATTGTACTAATTCCGGCCAAAAGCAAAGAAAGTCCCAATGCTTCCGCATGCTCTGCCCCAAACATTGCGGTAATATTGCTTATTGTAAAAGCGCCACTTCTGTTTGTTAAGCCATAATAACCAATTACACCAAGTGGAATAATAGTTCCACAGGCAATCCAAATAAGAAATGGGCCCGATAACAGTTTTTTATACATCTAATACTATAGCCTCCTCATCTTTTGATTGAGGTTTATGCATTATCTGAATGTTTTCCGGTTTTACATCAATACTAACCTTGCTTCCTACAGAATAGCTCTTAGTATTCTGAACCAGCCATTCAAATCCACCAGCTAGTATCTGCATTTCATAATGGACGCCGATAAATACATTATGAACCACTTCTCCATCTATTTTCCCCTCTCCCGGGTCTGAAATAATAACATCCTCCGGCCTTATTACCACATCAACAGGCTTATTTCTACCAAAGCCCTCATCAATGCATGGGAAAATTGTACCAAAAATCTTAACTACTTTATCCTCAACCATAGTTCCATCTACAATATTGCTGTCTCCAATAAAATCAGCAACAAAAGCATTTTCTGGTTCGTTATATATTTCTTCAGGAGTACCCATTTGCTGGATATATCCCCCATTCATTACAACAACTTTATCCGACATTGTTAATGCTTCTTCCTGATCATGAGTAACATAAATAAAAGTAATTCCAAGCTCATTCTTTAACCTAATAAGCTCGTACTCCATATCTTGTCTAAGTTTCAAATCCAGTGCCCCCAGAGGCTCATCTAGTAACAGCACTTTTGGCTCATTTACTATAGCCCTTGCCATAGCAATTCTCTGCTGCTGACCACCACTTAAAGAATCAATTTTTCTTTTTTCGTAGCCCTCTAGATTAACTAACTTTAACGCATATTTTACTTTATCTTTTATATACTGATCTGTCTTACCACTGATTTTAAGTCCAAATGCAATATTTTGCTCAATATTCATATGGGGAAAAAGTGCATATTTTTGAAAGACAGTATTTATATGCCTTTTATTTGGTGGCAAGCTTGTTATGTCTCTGCCTTGAAATAAAACTTTTCCCTGATCCGGTGTCTCAAATCCCCCAACTATTCTAAGCGTAGTGGTCTTACCGCATCCGGAAGGTCCAAGTAATGTAATAAATTCATTTTCGTTTACTGTAAGATTAAAATCGTCTAAAACCAATGTATCCCCAAAGGATTTAGAGATGTTTACTAATTCTATTAATGATGCCCCCATTTAAATTCCTCCATCTTAAAAACTTGGTGGTGAGCTTACCCACAAAATATTTGCTCCCTTTTTCGATGTTATATAGTGTTTCTTATCAGACGTGTAATAAAAAGATTCGCCTGTTTTTGCTTTATATTTTTTATTTCCAATATGAATAGTAATTTCTCCTTTAAGGACGTATCCAAATTCCTCTCCCTCATGTGGGTTATCGGGATAAGTCTCTCCTCCCGGTTTCAAGGTTAAATGAATTGGTTCCATAATATTTTTCTGTGCATTAGGAATAATCCATTTAATTGTATTGGAAAGATCGCTATCTTCTTTTTCGAAATAATCTTCATCCTTAAAAACTACTTGCTCATCGTCATCTTTTACAAAGAATTCACTGATGGTAACTCCCAGACACTGCAAAATATCCTCTAGAGTAGATATAGAAGGCGAAGTAATATCACGTTCTACCTGCGAGATAAATCCCTTAGAAAGCTCTGCCCTATCAGCCAACTCCTCTTGGGTAAGCCCCTTTACTACTCTCAATTCCTTTATTTTGGATCCGATATCCATAATTCCTCCAAATTCTTCATCTATAGCAAAGATTGTAAACCAAATGTTTAGTATTTCTAAACATCTGCACAGTATATTATACTTATAGGGTTATAAAAGTCAATAGCTTTGACGAAAAATGTAGATTTTTTATGACCCATATATAATAAAATCTTACTAAAACATTTTTAAAAAAGTCTAAGCCTCATTAAACCCCTTGGACTCCGCGGCAACCGCGGCCCCTGTGGGGCCTGGCGGTTCCCTTTGGCATTCGGGCATCCTTGGCCCCCGTTGGGCCTGGCGGTTCCCTTTGGCATCCGGGGCATCCTTGGCAACCGTGGGGCCTGGCGGTTCCCTTTGGCATCCGGGGAATCCTTGGCCCCCGTGGGGCCTGGCGGTTCCCTTTGGAACGCGCGATACCCTTTGAAAAAAGTAATCCTGCCCACTTTCTCTCTAAAGAGAAGGGTTTGCGACTGATTTTACTCAGTTCTCAAAAATCAGTCGCAAATCATGTAAAAAAATCATTTTGTGGGTAAGTTTTAGGGCCAGGTAGCCCTAATCTGGCCATTTTTTACATAAATTTACTGTATATTTTTTACATCATACGTTTAATTTGCGTTTCCCTCTTGATAATTTACTTTTTATTACATAAACTTACATTAAAAGTAAAAAATCTGTCCGTATTCTATCTAAAAAGAAGAAATTGCGACTGGTTTTTCATATTTCCGAAAAATCAGTCGCAAACCTCATGAAAATTTCGATTTGTGGGTAAATTTCATGATATTTGGTGTGCCTGGTATCACATCGGCCTTTTATACACAAAAGCCCAAGTCCACCAGTTTCCCAACTGGTCTCCTTGGGCCCTCACTCTAATTAAACGTCGCCACTTCAGGATCAGCTGGCTGACATACTTGAAGAGATGAAACATATAAAACAGGTCCCGGTTCCCCATACATCTCATGATATTCCACTACAATATCGGCAGTGATTACTGCCCATTCCCCATGGATAAGACTACTACTCTCCACCCATTTGCATACAAGCCCTCCAAACTGGATATCCTCTACACAACAAGTCATAACATGCCTTCCCATGACAAAAGTATCATCATCATCCAGTCCATCTACTAAAGTTCTGCACTTAACATTAATCGTCTTTCCGTCATATTTATCCTGTTCTTCATTAATGTCCCTATACCATTCAGCATAGTCGCTATCTTTAATTTTAATTAAAGGAGCATCCATATCAAATGGAAGAGGATCCTTTATATCATCAAACTCAACCTTATCTTTTTCATACTCGTAAATAATCTGGCTTCTGCGATTAGCACCCCTGACTATTTTATGAAATTCCATTTTATCCTCGCCCTCTTCAAAACGATTAAAAACTACAAGCTCAGCACTTTTTAGTTTATCATAGACAAGAGTTCTCATATTCTTATTATATTCCAAGAAAGTTGGAGAATAAACGAAAAGCATCTCCTGATAAGTTATCCATGACTCTGGCATATTCTGATAAAAGGTATCTAGCATCCACATGCCGTTGTACTCTACAACAACCCTCTCAGGTCTGTGTTTGTCTTGTATTCTTTTAAGATAATCTGTCGTCAAATCCTCTTCATTTTCGATAACTTCGATAAAAACGTTTTTTCCAAAAAAACTGCTAGGATCTAGTTCTCTCTCTCCCTGTTCACATAAAATCAAAAGAGTTCTTTCGCCCATATTAAAGTCAGACCCCTCTAGAGCCTCCTGAATAAAAGTCGTTTTGCCCGACTCTAAAAAACCTGTAAATAAATATACTGGCATTTCCATTAAATTATTGCCTTCTTTCTAAATTATAGTTCAAATAATACTTTAATCTTTTCTTCGTTGATTTTTGATCCGATTACACAGAGTCTTCCAGTAACCTCTGCTGATCCAAATCTTACATCAGATTCTCCTGGCACATAGTCAAAGTGAATCCATTTGCCATCGAGAGATGCCACAATACCTTTTGCACGAAGTACCATTCCATACTCTTCTTGATTTTCTAAAGCATGAAGCATGTCCTGTATCTTTTCAGCCGAATATTTATGTGTGGTCTCAGCCCCGATACTTGTAAACACCTCATCAGCATGATGGTCGTGGTCGTGGTCGTGGTCATGATCGTGACAGCCGCATCCGCAGTGGTCATCATGGTCATGGTGATGATGCTCATGTTTATGATGCTCGTGGTGCTCATGGTTCTCATCATGGTCGTGGTCATGATGGTCATGGACCTCTTTCTCTAAATTATCAAGTTCAGCCTCTAGGGTGCTTTTTCGTTCTATAGCTTCCAAAATCTTAGAACCTTCTATTTCATCCCATGGAGTTGTAATAATTGAAGCTTCTTGGTTATGCTGACGTATAAGCTGAACACAATCATCAAGCTTTTCCTCAGATAATCCATCAGTATGACTTAAAATGATAGAACTCCCATGTTCAATCTGATTATTGAAAAACTCACCGAAATTCTTCATATACATTTTACATTTTTTCGCATCTACAATTGTGGTAAATCCATTTAGAACCATTCTGTGGTCATGAACATTTTTTACAGCAGTAATTACATCACTTAGCTTACCCACTCCGGAAGGCTCGATCAAAATCCTATCAGGTGTAAATTCATCCATAACCTGAACAAGAGCTTTTCCAAAGTCACCAACTAAAGAGCAGCAGATACAACCTGAATTCATTTCATTTATTTCAACGCCTGCCTCTTTTAAAAAGCCACCGTCTATACCTATTTCACCAAATTCGTTTTCTATTAATACAATTTTTTCACCCTTATAGGCTTCTTCAATTAACTTTTTAATAAGCGTAGTTTTTCCAGCTCCTAAAAAGCCTGAAAAAATATCAATCTTTGTCATTTTCATCATCTCTTTCTCTAAAATTTTTCTTCTAAAATTATAACATACCTTAAATTAAATTTGTTTGAAAACTGCTTTCTTAGCCTGCTGCACCACAAAACTTAAAAGTATAAATCTACGTGTTCCAAAATTATAGCCATAACTTCATCGTACCCAGAAACCGGCTCCCAGTCAGTCGCCAAATGGATTTTAACCACATTATAAAGCCACTCTTCATAATGCTTTAAAATCTCTTCTTTATTCATACCCTTTTTTTGCAATTGTCTTACAGCACTTTCAGAAAAATCTACCTGAACCTTACAACGTTGCCTTTCTTCCCCGCTAAAACCATCAGGAAAATCTATAATCGCAACATCTACATTATTGTGAAATGGCTTGTCAGCCTTTAACTTAATCTCTTTCATTTTATCCCCTTTTTTAATATTAACACCGTTAAAATACCTATTTATATATTATGCAGCAACGAATAATCCTTGTCAACGTCTCCCTTTAGTGTATAATCTTAATTAAGAAAACCGTTTTAAAACATAAGGAGGCTACTGATGAAGGATAGCAAATTCAAAAAATACATACCCTTATTTATATCCATTTTTTTAAGTTTTACTTTAATGTTATCAATTTATAGCCTGGGAGAAATGGCAAAAAGTGATGGTATATCATTAGATAACATCCCTTTTTTGGATCTTGCTATTGTAATCTTCTGCTCTCACTTTTTAAAAATATACATACCACAGGTTAGAGCTTTAATAAAAGATTTAGATTTCATCAGCAGGTTTAAAAATCGAAACAAATAAAAACCTAAAAGGCAGGTTATATTTAAGGGCCTTATGATACGGTCCCTTTTATAGCCTGCCTCTTTTTTATGAAATAATGTATTGATAAATATCCTCTCTAACCGGAGTCTCTAATTTATAAGTAATTTCTACAGCAGATTTATCAGTGCCCTTCATTTTTACAGGTTTAGGTCTACCTATTGCATTAATCCTGCCCAGGTAATAAAACTCTTTTGACATTTTATCATCTTTATTCTTCCTAACAAAAAGCTGAATATCCACACCCTTTTCTACAGCCGAATATATTACTTTAACATCCTCTGAATCAGGTGTCCTCCCTGACTTTGATAAAGCAATTAACAAAGACTGGTTAATAAATCTATCCTCATAAGCTGTAGTCGCACTTATATCTTCTTCCTTCTCATAATTAATAAAAACGGGGAAAGTATTGGTTTTTTTATCGTACTTGTATCCTCCAATATTAAAAGGTACCTGATTTTGTTCCCATTCCAATATGCGACATACATCTTCATAAGTATATTTGCTGTACAAAGAAAAACTAGTATTTTGGTACCTGTCTCCGTAGAACTTTTTATTTCTATAAAGTCCAAAATCTATAAGTTCATTGACGATATTTAAAAACTCTTCAGACTTTATCATAGAACAAAACTTACTTGATATTTTATAGTCCTTCCCATCTGGTTCAATGAAAATGCAATCCGAGTAAGTATTTTTGCCTGCACCTGTCATAAATTCATTAGTCAAAATATTGACAATGCTTTTTTTCGTTTTACTAGACACTTCAATGTTGTATTGGTTTTGAAACTCCCTTTGAAATATAGACATCACACCTGTTTCATACTTTATGAGCCTCTTTAAGAACTCAAGCTCGTGAGGCCTTTTGCCATTAGCCAATTTTCTAGAAATAAACTCAACAAATTTCTCCTGCTCTAAAGTCAAGGTTACATTGTAATCCTGTTTATCATATTTTTTTAAAAACTTATAATATGATCCCAGTGAACTGTTTTCAAATATTCTAAGAACGTCTATTTCTCCGTGTTCCTCGAAATCCATCAGCTTTGGTATCCTTCCAAGTTTGTATTTCAAGTTAAAATAACTATCTTTAATTAGTTTTACGTCATTAAAATTAGCTGTATCAATAGATTCATAGATACGCCTCTTTGAAATAGCATCAAAATTAACTGTTGAGCAACCTGGGATAACTCTCGTTCCTTCTCGTACAAAACGCCTAATGGTATCTTTGTTATATGTTCTGTCCCCTGATAATGCCACCGGGATTAAAAAACTCTTCCTGTAATTTGCAATAAAATCTACTACCACCACAAATTCTTTATTCTGATATTTTCTCAGTCCTCTTCCAAGCTGCTGCACAAAGATAATAGCAGATTCAGTGGGCCTTAGCATTACGATTTGATTTACCGCAGGAATATCAATACCTTCATTAAAAATATCCACAGTAAATATATAATCTAAAGCGCCGTCTTCGTTATCTTGTTCTAAGCGCTGTATTGCATTTTCTCTTTCTACAGAAGTATTTTCTCCACTTAAAGCTATAGTTTTATATCCTTTTTCATTAAACCTTACGGACAGTTCTGCTGCCTCATCATTCCTGCTACAGAAAATCAATCCCTTTACCCTGTCACCGCTATATCCGTAATACTCTATTTTGTCGATTATGTTATTGACTCTTTCTTCTGAAGTAATAAACCGAAATTCAGAATAATCATCAATAAATTCACCATTTATTTCAAGATCACTTATGCCAAAATAATGAAAAGGACATAACAAATTTTCTTCCATAGCCTTCTGTAATCTTATTTCATAAGCAATGTTGTGATCGAAAATACTAAAAATATCCAATCCATCGGTACGCTCTGGAGAAGCCGTCATGCCAAGTAAAAACTTAGGTTTAAAATATTCAACTACTTTATTGTAGCTATCAGCTCCTGCCCTGTGAACTTCATCAATAACTATATAGTCAAAATAATCAGGGGTAAACTCTCTAAGAACATCCTCTTTAGAAATAGTCTGCACCATTGCAAAAACATAATCACAATCAAATTCCTTAGAATTACCACTTAAAAGACCGGCATTTATATCATGTCCTATAACATTTTTATAGCTTTTCATTGCAGCCTTTGCAATGTTTTCTCTATGAACAATATATAAAAATTTTTTCGGTCTAAAAACTGCTACATCAAAAGCGGAAAGATAAGTCTTTCCGGTACCCGTAGCCGAAATTAACAAAGCTTTATCTTTCCCCTCATCTCTTAATTTCTCAATATTTCTCAACGCTTCCGACTGCATTTTGTTTGGATAAATACGCTTTAGATTTAAGACGGGAGCAAGAGAGGCATCATTTAGTCTGTTTTTTCTAGTGCTCCTTACAGCTTTATAGATTTTTTCGTACTCACTAATCCATAAATCCGTCACAACCGTAGCATTATTAAAAGTTCCATCAAATTCCCTTAATAAACTTTTAAATAAAGAACCTTCCTCCATAGAAGAAAGCTTCAGATTCCATTCTTTATTAAGACTTAAGGCATTTTGTGTTAGATTACTGCTTCCCACTATAAAAGAATATGTATCATCTGTTCTTTTAAAAATATACCCTTTACTGTGTAGGTTCTCATCGGTTACAATTCTAAGCTCAATGTTACCATATCGCAATAACCTTCTCAAAGCTACTGGTTCAGTAAAATCCTGGTATTGAGATGTAACTATCTTACCACGTATGCCTTTTTCCCTCAGCATATCTAAAACTGAAAGAAGAGATTCCACACCACTATTAGTAATAAAAGCTACAGAAAAATAAAACTCTTTACAGTTTTCAAGTTCACCGGTGATGCTACTCAAAACCTTCATGCCTTTTCTGTAATCATTAATTAGCAGTTTAGGATTATACTTTTCTAAAGAGTCCACCGTAAAATCTATAAATCCATTGCTAAGACTATCCTTTAATGCATCAACCACACCCATGATTAAATACCCTTCTGAATAAGTTTTTCAACAATGGGTAAATCTGCCTGTGCCCAGTCCAGCTGTCCAAGTTGTTCCGGCTCCAGCCACTTTATATCATTATGCTCTTTAAGAACCACATTGCCAGAAAAATCTCTGCAAATAAAGCAGTGCATTTTTACAAAGAAATCTGGATATTGATGTAAAACTACACAGAAAAGTTCAATGTTTCTTTCATCTATAACTACATCCATTTCCTCTATTAACTCTCTTCTAAGAGCTTCCATAGGACTTTCTAAAGCCTCCAGCTTTCCTCCAGGGAATTCATATTTATATGAAATATAATCGAACTTTCCCTTTCCTCTCTGTGCACAAAGTATTTTGCCGTCTCTAACCAGAATTCCTGCTGCAACCTCTAAGCTTTTCATAATCCACCACCTATTCCGCTGATTCCATTAACATCTTTTCTTCTTCACTAGTAAGCTTCATCGTAACACAAAGCCTTTGGAGAGTTTCCTTATCAAAGACAAAATCCTCCTCCGTACAAAGCCTTGTAAAATCATCTTTTTTTATTCCTGTCTGGCTAAAGGTTATTTGGCCGGAGCTAATCTTCCTGTCATATAGTCTAAAAAAAACTGTTTTAAATGGCAATTTTTCATTCATTATCTCTTTCCTCCAAATATTTTAAACTAACATAATATAAGTATCTCGGTACTATATTATATTATAAAACATGCCGTCCTTTACTTCAATTACCTTGTCACTACTGTAAATCGTAGATGTACGATGAGCAATAGAAAGAATAGTTTTTCCTTCCCCTGCTTCCTTTAAAACTTTAACAACTTTGTCCTCCGTAACAGCATCAAGATTAGCTGTAACTTCATCTAAAAACAAAATCGGCGGGTTGGTAACCAAAGCCCTTGCAATCGCCAAAAGCTGTTTTTGTCCCTCTGAGAATAGCTTCTCATCTGCTTCAGTTAAAAGTCCGTTATCCAAGCCCTTACAATATTCTAAAAGTCCTACAAAATCCAATACACTTTCCACTTGAGAATAAGAAATATCCTCATCAAAAAGAGTTATCTGCTCTAAAACAGAAGCTTTTACAAAACTGAAATTTTGCTCAACGTACCCAAAGAGTCGTCGCTTTTCGCTATTTAAAATCCGCCATACAGGTATTCCATTATAAGTTATTTCCCCTTTGGTAGGAACAAGTAACCCTACCATCAGTTTAAACAAAGTGGATTTTCCTGCTCCAGTCCTTCCAACAAAAGAAATTTTTTCACCCGGGTTTATTACAAGATTAAGCCCCTTCAAAATTTCCGGTCCATCATCATAGGAAAAATGTACGTCCTTAAAAACCATTTCCCCTTTTCCCAAATGATTTAACTCCTCAGTTGCCAGTTGGTCTTTGAAAACATCTTCCTCTGCTGCCAAAAAATCATCTACACTCTCAACACCCGATAGTCCTTTTTGAATACTAGAAAGCTCCATCCCAAGACTGTCGATTGGAGCAAACAGATTGGTGATCAAGTTAGTAGCAGCCGCAACCATACCTATAGATATCCCCAGATAATTATCTCCCTCTGAGGCAAAATAGAAAACAGTAGCAATAGATATAGCCGTCATCATCTGAATAACAGGCGAAAAACATGAGTCATAAAAATTAACTCTGTCCATAGTCTTATAATTATCCTCTAGATATTCTTTATATCGACCTTCCATATATGCTTCTTTATTAAAAGTTTTAATCATGATCATATTCCTAATTGTTTCTCCGATATGATTATTCACCTTGCCAACTTCAAGTAAATTTCTCGTCTGGGAATGAAACATTTTTTTCCTAAAAATACTTGTTATAAGTGCAACTATGGGAATGAGGCAAAGAGCAAAAATCCCTAGTTTATAGTTAAAAAACCATATTGAAATAATAATTCCTATTATTTTGAAAAGGTCTATGGCCATACTAATTACACCATCAGTAAACAAGGTATTAATATTATCTACGTCATTTATAAAAATAGAGGAAACTTGGCCAGTTCCATTATGAGTGAAATATGTAGCCTTGATCTTCCCCATTTTTTCTTTCATAGCGAAACGAATTTCTTTAATTATTTTTTGACCAGCAATAGTAAGCATAAAGCCCTTTATAAAATCGAAAACACCTATTAGCAAAAACGTGATTAGATAGATAACTCCAATTTTTGCTAGCCCTGTACTCGTGCCTAGGAGATAATCATCGATTATTATTTTTAGAATTTGTGGTGGAAGAAGACTAAAAACCACTACCGAAATCACCATAAGAATAAGGGCAACAAGATAAACGGGTTTCTTCTTTATTACACCTAAAATAATACCTTTTGTGGTCTTATTCTTTCCCATGTTCACCCACCTCCTTTTGCAAAGAATATATCTCCCTGTAAATATCAGATTTTTCCATTAGGTTACAGTGACTATCAAATACTGTCTCCCCTTTATTGACAAGGAGAACCTTGTCTACTTTATCAAAAGCAAGAACTCGATGAGAGATTAACATTATTCCACATTCTTTATAATTATTTCTAAGATTGTCCATAATCTTTTTTTCTGTAAAGACATCTACTGCAGCAAATGGGTCATCCAGGATTAATATCCTGCTTTTATTATATAACCCTCTAGCTAGTGCCAGTCTTGACTGCTGTCCGCCACTTAATCTTACACCTTTTGCGCCTACAACTGTGTCTACTCCCTTTTCCATAGTTGCAAGATCTTTTTCAAAATCCACATCTCTCAATACCTGTGAAATATCTCCTCCATCGCCTAAAGTAATATTGTTATATATAGTATCTGAAAGAAGCTGGCTGTCATGGCCTACATAGGTAATAAGTTTACTTGTTTTTCTAGGGTCAATCTCCCTAAGTTCTTTGCCATTTAATGATATTTTTCCTTTATATGGGTATATCCCT
>JAWRJF010000032.1:0-10599 GCA_040307645.1 Anaerovoracaceae bacterium | reverse complement strand
TTCCATCCACTTTTGTAAGGCTTACTCTTTTTTCTCTGTCATTTACAGATGGGAACGTCATCATTTTATTTTCATAAAATTCATGATTGCTGAAAGCGATTAAACTCTCATGACGACTTCTATAATGCCACTGAAGGTGAGATTGCGGCATTCCTAAAGCCAAACAATCATCAAGAATACTATCTAAATCTTCGATATCTAGATTGTCCTCGTCAATTTGATTTCCAGCAAAAAAACTTGTTGGTGGCATTTGTTTTGGGTCACCAACAATAACCGCGTTTTCTCCTCTCGCTAAAACTCCGACCGCCTTACATGTAGGCAATTGAGATGCTTCATCAAAAATTACAATATCCACAACATCATTTTTTGCTTCCAAATATTGTGCTACAGAAATTGGGCTCATTAACATGCACGGCGTAAGTCTCTTTAAGATGTTTGGGATTTGTTCAAATAAAGACCTTATTGACATTCCTCTGCCATTACTACTAATTGCCCTTCTTAAAACGTTCAATTCTTTGCTTATTTCAACAGACTCTTGGGAGGACGGTAAATTATGAGTCAACTGATATCTCATCTCATCCTTTGTAAGCTCCATAAAATCATTATCAAGTTTCTTAAATTGATTAATACGTTCATTAAAACCAATTCCAGTAAAACTATTAAGTGCCGGTTCACTTTCAATAATATAAAGAATAATTGACTTATACACTGATTTTAAATATACGTTTATTACTTCACTATGTTCTAATCCTTCTTCATATGCATCACAAATAGGTGCAAGACCTTTTTCTCTTGCCTCTTTCGTAAATTGTCTATATACAATCCAATCCTTAATAATTTCTTCGTTATCAATAATCTTATCGCAATCGTTAAGTCTATTTTCCATCCAATCAGCAGCGCTATCGTCAAACTTAACAGCTAATAACTCTACTAGCTTTGATTCTTTTTCTTTTAAAGAGACCATGTCGTTACACAATTTTTCTGCGATTTTTAATACATTTTTCAATATATCATTTTTTTCGAAGTTCTTTATAACTTCTGATAAATCATCTACTCTATCTAACTGTGTTTTGATTTTTTCTTTATAATCTTTTAGGCTAGTTTCTGTATCGTGTTTGTTACAAATTACTTTCCATTCTTCAGATAAACAAGTATACGACTCTTCTATATTCTGCTTTTCATCTTGATAAACTTTTACTTCATTTAATAATACAGGAATTGCATCCAATGTAACCGGTGTTAAAGCATAACTTTGAATTTCCTTTAAAACTCCATCTAGAGCCTTACCTTTACCAAATAATTTCTTTCCAGCATCATCATATTTTCTTCGGAAATCTCCCATATTCAATTCTATAAATATCGGATTCCATTTAGCAATAATAGTCTCCTTCTTTTTATTAAATGCTTCTTTCTTTTGCATAAACGTTTCTGCTGAAACAAACTCGACATCTAAGTTTTTTGCATCCATTAAAAATGCTGGTATTTCTTCAGATGCAAGTACACTTTGTGCACATTTTTCAATATAAACCCAATCTTCTCTTTTAGCAGGAGCGTCCAACTTCATTACATTAACAAATTCTTCCACGTCTTCTTTATAGATACATAACGCATTTTTATAGGCTTTAACACCCTCATCCATCTCAAGTTTTAATGTTTGTGAATATGTTTCTTGGTAAATCATTGATAACGGATGATTCGCGGGATGTCCAATTCCTTTTCCAGCAGCAATTAATCTTTCAATTATGTTTTGTTGATAATCCAATTCTCTTTGTGTCAATTTGCCTGCATAATCCTTATCAAAAATTACTTCTTTTTCACAATATGAAACCATTTCATATTCGTCTATCAATTCTCTTAAGCTTCTTCCAAAGTCACGTTTTTTATGAATTGCCTGAGCATATGAATCCAAATCTGCTCTCATTTTATGAATATCTTCTATTTTATTTGCATAATCTGTTTTTTTACCGTCAGGATTAATCATCAATACTCTTTGTAATTGATCCAATACGGCTTTCTTTGTAGCTTTATTCGAATGTAATTCCAAACAAAAATCTCCGATTCCAAGCTGTTTTAATCTTTTTTGCACTACTTCTAATGCTGCCATTTTTTCCGCAACAAACAAAACTGTTTTGCCTTTTGTAAGTGCATTTGCAATCATTGCAGTAATAGTCTGCGATTTTCCAGTTCCTGGAGGACCATGTAGTACAAAACTCACTCCATTTGCAGCCATATTAATTGCTTTTAACTGGGATGAATCTGCCGGAATTGGAATATATGCTTCATCAGTTTCTACGCTTTCTGGAATTGTACAATCCCAATTTACAGCACCTTTTATTAAGCTACGCACTATTTTATTTTCTTCAAGGAAACTGCTTTTATTATGTATATCATTCCACATTACAAACTGTGAAAAGGAGAAGTTTCCAATAAAACCAGATTCAATTACATCCCATCCTTTTTCATCAATTATGGCTCGTCTAACAACAGCAAAAATTTTATTCATATCTAATCCATGCTCATCTGTCGGAACAATATTTAAACCATTTATTGTGATGTCATGAGTCTGTTTTAAAAATTCTAACATTGTAATATTTATCTGTGCGTCTTCATCACGCATTCTCATAGTATAACCTTTACTTGCAGACTTTCTTATAATTTCTATAGGAATCAAAACAATCGGCGCATATCTAGCTTGTGCATTAGTTTTATTGCTTTCAAACCAGCGAAGTAGCCCTAAAGCTAAATATAAAGTGCTTGCACCATTTTCCTCCATTGAGGACTTTGCAGATCTATACATTTTGGTTAATGTTTGATTTAATACTTTTTCGGTATAAACAGTTGGTAATCTCTTATGTTTGCACTCTAAGGCAATTAGATCCTTGTAGGGTCCTAATTTATTTGTAGTTTCTTCGTTAAAAACATCTATCCCAGCCAAATTCCATTCTATCGGGTGTGACATTACATGAAACTCTTCTCCATCTGCTAATGAATCTTCTAAAACTCCAATATCAGCTGTAAGAAGTGGTACTACAGCCTTTGTAAGTCTCAAATTAATTAGCATATTTCTCATGCTAAGATCTAGAAGTTTTCGTTCCCATTGATCTTGCTTTGTTATTTTACTTGTCCTTGATACATCATTTATATCTAATGTATATCCAATACTTTCAGGGCTTGCTGTAATTTCGCTTTCTTTTCTATCAATGTGTTCGATTTTATAACCATCGTCTGTTTTTATCCTAGTTGGAAGTGGATGTACCCCACTTCTTCTCGCTCTAAATACATCAATTGCAAAATTGAAATCTTCATAATTGTCTACATTTTCCTTTGCAATTTCAATTGCCGTATCAAAACTATTTATTTTTCCAGCACACATCGCAGTACATTCCACAACAATTAACTCGTTAATTCCCAAAGCCATACGTTTCTGTAATTGTGTTGGATCATCAACAATTGGATCAGAAAAAGATTCATCTATTAGCCATACCCCCGCAAAAATATGTCCTTTTATTAAAATTAATGTGGAATTTAATCCTAATGCTTCTAAAGCAGATGCATAAAGTAAAGTCATATCCATACAGGTTCCTAGGTTTTGCTCTTTTATTGTATCGCAGAGCCTTACTCTTTGCCCTATTTCTTCGAAACTTGAGGGTGGGTTTGCATATGTAATATTTTTCTCTTGTATTGCCGCATACACAGCTGCCGCCATTTGTTTTACACGATTAGAATCATTACATTGATATCCTTCAAGTGAAGGATTTCCAGTCCATTTTTCTAACCACTTTGACGCAGATTGTAATATTTCTGTAATGAACGGATGATTTGGTGTAACAAAAGCTACAAGCATATCAGGGAAATATTTTAGCCCTGGCCACTCATCATAAGCTAAAACAGTGATGCTTTTAAAATTAGTTGCTATTACTTCTTCATTACATATAACTTCAATTTTCAAATTACAAGTAATTCTCTCAGTTAACGATGCCAAGAAATCACCATTTATCACTAATTGAATATCTGATAATACTAATTCTTCCCCGCTTAAAATGACATCTATACCTTGTTGGAACGGCTCTATAAGTTTACTATCTGAAGTTATCTTGAGAATAAAATCTTTTGCATCTTCTTTATCCTCATTTTTTATATTTACACTTCTTACAATTTTTAATCTATTTTGCTGAAGTGCGTAAGCTATAACATCATTTACATCAACACTTAATTTCAATAATTTATTATCCATGACTATATCTCCCATTTTTTTATCTTGTTTTATGGTATTACGCAATAGTAATTATCGTGAATTATATTTCTGGAGCAAATCCCAGAGATTTTACTCTACGTTTTATTTTTTTCCATAAAAGATTTAACCATTTTCAAGGTGATGCCTATATGTACATGCCCATGAATATAATCTATTTTTATGAACACATCTCTTTTCATAAGAACATAAAATAAAACTGCTACAGTATCCAAAGCTACTTGTCCTAGAAATGTAATGTTAAAAACAATACTGCGTCATTTTATCAATATAATCATACATTTCTACATTTGGCTTATCAAAGGTTAACTGAATAATCAGCATTGATTTAGTTTTTAATCTTCGCGTAACTTGATATTTCAACAGCATTCTCTCTTTCAGTAAAAATCCTAAATGAAGTTCCTTTTTCATCCTTAATATTCATAACTGCAAAATTTCTTGTAAGATTCACTTCTGCTTTCGGTATTTCTGGATATTCTAGCTCATATATACACACAGAATAGGAATTTATTCCATCACTCTTCTTTCCTGTGTTAGCCATTAAATTCAAAGACTTTTCTGGAAGCGAATTCACTTTAATCAAATCTTCTAAACTTTCTTTTATAATTGTTTTCTAATCACTAGATTCGCCATCCAAACCTAAAAGACTCATTTGTTCTTAGTTCATATTGCCCCTTTACTTGTCTCTTTATAAATTCTAATAAAGCCTTCTTCAGATATAACTTCAATATCTTGTCCTTTTTCTTTTAGCTCCATAGCTTTTTTGATTTTTCCACCAAAATTTCCACATTTCCAATTGTCACTACCTTTTGCTCCGACGACCACATAATTAGTTGCTTTTTTAACATTAGAATCTATTACGCCATCAAGCGATTCAATCATTTCACCAACGCAATCTTTCGACCCTATCTCAAAGTCCCCGGTTAAACAAAAGTGCTTATTTGTAAATTCATTTATTTCACATTCTGAATTGTCTTCAATTGGTGATGTGAATTTTTTATATAATATCAGCAATTCATCAAGTTCAGATTGCTCTATAACTCCGTCTTCCAGAACTTTCTCAACTGAACAATATACTCTATCAAAAGGATAATTCCCAGCTAAATCGCCGTGTTCATCAAGCCAACCTTTTAATGCTGTAAATTCTTCTTCTGTAATAACATTATCTGCAATTACACCCACCATAAAGTCTTGTAATGTTTGTAATGCTTTTGTTTCCTCGGTGAAATTATTTTTTTGATATTTATGTTCTTTTTTCTTTCTTAAAGCCGGCTTAATAAATCCGTGTTCTAAATATTCCAATTTAAGTCTGTCAT
Organism: Anaerovoracaceae bacterium; assembly: GCA_040307645.1. GTDB lineage: Bacteria > Bacillota > Clostridia > Peptostreptococcales > Anaerovoracaceae > JAVXAG01. The sequence continues at coordinate 5,031 of JAWRJF010000032.1, read as the reverse complement.
AGCATTGCTTAGTCATCTTGCAGTCATCCAATGCTCTATGTGCATTAGATGAATCAACACCGAAATAATCGCATAATGTTGTTAATTTGTAATTATCTATTTCTTCAATACAATATCTTGCTAAATATAGTGAATCTACATAATCATATTCTATGTCAAATCCTTTAATCTTATTTGTGAACTTGTTTAATATATTTAGATCAAACGAACCTATATTGTGTCCAACAAGAACTGAGTCATTAATAAAGCCCAAGAACTTGTCCAAGACATCTTCTATATATGGTTGGTTTTCAACCATTTCATTTGTTAGTCCATTTACTTTTGTAGCTTGTGAAGGAATTGAATTATACGGTTGCACCAAAGTTTCAAATTCTTCAACAATACAATTATCTTCAACTTTTATAGCACCTATTTCAATTATCTCGGAGCTACACAAATTTATACCTGTAGTTTCAAAATCAAACACAACATAGTTATCAACAAATTTATCAATTCTATTACATTTACTCATTTACATCACCACCTTAATCAAATTATCAATAACAATTTAATACATTTCCATTATCAAAATAGTTCTTATTCTTGTATTATTATCTGCCATATCAAACCCTCTTGTTTACCTGTACTACAAACGCTTAAATTTATACATAATTATACATTTTCATTATACTCCACAAGCAAATTTATAGCAATGTAAAAGAAACGCACAGATGTCCTATAATTTACGCAATTCACCCAATTAGGGTTGGTTTCATATCATTTGCACCAACGCCTAGAGTTATTATTCCCAACCTGCGTTCTATTCCTTTCCTCTGTCCACACCTAAAAATCTTGTCCCCTCGGTTCCTGCTATGAACATCAAAATATCTTCTTTGCTCATTCTTACCTACGATTACACTGATCCTTTCGCTCCACTAAAAAAGACGTGCTGTTTGGTATTTGTCACGCCCTGTGGTGTTATATGATGATTAGATTACTTAATATGATATCCGCTAAAGATTATTTAAGTTTTTCGCAACAAGGTTTAAATGTTACATAGGTAATGCACCACCTATTACTCCACCAACAACTGGAATTGTTTTCTTAAAAAATCCCGCAAAAACTTGTTTTGTGAGGTTAACTCCAAACCATTCTGATATATTCTTTACGATATGAAAAATAGTTCCCTTTGTTAACTCTTTTTTCATTAATTGTTTCTCAACACCTTTTCCAAGCGCTGTAAAAATACCTGATACGCAATTCCTTTCATATTTAATAACTTCATTTGCAATTCGTTCTATTCTTTCAGCAGGTATTCTTGCATGTGCAGGTGTATTGTTAATAGCTTCATCAATTACTGCCTAATCATATTTACTTTGAAGTTCCTTTTGCAAGAAATCTTTTCTATTAACCTTTATACCTGGAACTCTCATCCCAAGAACGATTATATCTTCAATGTCTGAATATAATTTTTCTGATCGTAATTTTCATCTTTTAGGTTTTGACTCATTCATCTTTCAATATTAATTTATTTCTTATAATAGTCTATATACTTATCTGTACTTTTAAGTTGTTCTTTAAGTTTTACCATTTCTGGAGTTTATTTTCATTTTGAGTTTCACCAGAGCTAGAGCTTGTAGTTAGGGATTTATCACAAATCTCTACTTTCACGGTTTTTTGGGATAAATATTTATCCCAAATCAAACATTCTGACAACATTTGGGATAATAATCTTCGTTTCTCTTCCACTTTATTGTAATTTTTGTTATATTATTACATATTTTATCACACTTTTACGGTTTTTTGGCTGTCTGGGATAATAATTTATCCCAGATTTTATCCAGATTGCTCCTTTGTGATAAAACGTGGGTCTGCGTCGAAATCACAGGGCCTTCTGACACAGAGCCAGTAGAACCACAGCAAATTTAAAAACCTCCGAAACGCTAAGCCTTATAGCATTTCAGAGGTTTTGTAATCCATATTATGTTATTCGAACTCAATCGTTCCCGGTGGTTTCCCGGTCAAGTCATAAAATACTCTATTCACATGGTCAACTTCATTTACAATACGAGTAGTCACCTTTTCCAGCACGTCCCACGGTAATTTTGCGGATTCTGCTGTCATAAAGTCAGCAGTTGTCACAGCACGAAGAGCTACGGCGTAGTCATAGGTCCTAAAATCGCCCATTACGCCTACAGAGCGCATATTTGTAAGTGCGGCGAAGTATTGATTGATTTCAGTGTCAAGGCCGGCAGCGGCGATTTCCTCGCGATATATGGCATCAGCCTCCTGCACAATTTTTACCTTTTCTTCAGTAACCTCGCCAACAATTCGAACACCTAGGCCCGGGCCTGGGAACGGCTGTCTAAACACTAAATATTCAGGAATACCAAGTTCCAAACCGGCACGTCGCACCTCATCCTTAAACAGCATTCGAAGCGGCTCGATTATTTCTTTAAAATCAACATAGTCAGGAAGCCCCCCAACATTGTGGTGAGACTTAATAACCGAAGATTTGCCAAGGCCGCTCTCAATAACATCAGGATAAATAGTTCCCTGAACCAAAAAGTCTACGGCGCCTATTTTTTTAGCTTCCTCCTCGAAAACTCGGATAAACTCCTCACCGATGATTTTTCTTTTTTCCTCAGGTTCAATAACCCCTGCAAGTTTCTTATAAAACCTTTCCTGAGCATTTACCCTGATAAAATTCAAATCATAGTTTCCGGCAGGCCCAAAGACAGCCTCAACCTCGTCCCCCTCATTTTTGCGAAGAAGACCATGGTCAACGAAAACACAAGTAAGCTGCTTTCCAACGGCTTTTGATAAAAGAACAGCGGCAACACTGGAGTCAACTCCGCCAGACAAAGCACAAAGCACTTTGCCCGAGCCAACCTTCTCTTTTATTTCCTTTATTTGTGCATCCACAAAAGAGTCCATTTTCCAAGTTCCCTGGCATTTGCAAATGTCCTTAACAAAGTTGCCAAGCATCTTGCTGCCTTCCTCACTATGCATAACCTCAGGGTGGAATTGAACAGCAAAAATATTTGCCTCACGGTTTTCCATCGCTGCAACAGGGCAAACAGGTGTATGAGCAGTAGTTTCAAATCCCATAGGTGTCTCTTCAATATAGTCAGTATGGCTCATCCAGCAAATCGTTTCATCGCTGACATCCTTTAGAAGCGCTTTTTTGTCGTCTACAGTCACTGTAGTTTTACCGTATTCACTTACAGGTGCAGTGGCAACCTTTCCCCCAAGCATATGGGAAATAAGCTGAGCTCCATAGCAAATCCCTAAAATCGGAATCCCTAGGCTAAAAATTTCTGGATCGCATTTTGGCGATTCTTGGCTGTAAACGCTATTTGGACCACCGGTGAATATAATGCCCTTTGGCCCTTTTGCTTTTATATCGTCAATTGACAATGTGTAGGGGTGTACCTCACAGTACACATTTTCCTCCCTAACACGTCTTGCAATCAGTTGGTTATACTGACCGCCAAAATCTAGTACAATAATCAGTTCTTCTTTCATCTAAACTCCTTCCGTCTATCTTATTACGTTTTGGGATGAGTCTTTTAGGATAACGTCGTGAGCTCCGCCTTCAACGATACTAGTAGCTGAAACCAATGTTAATTTAGCATTTTTCTGAAGGTCAGGAATGTTAAGAACGCCACAGTTACACATTGTTGACATCACTTTGCTTAGAGACAAGCACACATTATCGTGAAGACTTCCTGCGTATGGTACATAGGAGTCAACTCCTTCTTCAAATTTCATTCTAGGGTCACCGCCTAAATCGTATCTCTGCCAGTTTCTCGCACGACTTGAGCCCTCGCCCCAATATTCTTTCATGTAGCTGCCGTTAATATTAACCTTATTTGTAGGTGATTCATCAAATCTGGCAAAATATCTACCAAGCATTATAAAATCTGCTCCCATTGCTAGTGCTAGCGTCATATGGTAGTCATAAACAATTCCGCCGTCTGAACAAATCGGGATGTAAATTCCATTTTTCTTAAAGTATTCATCTCTAGCTTCTGCAACTTCAATAACTGCACTGGCTTGTCCTCGTCCTATACCTTTCTGCTCTCTAGTAATACAGATAGAACCTCCGCCAATACCTATCTTTATAAAATCTGCCCCAGCTTCTGCAAGGAAGTCAAAGCCTTCTTTATCTACAACATTTCCAGCGCCAATTTTTACAGTGTCGCCATATCTGTCTCTTACCCACTTAATTGTATCTGACTGCCACTCTGAAAAACCTTCAGATGAGTCTATGCAAAGCACATCTGCTCCAGCCTCAACTAGTGCAGGGATTCTCTCTTCGTAGTCTCTTGTGTTGATTCCGGCCCCTACAACATATCTCTTGTGCGCATCTAATAGCTCGTTAGGGTTTTCTTTATGTGTGTCATAGTCTTTTCTAAAAACAAAATGTGTTAGTCTCTGGTTAGCATCTATTACAGGAAGAGCGTTTAGCTTGTGGTCCCAAAGCATATCGTTAGCTTCACTTAGCGTAACCCCTTCTTTTGCATAGATAAGCTTTTCAAAAGGTGTCATGAATTCTGATATTTTAGTGTCAGGCTTCATTCTGCTTACTCTATAGTCTCTGCTTGTAACCAGACCTAGAATTTTTCCTGCTGCAGTACCGTCATCTGTAATAGCAATAGTTGAATGTCCACTTTTTGCTTTAAGTGCAAGTACGTCTGCTAATGTCTGGTCAGGTCTAAGGTTGCTATCGCTTGTAACAAAACCTGCTTTGTGCGCCTTTACTCTTCTTACCATTGCTGCCTGGTTCTCTATAGTTTGTGAACCAAAAATAAAGGAAATTCCACCTTCTTTTGCAAGTGCAACAGCCATCTTATCGTCCGAAACAGCCTGCATCACAGCAGAAACTAGTGGAATATTTGCTTTTATTTCAGGTTCTTCACCCTTCTTAAATTTTACTATCGGTGTTTTTAGACTGACATTTTCAACCCTGCATTCCTTGGATGAAAAGCCAGGAACCAATAGATATTCGTTAAATGTTCTTGATGGTTCATTAAAGTATTTTGCCAT
>JAWRJF010000031.1:0-9239 GCA_040307645.1 Anaerovoracaceae bacterium | reverse complement strand
TGAGGGTACAACCCTAAAGAAATCCGGTGACAATAGCGAGGAGGTCACACCTGTTCCCATCTCGAACACAGAAGTTAAGCTCCTTAGCGCTGATGATACTTGGCGGGAAGCTGCCTGGGAAAGTAGGACGTTGCCGGTTTTTTTATTTTTTGAGCTGCTATGAGTTATAATCTCGTAGCAGCTTTTTATAGTAAATAATAATAATGTGTGATATAATTAATAAGTCTATATAGAAGTAAACGTAATTTTGGAGGAACTAATATGAGCATTTTAATGACTTTTTTTAAAATAATCTTTAGTGTTCTTTTATGTTTTCCTCTTGGATATGTTTTTGTTTTACTTTTTAGTAAAATTGCAGATGAGGTTGTAAAAGGAAAACGCTAGGAGAAGATATGAAGAAGGGTATTTTTATTACTATTGAAGGTCCTGATGGTTCAGGAAAATCAACTCAGATTAAATATATGGAAGATTTTTTTGAAAAAAGAAATATAAAGCCTGTTTTTACCAGAGAGCCTGGTGGCACTAGAATTGGAGAAAGAATCAGAGATATAATTCTGGATAAAGACTTCACTGAAATGTGCAGTATGACAGAAGCGCTTCTTTATGCAGCATCTAGAGCCCAACACGTAGAAGAGGTTATAAAACCAGCTCTTGAAAGTGGTAAAATTGTTGTGTGTGACAGGTTTGTTGATTCTAGCATTGTTTATCAGGGTTATGGGAGAGGATTAGGTGAATCTGTAAGGATTATTAATGACTATGCTGTAGCAGGAGTTATGCCTGACTTGACAATTTTGTTTGAAATAGATCCTAGTGTGGGGAAAAATAGGATTAGAACTGATAAGCAGGATAGGCTGGAAATGGAGAAAATAGACTTTCACAATAAGGTTTTTGATGCTTATAAGGTTTTAGCAATAAATAATCAAGATAGAATTGTTGCTATAGATGCATCTAGAAATATTGAATCAATTAGGGATGAGATTTATGGTATTTTGTCAAATATTATAAAAGATTAAGAGGGATTTATGTCATTAGCAGATTGGAAGAGTTACCAGAATATAGTTTCAAAAATTTCTGCTTCAATAGTTAATAATAGAACGTCTCATGCGTATATAATTGAAGCAGATTCGTGCATAGATAAGGAAAGTTTTGCAAAAGATTTTTTCAAAGCAGTAGTGTGTGAAAAAAATCAAGGAATCGGATGTGATTTTTGCACTAATTGTAAAAAAATAAAACATGATAACTATGAAGATTTATATATAATAAGACCGGATGGTCAATCTGTTAAGGATGACCAAATACTTAAGCTTCAGGAAAAACTTATGACTAAGCCTACTGGAGGAGACAGAAATCTTGCTTTGATTTGTAATGCTGATACTATGACTGTCAGAGCCCAGAATAGGTTGTTAAAAACTCTTGAAGAACCTACATTAGGAACAATTATTATATTATTATCAGAAAATAGAGAGAATCTTTTGGATACAATAAAGTCTAGATGTATTATATATAGACTTTATGGACTAGATAACGAAGACGATAGTGAATATATAGGAGTTGCTTCTGAGATTATTGAAATGATTGTTGATGGTAGTGGCTTTTATAATTTAAAAACTAAGATCAATGATGTTATAAAAAATAAAAGTGATTGCTATTGTCTCTTAGATGGTTTTGAGAGATTGTTTAGAAAGTTTATGTTAGATTCGCTAAACCAAGGGAACCTATTTAAGAGAGAAGACATTATAAAAAATATAAGGTATATTGAAGAAGCAAGAAGGGATTTAAATGCTAATGTTAATTATAACTACGCACTTAAGAACCTGCTGATAAAAATTGGAGGATAAGAATTAATGGTAAAAGTAGCGGGCGTACGCTTTAAGACGGCAGGAAAAGTATATTTCTTTGACCCTGATGATCTTGATATAAAGTTAAATCATAATGTAATAGTAGAAACGGCAAGAGGAATGGAATTTGGTACAGTTACAATGGAAGTCCAAGAAGTAAAGGAAGAGGAAATTGTACAACCCCTAAAGAAAATTATTAGAATTGCCAATGAAGAAGATTACAAACAGCATGAAGAAAATGTAAAGAAAAAAGAACGTGCATTAAGACTTTGCCAAGAAAAAATTGATAAACATGGTCTTGTAATGAAATTAATTGATGTAGAATATACTTTTGATAATAGCAAGGTAATTTTTTACTTTACTGCAGATGGCAGAGTAGACTTTAGAGAACTCGTTAAAGATTTGGCCAGTGTATTTAAGATGAGAATAGAGCTTAGACAGATAGGTGTAAGGGATGAAGCAAAAATGTTAGGCGGTATAGGAACTTGTGGAAAAAGTCTTTGCTGTCATACTTGGCTTGCAGATTTTGAACCGGTATCTATTAAAATGGCGAAGGTTCAGAATTTATCTTTAAATCCAGCCAAGATTTCAGGTATATGTGGAAGATTAATGTGTTGTTTGAAATATGAAAACGATGTGTATATGGAACTAAGAAAAGGTATGCCGGAAGTAGGAGAAAAGATAAAAACAAAAGACGGCTTTGCAAAGGTTATAGATACTAATATTTTAGAAAATGTAATTAAAGCACGACTTTTTGTTGAGGATAAAAATAAGGACGCTGATGAAGAAAAACTTGGCACAGAAATAATCACTTATAAAAAGCAGGATATAAAGCGTATTGAGAAAAATAGACATAGGGACAACAATATTTTCGATGAGCTTGATGAAGAATTAATTGAAGAGATTAAGGAGCTTATTAAAGATTAAAGCTTATGGATTTTGTTAATAATAATAAAGTGGATATTTCTAATATAAATCTTGAACCTGGAGAAAGAGTGGATAACATAGGTTTTAATGATTTAAGGCTAATACAGAAACCTGATGAATTCTGTTATGGGGTAGATGCAGTTTTGCTAGCAGATTTTGCGGCTAAGGGACAGACTAAACATAATCACTTTTGTAAGATTATGGATTTAGGAACTGGAACTGGCATTATTCCTATAATTCTTTCTCATAAGACAGATGCTATGGAAATTTGGGGAGTTGAAGTTCAAAATGACTCGTTTGAACGGGGACTAAGAAATATTAAAATAAATTCCTTAGAAAAAAGGCTATTCTTTATAAATGATGATGTTAGTAGTTTGTGTGAGGATAAGGGATTTCATGGAATGTTTGATGCAGTCACATCTAATCCCCCTTATACAATAGGAAATTGTGGGCTGACTAATAGAAACAGTGCTAAACAAGTTGCAAGGCATGAAACTACGGCATCTTTAGATGATTTTGTTAAATGTAGCAGTAGATTTTTAAAGGATAAGGGACACCTGTTTATGGTGCATAGACCTTCAAGGCTTGTTGATATTTGCTGTAGCTTCCGGAACAATGGTATAGAACCAAAAGAATTAAGATTTGTTAGTGGTAAAATAGGTGAAAAACCTAATATTATATTAGTTCATGGCATAAAAAACGGAGGAAGAGAACTGAAAATATTAGATCCTCTTGCTATATATGAAGAAAAAGGTAAATACTCTGAGGAAATATTAAAGATTTATGAGAAAATAAGCCACTAAAATATGTTGCTATTATATGGTAAAAAAGTTATAATACTCCATAGGAGAGTAAAAAGGAGGTCCGAAGATGGAAATAACATTGTCACTAAAGGATTTACTTATATTTTTAATATGCACAGGTGTGATAGTCTTTTTAGGTTATCTAGTTATACTTATGAAAAATTTAGTAAAAACAGTTAAAGTAACAAATAAAATTTTAGAAGATACAAAGGTTGTCTCTGAAATCGCTGCGAAAAAAGCTGTAGAAGTAGATGGAATGGTTGATGATGTTGCAGATACAGTTTCCCATTTTTCAGAAATGCTAAAAGGAAACCAGAGCATTGTATCTGCTGTATCTAATATTGTCAATGCATTAGGGTCTCTATCTAATCTAATTAAAAAGAACGATATTAAGGGCTGTACTAAAAAAAGCTAAATTAGGGTCAATATGTTTTGAAAGGAGTAAAGTATGAAAGCAACAGGTATTGTTAGGCCGGTAGATGCTCTTGGAAGAGTTGTTATTCCGGTAGAGTTAAGAAGAAATCTCGGTATTAACACTGAGGATTCATTAGAAATCTTTGTTGATGGACAATATATCATGCTTAAAAAATATGAACCATCATGTGTATTTTGTGGAGATGTCAATGATATTAAGTTAGTACATGGCAAGAGTGTTTGTGCAAAATGCGTAGAGGAAATGAAAAAACTTTAGAAAAAACAAGTAATATGTTAAGAGAAATAAAAAAACCTGCAACAGGCAGGTTTTTTTACTGTCTTTGTTGAAATAATATATAAAAATTAGTATACTATAGGTATTAAATCTTATGGAGGATTGTTGTGGCGAAATTTTTAGTACAAAAAAGTGGACCTTTAGAGGGGGAAGTTGTTATTAGTGGTGCAAAGAATGCAGTTTTACCACTTATGGCAGCTGCTTTACTTGCTGAAGAAAAATGTGTAATTAGTGACGTGCCAGCTTTAAGAGACGTAGAGGTTTTAAAAGAATTATTAGGATCTTTAGGCTCTAAAGTTAATAAAATAGATGAAAACGTACTTGAGATAGAAACGAAAAATATTAAATCCCATGAAGCAGAATTTGAACTTGTAAAAAAAATGAGAGCATCGATTCTGGTTATGGGGCCTTTGCTTGCAAGAACTGGAAGGGCGAAGATGCCTTCTCCAGGGGGATGTACTATAGGGGAAAGACCTATTGATTTACATCTAAAAGGGTTTGAGGCTTTAGGTGCAGAAATAGTTAAGAAGGATAATTATGTTGAAGCTGTTGCAAAGGATGGCGGACTTGTAGGGAGTAGTGTATACTTAGACTTCCCTAGCGTCGGTGCAACTGAGAATATAATGATGGCGGCAGTATTAGCAAAAGGTACAACCTACATTGAGAATGCTGCAGAAGAGCCAGAAATTGTAGATTTAGCAAACTTCTTAAATAAGATGGGTGCAAGGATAAAGGGTGCAGGTACAGATACAATTAAAATTGAAGGTGTTGCCAAGCTTCTTGGCGCAGAACATACTGTAATTCCTGATAGAATTGAAACTGGAACATTTATGCTTGCAGCTGCAATTACAAGAGGTGAGGTTTTCATAAGGAATGTTGTTCCAGACCACGTTAAGCCTATTATTGCAAAGTTAAGGGAATGTGGTGTTACTGTTGAATTATTAGATGAGGGAATGTATGTAACTGCTAGAGATGCACAGCTTGTCTCAACAGATATAAAGACTTTACCTTATCCCGGATTTCCAACAGATATACAATCACCTTTTATGGCATTTTTAACCACAGTAGAGGGCTCAAGTGTTGTAATAGAAACTGTATTTGAAAATCGATTTATGCACGTCGCGGAATTAAACCGTATGGGCGCTAATATAAAGATAGAAGGTAGAAAAGCCTTTGTACAAGGGGCTAAGAAGCTTGATGGTGCCCAGGTAATAGCAACAGACTTGAGAGCAGGGGCTGCATTAGTTCTTGCAGGGTTAGTTGCAGATGGGACAACTGAAATATCCGAAATTTACCATGTCGAGCGAGGCTATGAGAAATTCATCGAGAAATTCAGGAAAATTGGAGCCACTATTATACGTTTAGAAGACTAAAGCGTTTTAAAGCTTAAGATTAATATAGACCTCTTAACTGATTAAGAATAAAAGCTTAGTTAAGAGGTTTTCATTGTACAATTACACCGTAATAATAATGGGCCAAAATTTCTTTATAACCATATCCTTTTTTTGCCATGCCATTTGCACCGTATTGACTCATCCCAACGCCATGGCCTGAACCGTTGGTGGTTATAGTAATTTTATCTCCTGAAAAAGAAAGTTCAAAAAGCGTTGAAGGAAGGTTAAAAGCAGTTCTGATATCGCTTCCTTGCAATGTTACTTTTCCGATTTTGATTTTTTCAACTCTTCCACCTAATGTTCTAGACAAAACATCAATTTTTGATTTCTTTATTTTACCAAAATTTTCATTCTTAAAGGATTTTTCTAAAGTCGATGCAAATTCTTTAATTGACATTGTTATTTTTTCATTTTTATGGGAAGCCTCGTTTTCGTAAGGACTTGAAACACTGACTAAATATGGGTAGGCATTAGAAAAAACGTCTTCCGAATTTTCGGTTTTGCCGCCACTGGAAGAAAAATATAATGGCTGCATAACTAATTTGCCATCATAATACATTGCTTCACCAGATGTAGAATTAACTGCTTCTTTTATTTTTTTCCAACCGGTTTCTTTCCATCCTTTCCCGTGAATACGAATCTGTTCTTTTTCACTTCTGTAGACTTGACAATGAGTCGTATCACAGAGATGATCATCCCTTTGTAATTTTGACAGTGCATATGTTCTGGCGGCTACAGCTTGAGCTTTAAGTGCCTCTTTATGAAAGGTAGAGGGCATTTCGCTTGCAACTACACCTTTTATATATTCCTCAAATTTAACTCTTTCTGTTTTCCCTGTTTCTTTTCGTTCTATAGATATATATCTTGGGCATTTAACAACAGAAACGTGTTTTTTTCCAGTATGCTCGCCATTAAAAAGATTAAAAAGAGAAACAAAAGTTAAAGGTATAATAATTACAAATATAATTACTAAACCAATATAACCTACAAAATACTTTTTGTTCTTACTTAAAACATGTATATTTTTCCTTCTCATATAATCCTCCAACCTGTCTAATTATATGATTCGTTTGACAAAAAAGACTTAAACATTTAAAGTATAAGAGTACAATAAAATATAAATATATCGCTTATTAAAAAGGAGGACATTAATGGCGGATTTGAAATTTCTAAACCTATTGGCTAAGGATTATCCTAACATAAAGGCAGCCTCAGCAGAAATAATAAACTTAAGGGCTATTTTAGCATTGCCAAAAGGAACGGAATATTTTTTAAGTGATCTACATGGTGAACACGAGGCGTTCATACACATGTTAAAAAGCGCTTCAGGCACTATTAAAAGTAAAATCGATGAACATTACGGCGGAGTGTTAAGCGAGGCTGACAGAGAAGATTTGGCAGCTTTAATATATAATGCAGAAGCGGAAATAAAAAGAAGGAAAGCTTCGGAACATAATTTTGATAAATGGTGTACAACAGTAATTTATAGGCTGGTTACTATTTGTAAATCTGTTTCTACTAAGTATACAAGATCAAAGGTCAGACGTAGATTGCCACAGTATGCAGATTACAGTATGGATGAGTTGCTTCATGCCGATGATGAAGAAAACAGGCTTCACTATTATAGTGAGATTATCAAATCCATTGTTGAGTGCAAAGTTGCAGAGGAATTTATAATACAGCTTGCAGATGTAATTAGTAATTTAGCTGTGGATCAACTGCACATAATTGGAGATATTTTTGATAGAGGGGCTCATCCTGATGATATTTTGGATTTTTTGATGAATTATCACGATGTTGATTTTCAGTGGGGAAACCATGATATTGTATGGATGGGAGCAGCGACTGGAAACTGGGCATGTATCTGTAATATTATAAGAATGAATATTAGTTATAATAATTTTGATATGCTTGAAATTGGATATGGAATTAACCTAAGGCCACTGGCAACTTTTGCCGCAAAAACCTATGCCAATGACCCATGCACTGCTTTTGCGCCTCACATTCTAGATAGAAATAAATTTGATCCAGTAGACGAAGAGTTAGCTGCTAAAATGCATAAAGCCATTGCGATTTGCCAATTCAAGGCTGAAGGCCAACGAATTATGGCTCATCCGGAATATAAACTGGAAGAGAGACTTTTGCTGGATAAAATTGACTATGAAAAAGGAACTATTGAGATCGAGGGAAAGACCTATCAATTAAAAGACACTAATCTTCCTACAGTTGATCCGGCAGACCCATATAAATTTACAGCTGAAGAGGAATATATGATGAATTCTTTAGAAGCATCTATTCTTCAATCGGAAAAACTACAAAAACATATAAAATTCCTTTATAGCCATGGAGCGTTATACACTAAGGTTAATGGAAATCTTTTGTATCATGGGTGCATTCCGATGACGGAAGAGGGAGAGTTTGAAGAGGTAACCATAAACGGTGTCACATGCAAAGGAAAGGCTCTTATGGATTATTTAGATGACCAGGTGCGTAAAGCGTATTTCTCTCCTAAGGAATCAGAAGAGACAGGACGCTCTGGAGATTTAATGTGGTATTTATGGCTTGGTGGAAACTCGCCTTTATTTGGTAAGGATAAAATGACTACTTTTGAGAGACTTTTTATTGCGGATAAAGCATCACATAAAGAGCATGCAAGACCTTATTATAAACTTATTAAAGAAAGAGGCCCTTGTGAAAAAATACTTAGAGAATTTGGCCTTGATCCTATGCGTTCAAAAATCCTTAATGGACATGTACCGGTAAAAATCAAAGATGGAGAAAGCCCAATTAAAGGTGGTGGATTACTTTATGTTATAGATGGCGGCATTTCTAAAGCATACCAAAAACAGACCGGAATAGCTGGGTATACTTTTATTTATAACTCTAGATTTATGGCCCTAGCAGAGCATGAGCCTTATAGCCCACTTAAAGCTGACGGCACACAGGAATTCCATTCGCCGGTAGTGAAGACTGTTGAAACTATGCCTGAAAGAGTGATGGTAATTGATACTGATCAGGGAGCTACAATAGTAAGACAAGTGGAGGACCTTAAAGATTTGGTTGAAGCCTATAGAAAAGGGTTAATAAAAGAAAAGTACTAATTATATAATTACTTTAACTTATCAACCTACTTTGAAAATAGCCTCAAAAATAAACATTAATCGCACCGGCATTTGCTGGTGCGATTTCTTCCTTTTTAAAGAGAAAGTAGTTAGGAGCCATTTTCATATCTAATTCATACTTTATACCATAATTGACAATTTTCCCTTTGACAAAAGATAGTCATTTCTGTTACAATTGTAACATACGAGTTGAGCATGCGCTATTAGCTCAATTGGATAGAGTAGCGCACTACGAATGCGAAGGTTGGGGGTTCGAGTCCCTCATGGCGCACCAAAGAAATAGAGACAGGTTTTTCCTGTCTCTATCAGACTGAAGACAAAGTCCGAGGGTTCACGACGAATCCGAGGACTTTTTCTTGTGCAATAAATCAATATAAACACTGAAATTTCAACACTTATTAGGGTTTTTGTGGTATAATATGAGTATAGAAAAACCAAAGGAAGGT
>JAWRJF010000030.1:0-21364 GCA_040307645.1 Anaerovoracaceae bacterium | reverse complement strand
AACTTCTTTTACAGGATTGTTGTATGCGCCAAAGTCATAGTCTGAAATAAGATCAAATTCTTCTTCTGAAATATCAAGGTCTAGCTGGAAGAATTCTTTTATTCTACCATAATATTCTGTTGCCATATTTACAATACCTTGCTTTTTAGGACTGATTCCTATACCTGTTACACGAAGAGGTAATTTTTCATTTTTGGCTGCAACTTGAAGTCCCATATATGTACCCATGCTGCCAACAGTTGAAATTAGCCTTGTGTTTTCGATGCCCAGATCATTTATTTGTTTGGAAATCTCTAATGCGCAGTCGTAATAACCAAGGATACCTAATTCATTGGAGCCGCCCATGGGGATAAAATATGTCTTTTCTCCTTTTTCTTCCCATTCTTTAGTTACTTTGTTTACTGCTATTTCAAACAGTTGGTCTTCTGTATGGACACCGTCAGGGTCTATAAGGTATACTGGACAGTTCATTATTCCATCTAAAAGAAGGTTGGCAGAAATTTCACCGGGATAAGAATCTACGGCGATAATTGCTGCTTTCAGCCCGAACTTAGCTGCCACTGCAGCAGTTAATCTTCCATGATTGGTTTGGGCACCACCGACAGTAATAATCATGGTAGCCCCATTTTCTTTTGCATCGTAAATCAGATATTCCAGTTTTCTTAGTTTGTTTCCACCCATGCCTATATTTGTCAGATCATCTCTTTTTATATATAAATTTATTCCTAAGTCCTCCGACACATTTTCTAGGTATTCAAGGGGTGTAGGTAAATGTAAAAAGTTTAATTTTTCTCTTCCTAAAGTCATTATGCATCCTCCTATATTTTTTTTTATCATAACACTATATGAAATAAAAAGCAAAATATTTAGACTAATTATATGTTAACTACAGATTCTAAGAGGAGGGGAGAAGGGGGAAAGTGAATTTTATTGATTTGGTAGAAAGATTGCTGTATTATATTGCATATAAATATAGAATGGAGCAAATATATGATTGGCGTTTTAGTAAATACAGCTACAGTATTAGTTGGTAGCAGCATTGGATTGTTGGCGAAAAAAATAATACCCATTTCTTGGACTGAGTATATAATGAAAGGACTTGGGCTTTGTGTGATATATATTGGTATTGATGGAGCACTTAATGGGGACAACCCATTAGTATTGATCGTTTCTATGGTTCTAGGAACTATTCTTGGAGTTGCAACGGACCTAGACAAAAGATTAAATGGTTTCGCTCTTAGACTTGAGGATAGATTTAAAAAGGATGGAGAACGTATTTCTGTGGCGGAGGGTTTTGTTACGGCCAGCTTGATGTTTTGTGTAGGAGCCATGACTGTTGTTGGATCATTAAATGCAGGTTTATCAGGAGATAATACAATGCTGTTTACTAAAGCAGCCCTTGACTTTATTTCGTCCATTATTTTTGCGGCAACACTTGGAATAGGTGTAATGCTTTCTGCTGCTTTTGTCTTTGTTTTTCAAGGCACAATAGTTCTTCTTGCGGGAACAGTTGCTCCTGTTTTAAGTGAAAATGTAATCAGCGAGATGACCTGTGTTGGATCGTTATTAATAATAGCACTAGGATTGAATATGATTGAAGTTACTAAGTTTAAAGTTATGAATTATCTTCCTGCTATTTTTCTGCCAATAGTTGTATGTCCTTTGGTAGAGGTTTTTGCGTAAATAAATCATTATAAATTAGAGTATTAAAAGTAACTTGATTGGAAAGGAAATATATGATAGATAAAAAAGAATTAGCACTTAATAAACATAGGGAGTGGAGGGGGAAGATTTTTACAGAACTTAAGGCCCCTATCAATAATAGAGAGGAACTTGCAATAGCGTATACTCCAGGGGTTGCAGAGCCTTGTTTAGAAATAGCTAAAGATGAAAAACTTGCATATGAATATACTGGAAAAGGTAATTTAGTGGCAGTTATAACCGATGGAACAGCTGTGCTGGGTTTGGGAGATATTGGACCTTCTGCAGCAATGCCGGTGATGGAGGGGAAATGTGCTTTGTTTAAAGCTTTTGCGGGAATTGATGCAGTGCCAGTCACTATTGATTCTAAGGACCCCGAGACTATAATAGAAACGGTTTATAATATTTCGAAAAGTTTTGGTGGAATAAATTTAGAGGATATCAGTGCACCGAGATGTTTTGAAATAGAAAGGGCTTTAATCGAAAAATGTGATATACCTGTATTTCATGATGACCAACATGGAACCGCTATTATTACATGCGCGGGCCTGTTAAATGCTATAAAAGTGACAGGAAGAGAGATGGGAAATCTTAAAATCGCAATAAGTGGAGCTGGTTCTGCAGGAATATCTATTGCAAAAATGGTTTTGAGACTAGGTTTTGGGGATGTTATTCTTTGTGATAGAGAAGGGACTATTTTTGATGGTGCCCCTTATAATAATGAAGAACAGCAAAAAATGGCAAAAGTTACAAATAGACATAATTTAAAGGGATCTTTAGCTGATGCCATGAAAGACGCCGATATATTAATCGGAGTATCAAAACCGGGTATTGTTACTGAGGAAATGATCAGATCTATGTCAAAGGATCCTATCGTATTTGTTATGGCCAACCCTGTTCCAGAGATAATGCCGGATTTAGCGTTAAAGGCAGGTGCAGCTGTGGTAGGAACGGGAAGGTCTGATTTCCCTAATCAGGTGAATAATGTTTTAGCGTTTCCTGGAATCTTTAGAGGGGCACTGGATGCCAGAGTGAAAAAAATAACAGAAGAAATGAAAGAGGCTGCAGCAAGAGCAATAGCAAGTGTTATAGACGATCAGGAACTTACGTCAGAATACGTTTTGCCTGATCCATTTAATCCTCAGGTTGTAAAAAAAGTAGCGGAAGCAGTAATGGAGGTTGCAAATAAAGGTGACAGATAATATTGGATATAGAATAGAACACGATACTATGGGTCAGGTTAATGTCCCTTCTGATAAATATTGGGGAGCACAAACTCAGCGAAGTCTTGAGAATTTTAGGATAGGTAGACACAAGATGCCTGGTCAAATAATCCATGCTTTCGGTGTATTGAAAAAGGCAGCTGCCATTGTAAATACAGAGTTAGGAGGATTAGACAAAGAACGAGGTGATTTAATATCAGTTGTATGTGATGAAATCATTGAAGGAAAGCTAAACCAACATTTTCCTCTAGTTGTTTATCAAACCGGCAGTGGTACTCAATCTAATATGAATGTTAACGAGGTTATAGCTAATAGGGGAAATGAAATAATTGGTAAAAAAATTTTACACCCAAATGATCATGTCAATAAATCCCAAAGTTCTAATGATACATTTCCTACGGCGATGCATATTTGTGCTTTGATGGAAACAAAGGACAGACTTATACCTGCGTTACAAGGCTTACGGGAAACTTTGTTTTGTCTTGAAGAAAAATATATGGATATTGTAAAGACGGGAAGAACACATTTGCAAGATGCAACGCCTATTACATTGGGACAAGAAATCAGCGGCTGGAGGTCTATGCTAGACCATTGTGAAAAGATGATACTAAGTAGTTTATGTGAAATCAGGGAGTTGGCATTAGGTGGTACAGCAGTGGGCACAGGGTTAAATTGCCATAGGGATTTTGGAAGATTAGTTGCAGCAGAAATTAGTAGGATTACTGGAGAAAATTTTATTACTGCAGAAAATAAGTTTCACAGTCTTACTTCTAAAGACGGGCTCACCTTTGTTCACGGGGCAATAAAGTCGCTTGCATCTGATCTTTTAAAAATTGCAAATGACGTTAGGTGGCTTGCTTCGGGTCCAAGGTGTGGCATTGGTGAGATTTATATTCCTGAGAATGAACCAGGAAGTTCTATAATGCCAGGAAAAGTAAATCCTACTCAATGTGAGGCTTTGTCCATGGCCTGCATACAGGTTTTAGGTAATGATGTGACAATTGGTCTGGCTGCTTCTCAAGGAAATTTCCAGTTGAATGTATATATGCCGGTTATAATATACAATTTTCTGGAATCTATCGAACTTTTATCAGACGCAATGATTTCTTTTAACAAGAATTGTATTAGTGGGTTAACACCTAACTATTCTAAGATAGAGGAAAACATAGAAAAATCACTTATGCTGGTTACAGCCTTGAATCCATATATTGGATATGAAAAAGCAGCCCAGATTGCAAAGCTGGCATATAAAGAAGGTATTACTTTGCGCAGCGCAAATAATCGGCTAGGATTTATAAAAGAAGAAGACTTTGATAATTGGTTAGACCCCAAAAAAATGGTCTGAAGAATATGTTCTTTACAATAAGAAATCCCCTACTTTGAGAAGCAGGGGATTTTATATTAGTTCTTTAAACTTTGAAGTGGTGCAGGAATTCTGCCCCCTCTATCTATCATTTTCTGAGGTGATTGGCTTCTTAGCTTCATAACAGGTCCGTTTCCAAGAAGTCCTCCAAAATCAAGTTCTTCACCTTCTTTTAGACCTATAGCAGGGATGACTCTCACAGCGGTAGTTTTAGAGTTAACCATTCCTATTGCAGCTTCATCTGCAATAATTGCAGAGATTACTTCAGGAGTTGTTTCGCCAGGTATTACAATCATATCAAGACCTACCGAGCATACTGCGGTCATAGCTTCCAATTTCTCAATGGACAAAGTTTCGGCTCTGGCTGCATCTATCATTCCAGCATCTTCTGTTACAGGGATAAAGGCACCGGATAGACCACCAACACTTGAGGAAGCCATTACTCCTCCTTTTTTCACAGCGTCATTTAACATTGCAAGAGCGGCGGTGGTACCGTGTGCTCCACATTGTTCTAGTCCAATTTCTTCTAAGATATGGGCTACTGAATCACCAACTGCAGGAGTAGGTGCAAGGGAAAGATCTATGATTCCAAAAGGTATACCTAACATCTTAGATGCTTCATTACCAACAAGCTGACCCATTCTGGTTATTTTAAATGCAGTTTTCTTTATTACTTCAGCAACTTCGTTGAGAGGGGCATCATCTGGCATTTTTTCAAGAGCTGCTCGTACAACGCCAGGGCCTGATACTCCAACGTGTAGAACACAATCAGATTCACCGACTCCATGAAACGCGCCGGCCATAAATGGATTATCCTCAACAGCATTGCAAAAAACTACTAGTTTTGCTGCACCTATACACTGATTATCTTTAGTAAGGTTTGCAGATTCCTTTACAATCTGTCCCATAAGTTTTACTGCATCCATATTTATTCCAGCCCTTGTTGAGCCAATGTTTACAGACGAACAGACAAACTCTGTTTCTGCAAGAGCCCTTGGAATAGACTGGATTAATTCTTTGTCCCCGGCACTAAAACCTTTTTGGACAAGAGCGGAAAAGCCTCCTATAAAGTTTACGCCAACATCTTTGGCAACTCGATCAAGAGTTTTTGCGTATTTTACAGGATCTCCGCCAGAAACTCCCACTAACATAGAGATAGGGGTTACTGAAATCCTTTTATTTACGATAGGAATTCCGTATTTTTTCTCAATTGCCTCGCCAGTGGAAACAAGATTTTTTGCTAGTCTGTAAATCTTAGTGTAAACTTTCTCACATGATTTATCTATATCACTGTCACAACAGTCTAAAAGAGAAATTCCCATTGTTATTGTTCGAATATCTAAATTTTCATCTTGTATCATGGTGATGGTTTCCATGATGTCACTCATATTAAGCATTAAAATTCACCTCCTTGATATATCTAGATTCTATGCATTGAGTTAAAAATATCTTCATGCATTACGTGAACTACCATATCAGGAACTTTATTCTGAATGTTTTCTTTCAGGCCTTCAATAGTGGAATTGGCATCTGTTATATCGATGATCATTACCATACAAAAATATCCATCAAGGACAGATTGTGTTACCTCAATTACGTTGGCATTACCTTCTGCGCATGCAGTAGAAACCTTAGACAAAATGCCTACAAGGTCTTTACCGATAACTGTTACAACTGCTTTTGTTTGAATTTCTTTCATCTCTATTTTCTCCTTACTTCATATTCATTATCAAAAAGACTAGAATCTTCTTTAAAATTTATTATCAGGTTAGGATATTCTTCTGCAAAAAAAAGCTTGTTCCGTTTTCCTTGACCAGACAAATTAGAAAAACTTTTTTGGTTTGCTAGAAATATCACTTCGTCTTTTTCTTTAGCAAAAGAGACAATGCCTAAATCAGTGAGTTTTTGGCAAAGCTTTTCTTTTGCAATTTCGCCTTCTACCAGCTGCCTAAAAGCAGGGTGGAAGGTTCCTCCTGAGATATCCCCATTTTCATTGATTATATCTGTACTTTTAAGCCCAACTCTAATAATATTTATACCTGCTTCAGTGAGAATCTTGTACATTTCTTTAGTTCGATTTACAGCCTCAGTTTGGGTTAGAGGCGTGTATTCTCCGCGTTTATAACTATTATATAACTCAGTATCATTTATTACAATAGTGGGATAAAGCCTTGCAATTGAAGGTTTTATTTTTACTGTTTCCTTAGCAGAATATATAGATTTTTCCATGGTATCACCAGGTAGACCTATCATAAGCTGGATGCCAAGAGTGAAACCGTAATCCTTAATCAGCCTGCTGCTGGAATATACAACTTCTTTATTATGTCCTCTGTTTGAAAGTCTTAACACCTCTTCGTCAAAAGATTGTACCCCAAGTTCAATAATATCCACACCATAGTGTTTCAAATTATCTAATATTTCTTTATCGATATAGTCGGGCCTTGTAGAAAGATGAATTTTATGGATTTTGCCCATGTCTTTATATTTTTTTGCAATTTTTAAATACCCTATTTGGTCATCCAGGGGGATCCCTGTAAAACTTCCACCGAAAAAAGCTACTTCTATAGTTTCAAGACCACGATTTTCTAAAGTCTCAAGATATGAAACGATTATTTTGTCTACATCATCAAAGGTGACTGGTTTTTGACGTGCCGTTATTTTTTTCTGATTACAGAAAACACAATCATTGGGACAACCTTTGTGAGGTATGAAGATTGGGATAATAGCATGTTTTTTCATTTTATTCCTCCTCACATGTTGAAATAATAGAACCGATGTCTGTAAGGGGATATTCAGGGAACCATATGCACTGAAGGTTACGGTTTTCAATAAAAGCCTTTATCTTATGAAAATC
Organism: Anaerovoracaceae bacterium; assembly: GCA_040307645.1. Taxonomy (GTDB): domain Bacteria; phylum Bacillota; class Clostridia; order Peptostreptococcales; family Anaerovoracaceae; genus JAVXAG01. The sequence goes on along the minus strand of JAWRJF010000030.1, from coordinate 14,223 downwards.
AGGATGAAGTGTTAAATTACCATTAAAAATAATCTGGCTGCCAACCCTGCCTGAGCATCCTCCTATAAACCCTGTATTATATCCATCTAAAACAATGTTGCCAGGGGATACTAAAAGTGTTTCAAGACCTTTAGATCTGTATTTTTCGCATTCCCGAGCCATACCTTGGTCGTAGGTTATAATGGAATACTCGTCAACTATGACGGTACTGCATTTAGTATAACCTTGATTTACGTTAATAAGGATCATACCAAGGGAATCTGCCATAAGTTTTAAGTCAGAGCATGTGTATTTTAGATTATGGATAAAGAACTTTCCAGTTCCACAACAATTGTAAATTATATCCTTTGGATAACTTGAACCAAGGCTGGAATGCTGACCATAGTAAATAGGCGATGAGTCACTGACGCCAAGCTTACACATGAACATATCTGGATGACTGGATACAGGGTCCGCCACAATACCTTTAGTGTTAATGTATTTTATCTCATAGCCAAGACTTGTAAGATAGTTACATAATATTGAATTTGCTTTTACTGATAAATAAATTTTTTTCATAAAAGCATTATACAACAAAAGTTCGACTTTTACAGCATATTGTAATATAATATTTATATGGTTAATATAGATAATAAATGGGATGAAATCCTAAAAGAAGAATTTAAAAAAGAATATTACAAAAACCTTAGAAGATTTTTAATCACTGAGTATAAAACTAGGGTTATATATCCTGATATGTATAGCATTTTTAACGCATTGAAATATACTTCATATGAGGATGTAAAGGTCGTCATATTAGGACAAGACCCTTACCATGAAAAAGGCCAGGCTCATGGGCTTAGTTTCTCTGTGATGAAAGGAGTAAAGCATCCACCATCGCTGGTAAACATTTACAAAGAATTGAAAAGTGATCTGGGCATAGATATGCCATCTCATGGATATTTGAAAAAATGGGCTGATCAAGGTGTTTTACTATTAAATACATGTCTTACTGTGAGAGAGCATGAAGCAAACTCACATAAGGGGAAAGGATGGGAAATTTTTACAGATAAAGTCATTGAGTTTCTTAATAAAAGAGAACAACCTATAGTTTTTATTTTATGGGGTGCAAATGCAAGGTCGAAGAAAACTATTATTACCGGAACGCAACATTTGATACTTGAGGGGGCTCATCCTAGTCCTTTATCCGCGTATAATGGTTTCTTTGGAAAAGGGTATTTTTCCAAAACTAATGATTTCTTAATAAGAAATGGAATAAAACCTATAGACTGGCAAGTAAAAGAGGAGGATTAAAATGGAGATTGTATTTATTATTATTGCTGTGCTGATTGCTATTATTGTAATTTGGTTTATATCAGGGTATAACGGGTTTATTAAAGCGAAAAACCAAGTTGAAGAAGGTTTTTCTACAATGGATGTATATCTAAAGAAACGATATGACCTTATTCCTAATCTAGTTGAAACGGTTAAGGGTTATGCTAAACATGAGGCTGAGACCTTAGAAAAGGTAGTCTCTGCTAGGAATATGGCTCAGAGTGCAACTACATTAGAAGATAAAATTCAAGGTGAAAATATTTTATCGGGGACTTTAAAGAGTCTTTTTGCTGTAGCAGAAAGCTATCCGGACTTAAAGGCAAACCAAAACTTTATGGATTTGCAACAGCAGCTTAAAGATATTGAAAAGGATATAGCTAATTCAAGAAAATATTACAATGCAGTAGTTAAGGATTTTAACAATAAATGCGAGATGTTCCCTAGCAACATAATAGCTAAAATATTTAATTTTGTTGTAAAACCTATGTTTGAAGTAGAAGGAGCAGAAGAGAGAAAAAATGTTAAAGTTCAATTTTAGGAAAGGCTATTTGATAACATTAATCACTTTAATAATGATTTTCGCTATGACTTCTGTGGCCTTTGGTTCGTCTAGTTATGATACTAAATCTTTTAATGTTAAAATAGATGTAAGGGAAAATAATGTTTATGAAATTACTGAAGAAATAACAGTTGATTTTCACGGATATAACCATGGTATATATAGGAACATACCCGAAAATTTTGGCAAGATGAAACTTAAGGATATAGAGGTTGAAGGCTACGAAAGTGAAATCTTTAATGAAGATGGTAACGAAGTAATCAGAATTGGTAGTGAAGATGTTAAGGTTACCGGGGTAAAAAAGTATGTAATTAATTATAAAATGGAAATTGCAGATGATAAAAACCCAAAAGGTGATTTTTTCTACCTGGATTTGATACCTACTAATTGGGAAACATCTATTGGTAGCGCCAGCGTAACTGTAAATATGCCTAAAACACTAGACTGGGATAATTTAAAAGTCTATGCGGGTCAGTATGGACAGTCAGGGATTACTGAAAGAGTTAAATTTAAGGTTGAACCTGATAGTAATTCACTGAAAATATATGGGAAGAATTTAAAAAAGGGAACTGGTATTACAGCTAAAATAGAACTTGAAGAAGGCTATTGGGTTAATCCATATAACTATGATTATGCCAAAGACTGGTTGATTTGGCCTATGATAGTTATCCCTATTATTTTACTATTAATGTGGTTTTTATTTGGCAGAGATCCAAAGATAGTTAAAACTGTAGAGTTCTATCCTCCAGAGGATATGACGCCAGCAGAGATAGGTTACATTGTTGACGGTGCTGTAGATAAAAAAGATATGGTTTCTTTAATTTTGTATTTTGCCGAAAAAGGCTATCTAAAAATTGAGGAAACTGTAAAAGACGGTTCTGAAGGTAAAAGTGAGGCTATTAAGCTTATAAAAGTAAGAGATATTGATGAGACAGAAAAAAACTTTGCACAGATTTTCTTTAGTGGACTATTTTATAAAGGTAGAGAAGAAGTTTACATTGACAAACTAGATGAACATTTTGCAGGTAAATACAACACATCTAAGGCAGTTTTAACTAATACATTTGATACAAAGAAAAAGAGTATTTTTTCTTCATCATCGAGAGTTGCAAGGTTTATAGGCATTTTCTTAATGATAATACCTGTTGGGGCGGCGATGATTGCTTCAGCATTAGTCTCTATGTATTTTGATTTGTTATTTATAGCAATTCCAGTAGCTATTTTATTGGTATTTGGGCTAGTAACTGCGTTGTGGGCATATGATAGGAAACTTTCTACCAGTAATAAAAAATTTAAAAATAAATTTGTGCTGGGAATTCTATTCTCATCCCTTGCTGTGGTTATAACTTCTGCAATTGTAGTAATTTCGGTGGATGGCTGGATGCAAGCACTATTGCTTATTGCGTCTTATGTTATTTCTCTGGTATGCGTACTATTTATGAAGGCTAGATCAAAATCAACTATCGAAACTATAGGTAAAATATTAGGTTTCAGAGAGTTTATCGAGAAGGCAGAAATTCCTAAGCTGGAAAAATTAGTAGATGATGATCCTACATATTTTTATAGTGTATTACCATATGCTTATGCAATGGGTCTTTCTGAAAAATGGGCGGAACATTTTAAAAATATTCCAACGGCTTCTCCAGATTGGTATTATGGTGGAACTGGCGTAAATGCTTTTGATATAATCTGGTTCTCTACTAGAATGAGTATGATTAATTCAACTTTTGCAAACAGTATCACAGTTTCTACTTTAGATTCTGGAATTGAAAATGGTGGCTTCGGAAGTGGCGGAGGCAGCTTTGGTGGATTTTCAGGCGGCGGCTTCGGCGGCGGCGGCGGAGGTGCCTGGTAATCTAGGCATAATATTAAATAAAATAATTTCTAAAGACCATAATTTTTGTAGTTTCAAAAGTTATGGCCTTTTTAATTAGACATGACAAAAACCTGCTAATATGTTAGAATAGTTTTCTAAATCAAAAATAGGAAGGCCTATTGTAATGAATGAAAAACGTATCGCATATATAAAGATAATACTAGCAATGCTAATATGGGGAAGCTTAGGTATTTTTGCATCAAACATTCCCCTTGAGAGCAGTCAAATAGTTTTGGGAAGAATATGTTTAGGAGGTTTATTTCTTTTAGTTGTTTTTATTCTAAAAGGAATCAAATCACCTAGAGAAAATCTAAAAAAGGCTTTACCGGTTTTGCTGGTTTCAGGATGCCTTATGGGTTTTAACTGGGTATTTTTATTTGAAGCTTATAGATATACATCGGTAAGTATTGCTACTATTGCATACTACATGGCACCGATTATTGTAATGGCGGCATCTCCTTTTGTTCTTAAAGAAAGAATAACATTTCCCAAGTTTGTAGGAATAGCTCTAGCTATGGTAGGAATCGTATTGACGGCAGGTGAGCTTGGAGGAGGCGTAAATCCTTTAAAAGGTTTTATTTATGGACTGGCTGCGGCATTTCTATATGCCTGTGTAACTTTGCTTAATAAAAAGGTATCTGGAATTTCCGGAATCGAGATTACTTTGGTGCAGCTTCTAGGAGCAGGTGTTGTGATTTTACCTTATGCCTTGTTAACAAATACAAGTGGATGGGAAGTTCCTGGTGGTTTGGGCATAATATGTTTAATAATAATTGGAATTGTTCATACTGGGATTGCCCTTTATTTATATTTTTCTGCTATTCAACAATTACCTGGGCAGACTGTTGCTTTATGCAGCTATATAGATCCTGGTTCAGCCCTTGTGTTTTCGGCAGTTTTTCTAGGAGATAGATTGGGATTTATTGAAATAATAGGGGCTATAATGATTTTGGGTGGAGCAGCTTTTGGAGAGATGAAAAAATGAAAAATGAATTAAGAGAAACAAAAAAATTTATAAGTGAAAATTTAAAAAAGATCTTCTTTTTTGTAATGATATCAATGGTTGTAATTGTATTAGTATCTGGATTTAACTTTTATATGAATCCAAATTCCGCACAAGAGTTAATAAAAGTTATTAAAGATCAGATGTCCGGACTATTAGATAATGACGTAGGGCTTCTGTCGGCAAAGATTTTTTTAAATAATTTGTTTGCCTGTGCCATTGCTATTGGTTTGGGTTTTGTGCCGATATTTTGCTTGCCGGCAATTTCTCTAATTTCCAATGCTGTGATTATTGGGGCACTTTTTGGTTATGGAGAAGCAATGGGGACTATGAATTCCTTTGAATCATTTTTGTTCGGCATGTTGCCTCATGGCATCTTTGAGCTACCTGCCATATTCTTAAGCATTTCCATGGGAATATATCTGTGCCGAGTAATTACAGGCAAAATTATGGGGCGTGGAAAAGCCGGTGTTCTAATTACTCTTAACAATATAGCAAGAGTATATGTCCTGGTCGTAATACCACTGCTTATAATAGCTGCAGTTGTAGAAGGGTATGTGACTCCTTACATTATCGGGATGGCAGGCATATAATATATTAAAAAATGTTGGTGAAGGTGAAATTAATTTCACCTACGCCCAACATTTATCACAGAGCCATTTTTTATAGTTTATCTATAGTTGGATTTACATTATAAAAGTTTTTTAACTGTTGGTATTCTTCTTCAGCTTTTTTTGCTTGTTGCGAATCTGGGGAGCCGGTTTTTATGGCCTTTATCATTATGTTTTTAGAAGTATGTTCTAGGCTTGTAAATTCGATCATTGAGGCATCATATCCTTTGGATTCAAGCTTTAATCCTCTAAGTCCATCTGTTAGATATTCTGTAAGTCTGTCTTTTAATATACCGTGCTTTAGCATTGGCTGGTGGACGGAGTTATTAATCTGGCTAAAGAGTTCATGCTGACAGCAGGGCACTGAAAGGATTACCTTGGTATTCCAAGATACAGCATTAATAAGTGCATAATCTGTAGCAGTATCACAAGCATGGAGTGTTACAACCATATCTGCATGGTCGTTGGTGTAATCAGCAATATCTCCCATTAAAAATTTCAGGTCATTATATTCAAGGTCATGTGCCACTTTATTACAAAAATCTATTACATCTCTCTTTAAGTCAAGACCTATAATTTCCACATCTCTATTTTTTAGTATTTTTAGGTAGTAGTAAATGGCAAAGGTAAGATATGCTTTGCCACAGCCGAAGTCTATGATTTTAAGTTTTTTATCTTTAGGCAGACTTGGAAATACGTTTTCTACGATTTCAAGGTACCTATTAATTTGTCTGAATTTACTGTAGTGCTTTTTTATTACATTTCCGGAAGAATCCATTACGCCTAGCCGAATGAGGAAGTCGCAAGGCTTATTATTCTGTATAATGTAATTTTTTGTTCTGTTATGCTGTAAACATTGACATGTCATAGTAGGAAGGGATTTAGTAATTCTAGGCTTCTCAAGTTTAGAGGCTAGAATTTGGATGTCTTCCTTAGACGTAAAGATGTTAACCTGTTTAAAATAGTCTCTTAACAAAACAAAAGCCTTTTCAAAAGAATTATCCTGATCCATATTTTCGTGAGTTACTTTTTTGTCAAAAGAATATTCAATTTGAAAAACTTTTTTCTCCTGCAAAATAACAGGTCGTATTGTTACCTTGTTATACTCTATAGATTTTTTTCTCTTATTGCTAAAAATTATTTTAATTAAGTCATCTCCTGTGAAAAGTTCACGGAGCATTCTTTCAATTTCTGCCATAGTTGGTCTCCTCTAAAATTTTTATTAATTGATTTTATCATTAAAAAGAGACCATGGCAAATTTAATTACGCATTTGGTTCAACAAATGGAACACCGAGGAAATCGGCTGTTGAAAGGGCAAGATTTGCCGCAATAGCTTCAATATTATTGATAATCCAGTTGGCGTCGTCTATATTATCGTGATAAGCAACTTCAACTAATATTGCAGGTGCTTGTGTACGTCTTAATTCAGCAAGGGAAGTTGTTGGTATGGCACTTACAAGGCTGGGATTAGGATAGATTTCCTTTAAATTGTTTGCAAAAATTTCAGCTGCTCGTTTACCTTGGACGCTATCTTGAAAATAGTAAACATCTGGGCCTTGCAGCATCCCTTTTAACCTGTCTGGTGCTGCGTTTGAATGTATGGCCAAATGAAAGTCATAATTGCCGGCATTTGAATCAGCAATTGAATTAACTACTGTACCTCCTGGGTTGTTTCTTGTAAAGCTTATATCGCTTGCCCTTAAATATGGGGCCATTGCATCTGCAATTAAATTGGCATAATATTCCTCGCTATTACCCGTTACAAATTTATTGTATTCCTGGGTAGAAGGACTTAAATAGATTGTAGCCATAATTTACCTCCAAAAATTTTCTCTATTTATATTATGGAAATTGGTGTATAGTTGTGCAAAACCATAACATATTGTGTTACAATATGTTTGGAAACTTAGATAACATCAATGTGAATAACACTTAAGTACTTGTATAAATACAAAATTTATGATAATATTGAAGGATAGTTTGAAATTTAAAGTGGGATATTATTACCTGCTTTTTATCTATATAATTTTGTAGAAAGAAGGATAACTAAACTATATGAGTGAAAAACAAAAAATTATTAACATTGCAGTAATTGCCCACGTTGATGCAGGCAAGTCTACTTTAGTAGATGCTTTTTTAAATCAGAGCGGGGTATTTAGAGCCAATGAGGATATAGTGGATTGTGTTATGGACAGTGATGATATTGAAAGAGAAAGAGGAATTACAATTTACTCGAAGAACTGTTCTGTTATGCATAATGATGTAAAAATCAACATTGTGGACACACCGGGACACGCAGACTTTTCTTCAGAGGTAGAGAGAATTATGAAAACGGTGGATACGGTAATTCTGCTTGTGGATTCTAGCGAAGGACCAATGCCACAGACTCGTTTTGTTCTAAAAAAATCATTAGAACAGGGGATAAACCCTATTTTGTTTATTAATAAACTTGATAAAAAGGACGCAAGAGTAGACGAAGTTGTCGATGAGGTTTATGAATTATTTATGGACTTAGAAGCCAATGACACACAGCTGGATTTTCCAATTCTTTATGGAATTGCAAGACAGGGCATTGCTGTGAATGACCCCTCAGAGGTTGAAAATGTCATAGTTGAGCAGGGAGATGTTAAGGTAAAGAAATCTCCTACAGGTCTAAATGGCTTGGATATTACGCCATTATTTGATAAAATAATAGAGCATTGCAGTCCATATCCTGACCTTAGAGAGGAACCTTTACAGCTTCAGGTATCGACTTTAGGATATGATGATTATATTGGAAGATTAGGAATTGGTAGGGTAACACAAGGTGTTATAAAATCCGGACAGACTGTAGCTGTAGCCAAGGAAGATGGTACCATTGCTCAGAGAAGAATAAATCAGATATTTGTGTACAGAGGTTTGAAGAGAACTCCTGTAGATGAAGCAGAATGCGGAGACATTGTAGTTGTATCTGGTATTTCTGATATTTCAATTGGTGAAACCATTTGTGATCCTTCTAACCCTATGCCTATGGAAATGATTCATATTGAAGATCCTACTCTTTCAATGAACTTTATGGTAAATAAATCTCCTTTTGCTGGAAAAGTTGGAAAGTTCGTGACTTCAAGGCATATAAAGGAAAGATTAGAGAAGGAATTAGAAGTCAATGTAGGTTTAGTAGTTGAAGAAACAGAATCTACAGACTGCTTTAAAGTTTCCGGAAGAGGTGAGCTGCATCTTTCAATTTTAATAGAAAATATGAGAAGAGAAGGATATGAGTTAGCAGTTTCAAAGCCGGAAGTAATTATGCACAGAGATGAAAACGGTAAAAAATTAGAACCTATAGAAGAAGTAGTAATTTCAGTACCTGATGAATATGCAGGAACAGTAATTTCTAAGTTGAATCTTAGGAAGGGAATGATGATCCAGATGTCAGGTGAAAATGGATATTCACGTTTAAAATATCTGGTTCCTACAAGAGGACTTTTAGGTTATAGATCAGAGTTTATCAATGATACCAGAGGTGAAGGCACTATGGAGCGTCATTTTGAGAAATTCGATGAATATAAAGGAGAAATTCCAAAGAGAACTAACGGTGTTGCTATTTCAATTGAAGAGGGAACATGTACTCCATATGCATTATTTAATATAGGAGAAAGGGTTCAGATCTTTGTTGAACCTGGAACTAAGGTATATGAGGGCATGATTGTTGGTATGAACTCAAGAAATGAAGACATGGAGGTTAATCCATGTAAGTCTAAGAAAGTAAGCAACATGAGAGCTGCTGGCAGTGATGATGCAATAAAGCTTTCTCCACCAAGAACTTTTACTTTAGAGGAAGCATTAGAGTTTATCGATGATGATGAACTTGTAGAGATTACTCCTGAAGATATAAGATTAAGGAAGAAACTTCTACATGAATTAGAAAGAAGAAGAGCAGGAAGATAAACAATGGGTTATATTTCAGTTGGGATTGGAGGAGCGCTGGGAGCTATAATTAGATATGCACTAGGTACTATTTCCTTAAAAATGGATTTTCCGCTAGTTACGTTTCTAATTAATTTAGTCGGTGCTGTTTTAATCGGGTTCTTTGTTGGTATCATGATGACAAGGAAGGATATCCCAGAAAATGCTGTTTTATTTTTAAAAGTAGGTTTCTGTGGGGGCTTTACTACTTTCTCAACTTTTTCTTTGGAAGTATTAAACCTCATTGAGAGTAATCATATTTTTACAGGGATAATATATGGTATGGCAAGTGTTATTACTTGTGTTATAGGTGTTTGGATAGGAAGAAAAATAGCGATGATATAAGATATATAATAAGGAGCCAATATGACAGATAAATTAATGGATTTAGCCATGCGGGGAGGCATTGCGTTATTGACCCTTGTCCTTGGGTATATATTGTTAAAAATTACTCTTAGTATTTTAACAAAGGCTCTAAAAAAGACAAGGCTTGATGAGGCTCTTCACACATTTATAATAAATGGGGCTAAGGTAATACTATGGATTATTTTGATTATTACTATTCTTGGAGGCTTAGGCGTGAAAACCACTTCATTCATTACCGTTTTAGGTGCTGGTGGAGCTGCGGTTGCTTTGGCGCTTAAGGATAGTCTTGGAAATATTGCAGGTGGAATCATAATTCTAGTCAACAAACCTTTTAGTAAAGGGGACACAATAGATGTAGCCGGAACGACTGGAAAGGTTGAAAGTATAGATTTACTAGTTACAAATTTAAAAACTTTTGATAATAAAGTAGTTACAGTTCCAAACGGAACAATAACCACATCGGTGCTCGTAAATTATTCTAAAGAGGAGATACGAAGAGTTGATTGTCTTTTTAATATTAGTTACGAGGCAGATATTCTGTTAGCAAAGAAAATTCTACAAGATGTTGCAAATAGCAATGAGGATATTTTGAGAGATCCTCCTCCTTTGATTGGAGTAGCTGGACATCTTGATAGTGCAGTTACCATAGACCTTAAGGTATGGTGTGCCACGGAAAATTTCTTTGATATAAAATACTTTTTAGAGGAAAATGTGAAACTTGCTTTTGATAAAGCAGGAATCTCTATTCCATATCCACAAATGGATGTACACGTAATTAAATGATTTTTTTTGGAGACAGGGAGAGAAAAAAATGAAAGAAATTAAGAAATTTAAGAGGGTACTAGTAGCCAACAGAGGCGAAATTGCCATCAGAATCTTCAGAGCGTGCCAGGAGCTTGGAATTAGAACAGTGGCTATTTACTCGGAAGAAGACAAAAACACACTTTTTAGACAAAAAGCAGATGAAGCTTATCAGATTGGTAAGGGTAAAACTGCAGTTGGAGCTTATCTTGGAATTGATGAAATCATAGAACTTGCTAAGGCAAAGGGCGTTGATGCAATTCACCCAGGTTATGGTTTTTTATCTGAAAATGTTGAATTTGCCAAAGCTTGCGAAGATGCAGGAATCGAATTCATCGGACCTACTCATGAGATGATGGATAGATTAGGTGATAAGATAAAGTCAAAAATTGTTGCTAGCGAAGTTGGAGTACCTACTATCCCAGGAGTGGAAGCTGCTATTCAAAGTGATGAAGAAGCTTTAGAGTTTGCTAGAAAATGTGGATATCCGGTAATGTTAAAGGCTGCAGCAGGTGGTGGCGGAAGAGGTATGAGAATTGTTGAAAGCGAAGATGATATGCTTGCACAATTCCATAGCGCTCAGAGCGAAGCTTTAAAGTCTTTCGGTATTGGGGATGTATTTATTGAGAAATATTTAAAGAATCCTAAGCATATCGAAGTTCAGGTTTTAGGAGATAAAGAAGGTAACGTTGTTCACCTTTTTGAAAGAGATTGCTCAATTCAGAGAAGACACCAAAAAGTTGTGGAATTTACACCGGCTTTATGTTTAACTGACCAGCAGAGAAAAGACATCTGCGCTGATGCTTTAAAAATTGCAAGATCAGTAAACTATAGAAGTGCAGGTACTGTAGAATTCCTTTTAGATAGAGACGGAAAGCACTATTTTATTGAAATGAACCCAAGAATCCAGGTTGAACATACTGTAAGTGAAATGGTTACAGGAATTGATATTGTTCAGTCACAGATTTTAATTGCAGAGGGATATTCTTTAGACTCAGATGAAATTGCAATAAAGAGTCAGGAAGACGTAAAGCAGAGAGGTTTTGCTATTCAGTGTAGAATTACAACTGAAGATCCAGCAAACGGATTTGCACCTGATACTGGAGAAATTACAGAGTACTTAAGTGCTTCAGGATACGGTATAAGACTTGACGGTGGTAACGGATTTAACGGTGCTGTAATCACACCTTTCTACGACAGCTTACTTGTTAAAGTAACTTCATGGGGATTAACTTTTGAAGCGGCAACAAGAAAGGCAATTCGTGCATTAAGAGAAACCAAGATTAAAGGTGTAAAGACTAATATCGGCTTTTTACTAAATGTACTAAACCATCAGACTTTTAAAGATGGAAATTGTGATACTGGTTTTATCGGTTCAAATCCTGAACTATTAAATATCAGAAAGGCTGAAGACAAGGAATTAAAGGTTCTAACTTTCTTAGGAAATAAAGCGGTAAATGAAACTAAAGGTGAAAAGCCAATGTTTAATGTTCCTGTTTTCCCTAAGATTAAAGACGAAGAAATAAAGGATCTTAGAGGAACTAAGCAAATCTTAGATGAGCAGGGTCCTGAAGCTGTATCAAAATGGGCATTAGACCAGAAAAAACTATTGTTGACTGACACATCTATGAGAGACGCGCAGCAGTCACTAATGGCAACAAGAGTAAGAACTGTTGATATGGAGAAAATCGCTCCGGCTATGGCTGTTTATGGTAAAGACTTATTCTCTGCTGAAATGTGGGGAGGAGCAACATTTGATACTGCATATCGTTTCCTAAAAGAATCACCATGGGAAAGAGTTGAGGTGTTAAGAGAAAAAATGCCTAATATACTTTTCCAGATGCTTATTAGAGGAGCAAATGCCGTAGGTTACAAAAACTATCCAGACAATGTAATCAGAGAATTTGTTAAAGAATCTGCAAAGGTTGGAATTGACGTATTCCGTATCTTCGACTCATTAAACTGGATACAGGGTATGGAAGTTGCTCTTGATGAAACATTGAATCAGGGCAAAATTGCAGAGGCTTGCATTTGCTATACTGGTGATATCTTAGATACAACTAGAGAAAAATATAATCTTAACTACTATGTAAAAATGGCAAAAGAACTGGAAAAAAGAGGATCTCATATCTTAGGAATTAAGGATATGTCAGGACTTTTAAAACCAGCGGCTGCTTATAAGCTTGTTAAAACACTAAAACAAGAAATTGGAATTCCAATTCATCTTCATACACACGATACAAGTGGAAACGGTGTAGCTACTATATTATTGGCATCTGATGCAGGTGTTGATATTGTTGATGCAGCATTTAACAGTATGTCAGGTTTAACTTCACAACCTGCACTAAACTCTGTAGTAGCAGCTCTTGAACATAGTGATAGAGAAACAGGTATTGATACAGATGGTTTACAAAAGATTTCAGAATACTGGAAGGATGTTAGACCTGTATATAAGAATTTTGAGTCAGAATTAATGACATCAACTGCAGAGATATACAAATATGAAATTCCAGGAGGTCAGTACTCTAACTTGAAACCTCAGGTTGAAAGTTTTGGCCTTGGACATAAATTTGAAGACGTTAAGCAGATGTATAAGACTGTTAACAAGATGTTAGGTGATATTGTTAAGGTTACACCATCATCAAAGGCTGTAGGTGATATGGCTATCTTCATGGTACAAAACGGATTTACAGAAGAAAACATCTATGATAAAGCAGGAGATGTTGACTTCCCAGATTCAATTGTTTCATATTTTGAAGGAATGATGGGTCAGCCGGAAGGTGGTTTCCCAGAAAGACTACAAAAGCTTGTTCTAAAAGACAAAAAGCCAATTACATGTAGACCTGGAGAGCTTCTTCCACCAGAAGACTTCGATTCAATTAGAAAACATTTACAGGAAGAACTTGAAATAGAAGGAACTGACCAGGAAGTAATCAGTTATGCTATCTATCCAAAAGTATTTGAGGATTTCATTAAGAGCTTAAGAAAAGATGGTAACTTTAGATATATGGGAAGTGATATTTTCTTCCATGGTTTGGCAGAAGGTGAAACTTGTGAAGTTAAGCTTGAAGAAGGTAAAATTTTAGTAGTAAAATTAACTGAAATCAGAGCTTTAGATGCAGAAGGCTTCAGAGAAGTAGTATTTGAAGTTAACGGTAACAGAAGAATTATGAGAATTAAGGATAATGGAGCTCAGACAATTGGTGCAGGTTCAACAGTGTTATATGCTGACGAGGATGATCCAAAAGAAATAGGAGCAAACATCCCTGGAAATATCATTAAGCTTTTAGTTGCAGAAGGTGAAACAGTAACTGAAAAGCAGCCAATTGCTGTAATCGAGGCAATGAAAATGGAAACAAATATTCTTGCTGCTGCTGCTGGTGAAATCGATAAGATTTATGTTAAAGAAGGCCAGCAGGTAAAAGCTAACGAGTTGGTTGCTAAAATTAAATAACTTTATTCTAGAGACTAGGATACAACTAAAGATATAACAAAAAGGGTGTAAATCATTACGAGATTTACACCCTTTAGTTTATTTTTTATATGGTTTAGATTTATTCATAGCTGACTTTCATTTTGTAGTAATGTTGATTATCAAACAATGCCATATAATTTCCATCAGAAATTGGATAAAACAGAACGAAAGAATTCCATCGTTATATGGTGTATATGCTACTCTAATAGTGGTCCACTTTTTAAGTAATTTCTACTTGAAAAATGGTCCACTATTTTAAGGCTCTGTGTCA
>JAWRJF010000029.1:0-17890 GCA_040307645.1 Anaerovoracaceae bacterium | reverse complement strand
TCAAGTCGTCGCATAAGATCATCACAAGCTTTTTTCATTGCCTTCTCAATATCAGCACCAACATTTCCGTCTCCGGAAATAGTTATATTCGGTGCGAAATTCACGTAAACAGATTCACCAGAACTGTTTACGCCAAGAATGTCGCCTGTTTTTTCCCACAAATCTATGGCTCTTTTTCTTCTGTGGGGAGCATGAGGAATAATAGACTCGCCGCCCTCTTCTCCAACCATTGCCAAATGTGGAAATCTTGTTATAGCTCCTGCAGCATGTCCCGGCACGGAAGAATAAACATCCCAGGCTAAGTTTGCCTCTTGCTTCTGTTCTTCCGCACTACTCCCAAATCCTATAGCCTTCTTCAATCCGTTCCATTTTTCCTTAATTTTATCCCAATTTTTACACAATGCCACTCCTGCAGCTATAAGGCCACCAATGCCCACCACAATAAGCCCTATTGGATTAGCGGATAATGCAGTATTGAAAAGCCACTGTGCTGCCGTTGCCGCTTTTTGTGCCACTGCAAGGGCTATCGTTTTCACTTTCATAGATACCAAAAGAGCCTTTAGAGTGTTATATGCCGTCATTAAACTGAGAGCCCCGCCTTTTACGAATGTCCATGCGTACCCTCCCGCTATGGCGGCTACCTTTAGTCCTATTAGAGCAGCTGTTGTACCTACGATGAGCTTTGTAAGAAAAGGGAATTTTTCAGCTAGATCCGCTATTAAGGTAGCGACCTTACCCAATGGCGTAGCTATAGCATTGATGCCAGGTAGCATTACTCTGCCGATCGTAGCAGCCAAGACAGTCAACGTTCCCTTAAGAGCGTTCAACTGGCCTTGTGCACTATTTAAAAACTTTTGAACTTCCTGATCTACTATGCCCTTAGAACCTTCTGAAACATCTTTAAACGCTGTTTGCAACTCTGACAGTTTGTTTAAAAGAGGAACTAGCCCCTTGGCGCCTTCATCTCCAAATGTTTTTTGAATTGCTTGGGCCCTCTCATCGATATCTAAGCCGTCAAGAGATCTCTCTATCTCTTCAAGGGTAGCGATCATGTCCAGCTCGCCTTTTTCAGTTCGCTTGATCTCTATACCCCATTCTTTTTGAGCCTTGCCTAGCTGACGAAGCACGGCGTTCATAGAGGTTCCTGCTCTGCCTCCCTGGAGTCCGGCGCTATTTAATTGCCCTAAAAGCGTGACGCCTTGCTCTAGATTCACATTGTAGTTCGCTAACCCCGAAGCTCCTTCCTTAAGTGAGTCCCCTAGCTGGCCAAAGTCACGAATCTGATACTTGAACTGAACCTTTGTAAGAAGATCGCCTAATCGGCTCATTTTTTCTTCGGTGGTTCCAGTCAACTGTTGTCCAAGGTTGTTATATGTAGTTGCTATGACTTCCCCAACCTGCTCTGGTACTCCGGCCGTTACCTTCGCCACCTTGGCCACAACAACTCCTGCGACCCTTGCCGCTTCTGCTTCAAGACCTGCACTATTCAGCGCATACTGAATATCGAATCCTTCTTGGTATCCAGTTAAACCTGACCTTGCTAATTGCTTTGCTACAGTAGCAGCCTCTTTCATAGCTAAATCTTTATCTTTTGCATTAATGACCGTGGAAAGTTTTACTTCCGCTTCTTGGGCTTGAATAGCTGCGTAGAGAGGAGCTGCCAGCGAAGCACCTAAAGCCATCGTATCTACCATTTGGCCTCGCAACTGAGATCTTCTCTGTAGGTTGGCCTGCTTAAGCCCTTGCAATTCCTGCAGCCTTTTTTGTACACGGGCTGTTTTTTCGATCTGCTTTGCAAGTTTTTCTTGTTCTCCTCTGAGCCCCTTTGTAGAGATCCCTGCAGCAGAAAGAGCTCCGCGCAACTGCGTAAGTTCTTGGCGTTGCCCTAAAAGCTTGTCTTTTAAGCCTTGGGCTTTCTTTTGTGCGGAATGGAATTGATTTTGCAAAGCCCTTGTTGGGTTTTCAGACTTTTGCATTTCAGAGGCAAGGCGGGCCACATCGGCCTGAGCCTGAACGAACTGCAATCGCGTGTCATGAATATTCCGCTTTAAGTTTTTGAATGCTTCTATACTCCCTTGTTTGTCGCCAAGGTTCTTCAGGTCTTTTCCCAGCCTATCAATATTGGCAGCGGCAGACATGAAGGGCTTTCCGAAACCACTAGACAGCTTAGATCCCAGATGTATCGCAAATTCGTACACTTTACCCGCCATGTCTGCCGCCTTCCTTTCTCATTTCGATGATGTCATCTACCCATAGAATCATCTCTTTGAACGGAATTCGAAGCCAAAAATCTATGCCCGTTCGCGTATATCGTGCAATGCGTAAAATCAGCTGCCTTATTTCTCTCCCGGAGGGCCTTCCGTATCTAGCAAAAAATCTTGGACCACCAGCGTAACGTAGGCAAAATCTTTAACTGGCAATTTCCTGATCATATCGGAATCAACTTTTGCAGCTCTGGCAGCCAAATTGCTCAAATACGACTTTGAAAACTCTGCCACCGGAGATATGGCTTGCTGAAGAGCCAGACATTCCTGCTCCGCTGCGATCATGTCTTCTCCGCTCAACCCGTCAAGGTCAAGTTCAAGTTCCGTATACTCTTTTCCGGCATAAAGAACCGGCTTAGAAAGTCTTATTGTTTTCATCTATTTCAGCCCCTTACACAAGACCAAGATCGGCTTTGACCTTGGCAAGCACGTCTTCCCCGTTGATCTTGCACACGCCGTTAAGCTTATCGATTTGAATTTGCTCTTTTCCTTCAAGCCACACCCTGATGTGTACGACCTCAAACTCATTGGCAACGTCTCCTGCCGCACCAACATCAAGTTTGCCCAGGCCCGTCTTCTTAGGAATGGCACCACAAACAACTTTCAGCGCCATCGACGTGTATTTTCCTGTTCCGGCATCATGCACCTGAATAGCCCCTCGAAGATCAAGCTGGTGTGTCTTCGGTACCGAAAGCTCCGCTGCATGCAAGGTAACGGTTCGCCAATTAATCGTTAAAGTCATACTTCCATAATGGCCAAGAACTGGAGATTCTATCTCGCCTAAAATACCAGCTCCCTTCACCGTCTCGGTCATCGCGTCTAGAGACGGCAAATCGACATCGGCTACACCAATTAAGTCATTGCTCTCATTGAAAACTCTAAAATTAATTAGCTTCTCAGGAACCATGTTCATCCAACATCACCTCCTAATCAAAAAGAGAACTGAGATTGCTTACGTCGTACTCGATAAGCCACTCAATATCTCGCGCCGGGATAGGTGGAGTCATAAACAAATGGAACCGAACGATTCCATCTATCAGGTCAGTTAATGGGTTTTCTTCGGTCCTGAATTCCACTCTGTTCTGGTTACCTACAAGAATTCCTCGTGCTGCAAGTCCGTTCAAATTGATGTTCTCGCTATCGACAATCGTTTCAATCAGCCGGCGATTTGTGGGAGCATCAACCTTCTGCCAATATGTCATAATCAGTTGATTAGCCTTCCAGTAGAACATGCGCTTCACAGGGATGAAGGAATCTTTTGCATCTGTCACTCCTGGATATGTAGCGGTGCGGTTTCCCCAGCATTTCCACCCACCTATAAAATTCAAGGCCGTGACAACACCCTGGCTGTTCAGATAGTTTGCCTGATCAAGCGTCAAGTTGACCTCAGTGCTTTCGTCAAGACCGCCGATGGTCGCCCCATCTATCTGTAAACCATGGTTTGAAGGGCTAATATACGGAACGCCTTCGTTTTCCCCATCAATTTGCATCATTAAGGCAGCCACTTGTGTACTGAGATGGTACTCAGCATCGCCTAGTTTAACTTTCGGCCAGCACGTGATCATGTTTTCATGAACGAAATTGTTTGTTGTTTTCCAACCAGGCGCATCGGAATATTTTGTATTTGTATCTACAGGAATATCAACAAGAGCAATCGACTTAAAAACGCTATTGATGGTCCTCGTTTTCGCAGCCATAACGGAGGCTACAGAAGAGTCTTGGCTCCAGCCGGGAGCTAAGAGCATTCCCGGCACAAGTCTGAATTTCGGGAACACCTGCTCAACAAGTTCAAGCCCGGTGTATTTGCCAGTTGCTACGTCGTATCCGCCTACAATATCGGTGCTCTGTACAAGTGACGGGTCAAGCTTGTCGTAGGAAACTGTCAGTGTTGCCAAGACTTCTATTAACCCTGTATCAATTCGAGTAATCACCAGCTTTTCATCATCATCGAAAGAAAGAATGTAATCTTTGTCGAGCTCGTATGTTGTATCTCCTGCCTGATTTTTTACGACAACAGAACTAGGCAAAGCCCCGAATTCTTTCAACGTCGCTTTATCATCTGCACCAATGCCAACAGACTCACTAGCTACAGATGTTTTATGCGTTGCTGGATCCAGCACATTCACAAAAACTACCGGTGCGACACTGTAAAGCGCAAAGAACGTGTACATGGCCTCGCACAAAGAGTAGTTTGCCCAGTCTGCAGAATAACCAAGAGCCTCTACTGCTTCTTTATATGTGTAACAAAGAACCGGGACATTAGTTTTCCCGACACCATCAAGGCTCATGTGTACCGGTGCAGCACCTATGATTACAGCGGGGCTATCAAGTCTTACGGGCGGGACAATCGCTGTAGGAATTTCAGAGGCTCTTACTCCATGGAAGTAACTCATGCTTTCTCACCTCGTTTTATAGATATATTCCTGGCACGCCCTGCAAGGGAGTGAAGAACGGTTCCATGTGTAGAAATGGCTACGAGAGCTGCTGCTACATCTTTTGGATCAACGAAAAGAGCGTGAAGAAACGGATTCTCTGCCACAAGATTTTTAATTTGCTCTGGCAGTCCTCCTATAAACGTTGCTCCATGCAAAAGCCCCAGCGTTGAAATACTGGGGCCACAATATGTCACTCTATTTATTTTTTGTATCTTAGGTATGGTTTTTGTCTCTTTTGTTTTTTTAGTATCCTTGGCCATAAATTCTAGCCTCCTCTTCTGCACAAAGTTTTTCCTGTGGAAGCGGCACAACCCACGTAGTGGTGATTACACCCAACCATTGCTCTATCGGCTGATCTTCAAACATGCTCCATTTCAAAGGGGGTTCGAGCCGATAAATTCCCTCTAATACGCGTTGCTGCAATAACGCTGTTCGGATACGCCAAATTATATTGGCGACGTCTTTATAGCCCTCAGAATAATCTATGCTGTAAGTACCTATAATCAAAGCAACTACAACAGTGGCACGATCGTTGAAGTCTTCACCTTCTATTGGACGCACTATAATGTAGGGGAAATCGGAAACTACGCCTGATCTTTTGGGAGGAAGGTAGCCTTCAATTATTTGAGGAACCTTTTGGTTGCCCTGGCTTGTTTCTAGAAAAAAGTTTTTTACCACTTTTTCTAGATAATCTGTTATCGCACTCACTAGAGTGTTCATTTTTTAGACCTCAATAAATATTCGATTTGGTGGCTAAGTTCTTTGTTTATTCGTGCTCTTGCTCGATCCACTACAACATCTACTATTCCTTCATTGGACATCATTGATGGAACAGAGAGGCTCCTTTTTTCCTCTACAATTTCTGCTTTTTTGTTTCTAGTTATTCCTCCTGAGCGCTGCCAAATCCCGAAGTGCCCACTTTTCATGGTTGCAGTAAACATATGTCTAAAAATGTGGGGGCCGTCGCTTTTCCGTATCACAACAGAAATATGTGGTCGTTTTTTTACGGGTATACCCTTCTGCCTTTGTATTTTTGGCCTGAACTGAAACTTTGCAAGAGCAAGGCTACTTCCTTTTGATATTATCTTTGCTACTGGAGTTAAATCCTTTTGTCTTGCTTTAATTATCTTAATCAAGGGTTTTATATCTTTGCTTTTCGGAGTATATTCTTCACGAATAGCCTTTATGACATCCGATCTTCCTCCTGTAGCTGCACGGTTTAATGCTCGAGCCATGGCTGTTTGTGACCCTTTTGGAATACCAGCCAACGCCTTTTGAACAAACTCCGCCTGTTCTTCTTCGAGTTTGATCTCTATTATCATGATTCATTCGCCACCAGTTCGATTTCTGTTATCCCGGCTGATTTGGAGACGCCATTGACAAAAAAACCTTTCCCATCAAGAGTTACCATCTGGCCATATACAGGAATTTCGTATAAATCGGTTGAGCGCACAAATAGGCTTATCTCTTTAGCGAAAACACCCTCTGCATATTCTGTGGCTCTTTTCCTATTCTGACGCTCGTTAATAAGATCTTCGTCAATTATCATGGCAATCTTTCGATCATCAAGAATATGTTCTTCGCCAAACTCTTCAATATTCAAAAAAACATTGACATCGTTTTTACAGTAGTCCTTGAAAGAAGGCATTATTCATCCCTTCTTTCCTCAAGCTTTGCCTGTAGTTTTTCTAGAGACCAGTTAGGCTGAGGTCGACCTCCTAATGACCTGTATTCTTCTTCCATTGCAATGCGTCTGTTCATTTCGTCTTCTGGGTGCTCCTCATTTTGTGTAATAGGAGCATCTTCAACGCTTTCTGTATCGACAGGTAGAGTTTTCTCGCTACATAAATCATCAAGAACAACTGCTGCTCGCAAAGCAAAGAGGCGCTCGGCGCACGGCCGAGCTGCCTCAAATTGTTCTTCAGGAACATAGGTCTTCCCATTGTGCTGAATATATGTTAGCGCTTTTAGAAACATTACAGAACCGTTGCACGCAAGAAAGCAGCAGCCTGAATCGGTACAGGTAGGGGGCGAGCAGAAACACGAACCCACCGTGCACTTCCATCATTTTCTACCCAGCTAAAGGGTACTCGAGGTTCGGCGATTGAACCTTGCTTAAGGTTGTAAACTGTACCGTAAAGCATTTCTGTTCTAGCCGCTGGATTTCCTAAAACGACACGGCCACTGGGGACTATGGGGACGTCTTTGGAGGTCTTTTCATCATATACCCACTCGTTGTAGCCATAAAGGTCAAGAGAAACCTCTGGCAATAAAATATGTCCTATATAACTAGCTCCATTTGGCAACGCCTGTGGATTAATCTGTCCTAAATCTACTCTTCGAGTATCGAGAGCTTTTAAAACAGCCTCATTTTTTAAGAATGTATCTATGACATCAGATGCCAATATGGCCATATTCGGCACAACGCCAGAGTCTTTGCCAATCTGGCGGCACCAGGTTTTTAAGTCAGCAAGAGGATCACTTGCAGCATCACTCCAAAGTGATGTGCCTGACAGCGTCACATGAGTAATTGGGTACTCTATCACTTCGTCAATGCCCTCTTCTTGGTCAAGCATATGGATTTGCCCCTCAAAAAGAGCCTGGGCGCACATCCATTCCTCGCGTCGAGTAACCATCTCGTCAAGTTCAGCAAGGTCTCTTCCAAGTTCTTCGGCTGCTCTCTCATCGGGAGTTTTTGTTGCAAAAGGAGTTTCTCCTATCCCCCTTTTCTGAATATCTTCTGCGGTTGTAGGAGCCTGTGGGGCCACAAGTGGAGGGGTATATTGTCTTATTTCTCTTCCCTCTCGCTCTATTGTTTTGCCTCCCTTTCGAGGTCTAACAAACGGGGCCATGCGCCTGGCTCCCCTGTAAAGATCTATTACTACGTGTTCCGTATCAAATGTCTTGTATGAACCAAAAAAAGTAGATCTTATGAATGTTTTTGGATCAAAATTTTCAATCAAAGGTGCCAACATCGTATGCGTAGAAAAAAGATCAAACGGCATTATTTATCCCTCCTTATTGGGTAGCCTTTACACTATCTCTGAAAAATATGTCTAATTTTCTTGCGCTATCTTTATGTGTAGCTGCGGTATCAGTTCCTCCAAAAACCAAGGAATTTATGTTGAATTCACCTGTTAGATATACTTCGGCATACAAGGCACTGACATCAGTTGTAATGTCTTCAGCCAATATAGCAAAAATATCTTTTGAACCATCAACAGCAGTTGAGTCCACTGGCACACAATAATCATTCTCAGTTATGCGGCCCAAAACTGTCCCTCTTTTTAATGTTTGACTGGGTGCAATTTGTGCTGCTTCGACGATGCGCGGGAACTGCCCAGCTATTAACCGATCAGGGGTAGAACTCCCGAGTATTTCTGCATAACCCATTATTTCTTCCTCCCTTCAAAGCCACTTTTTAAAGAAGCTTCCATTGCTGCTTTGTCCTCGCTTTTGCCTTCTAGAGCACCTGTGCTAATGTTATTTAAGCCCGCCGCGTCATCTTTTAGGTTCGTTAGATGTTCTTTTTTCTTTTTAGCTTGGACCTTTAAGATTTTCATCGCTACTTCTGCAGCAGGCTCTCCTGTTTCAAATTTTGCCCTTTCGATAACATCGCTACAATCTGTAACACCAAGATTTTCAATTTCTTTTATGCGCTCTCGCTCTTCTTTGACGCCTTCGGCTTTTATCTGCTCATATATTTCAGAATGCTCCGAAGCAATCATGCTTTTGGTAATTTCCATAGGCGATTTATCCTCCTTTTTATTGATTTTTTGTGCTAATAGTTCGCTAGGGATCTTTTTAAAGTGTTTTTTAGAGCTAGCTGTAATAGCTGAAGCGCATGCCGCCACTTCAATAACACCTTCTATTTCATCTGCGAACCCTTTTTCTAGTGCGTCTTTCGCTGTCATCCAAGTTTCAGCATCTAAAAGCTCTATTATTTCTTCAGTTTCGAGACCTGTTTTTTCCACATAAACCGCTAGCATTGACTCTCTGACCTTGTCGAGGTTATCAGCTAATTTCCTGAAATCTTTGGATTCTCCGACGCTCCATGTCCATGGATTGTGGACCATCATCATGGAATTAGAAGGCATTACGACACGATTACCAACCATAGCAATGATTGAGGCCGAAGAAGCAGCCAAGCCGTCTATGTAAACGGTTTTTAGGGCAGAGTGACGCTTTAATGTTGAAAAAATAGCTTGCGCTACAAAAACATCCCCACCAGGTGAATTGATACGTATTGAGATATTCTTAATGTCTCCAAGATCTTTCAGTTCTTTGGCAAAACCTTTTGCTGTTACGTCGTCCCAACCTTCTTCTGTTCCTATATCTCCATATATCAACACCTCCGCTTCATCACTAGACAGAGCTTTTATCGTCCAAAACTTGCTCATGATTTCACCCCTCCTAACTCTTCGCGCATTTTTTCTTCTCTAATGCGTTGTCTATGGTTTTGCTCCCAATCTCCGCCTGTGAGCTCCGCTGTTTCCTGGGCTCTGGTGCTAAATCCTTCTTCGACACGCTTGGTAGCTGCCGTAACCTCTTGTACTGGGTTTATTTGCCCTTGAGCGGGGCCGTTCCACACCGTTCCGCAATATGCTTTGCGAACCAGAGGGTCATCAAAAAAGCCTGGGGCGCTAATTCTCCCCAGGCTTACGGCTTCTTCAAGCCAAGACTCATATATGGGTTGGCAAAATGACCGCACAAACCATTTTCGCCATGTTTTGTAAAACATCCATGCCTCATTTAGAGCAGCCCTACTTGCTGAATAACTCGATGTAAAGTGTTTGATTAACACTTCGTAGGGCAACCCTAAAGCTACGCCTATCTGCCGACAAATAGATGTGACAAAACCATCGAAGGCAACGTTCGGCCTTTTGGCATCTGCTATTTTTATGTCTTCACCCATAGCCAATTCGACAAGAGTTCCTGACCCAAGCTCTATGGATTGCTCATCGTGAGTATCTACTCGTTCTTCCATTGGCAAACTTTCACCGAATGGTTGTCCTTCCTGACTGCCATTCGTAATGAACACTGTAAAAAAGCTGCTTACCACTGCTGCCATTAACTCTGCATCTGTGTAACGCCCTAGCTGCTTTAACGATTCAATCACAGGAGCCAAAACAGGAACGCCCCTTCGCTGTTCGGGCCTTTCTGGATCCATAAGCCTAAGAACATTGCATCGACCTGTTTTCTCGCCAAACGCCGGAACTCGTGCCCATTCTCGTTTTTTTCTCTTTTTATAGGTTTTTATTGATGGATCCGCTGGATGATCTTGACACACCCAATAGGCTACTGGAGCACCGCAATCGTCTACCTCAACGCCTCCACGTATATCCTTCTCCAGCTGCAGCGGCAAGGGGTCACATACGCGATCTCCTTCTAAGAGTCTTACTGTTAGGCTATATGGCCTACCCTCACGCTCGATCATCGGCAACAATGCAAAGGCATCGCCATTTATCAAAAACGACATAAACGCCAAAGCCTGTAGCCCATAAAAATTACAAGTTCTAGAAGCGTCGCAATCTACGGAATCTGCCCACAATGCAAACTCAAGTTCTGTTCTGCGTTCCCATGCTTGTGTTTCTTCATGGCTCATACCTAAAATATCTGATTCAACCTGAGAATTAAGAGTGAGGCCGGGCCCAATAACATTCATGCGTATAGTTTTTGTGGACCCGGCAGCGAGGGGGTTACCCATGAACAAGTCTCTTGAACGGCTTCTCAACACTTCGATGTTATCTGTAATATCTTCATCAGGGCTTCCGCTTCTAGATAACCAACCTACGAGGCTTTTCTTTGTTCTGCTTGCTCCGTGTCTGGAATATCCTGACGCTAAGATTTTGAATTGTTTCCGGGCGAGAGCTCTTTTGAGAGCTTTTTGTGGCGCAAGCATCGCAAGGAGGCTATCTAGTTTTTCACCAATCATAGATCACGCGGCACCACACGAAATGCACGCATGCCACTTCCACCTCTTTCTAGTCTATTTACTTCATGGCGCCAATAATCTATTCGTTTCGCTACAGCCTCTAAATCGGCTCGCGTTAAAGAACGCGTTCCGATCTTATAGCTTTGCCCAGAGGCTATGGCGGCTTCGGCTTCTAACCACATATCTAGGTGTCTTTTTGCTTCTTCCAAAGAAACTGCGGGCATTACAGGCTCACTCCTTTGCTCAAGACTTTACGTACTTTATAAACGCGTTTATCTCCTGTTTCCCCATGGGCAAGGGCTTCTAGGTCAGGATTCAGAATTTCAAGAGCTGCTCTTGCGTAGACGCGGCAGTCTAGTGGTTCATTGCGAACGCCGGATGTTCTTTTTTCCCATCGCACTCTAGGCACACCGCGGGAATACCGTGTAACACGTTTTTCACTGGTTAACCCCATAAAAAATTCTTTTGTATAACCCCTCTTGATATCTCGTGGAAAATGACAGTAACCGGGGCCTTCTTCTTCAAGTTTCAAAGAAGCGAGGATGAGTCCTTTAATTGCATCTACACCCAAGGTAAATAACGCGGCTCTTTCTCTATTGTTGCGACTATATTTCCCTATTATGGGAATGCCTGCTCCACCGCGACCTTTGATAGAAAAAACACGGCGCTGTTCTCTACGCCGTGTAAATTTATAAACTTGGGTAGTGCAGTGACCACCTGAGTCTATGCAAGCACATGAAACTCCAATTTTTCTACCATTGTCATAATCGTAATTCTGAAGGAGCCACGTGTCTAATTGGCTCCATACATCAGTATCTGTAGCGGGGTTCCCAAAGAAGCGAACAAACTCTATCCCCCAACTTTCTTTGCCTATTCCCCAGCCGACCAGTTCTGCCTCTATTCTGTCGTCTTGAACGTCAATACCGGCCGTTAAAACACAGACCTCCTCGGGAATTTGCGCATCGTAATATTCGCGTCTTTGCTCCATGATCTCCTCTTCGACAGCGTCTCCCTGATCCTCCCATGTTTCGCCAAGTCGAGTATTTACAAATACTTTTAAATCCTCAATGCCCGCGCGCTTCGCGCGCAAGAACTCATCTATCAGGTCGTCCCAACTTACCCAGCTACTGGGGCTTACCAGCGCATTTAAATGGAAACTGCGATGCCCCTTATATTCAGCACTTGCAACCCATTTGCCTGGTTGTTTTTTCCAAATCCTCTCTTCAAATTCACTTTGGCAATGCGGGCACCTTAAAACTGGTGCAGTTTTATCTTGCCAAATTAAGTCTTTCCATCTTGGCCCAACCCACTTCTCACACTTCGGACACTTCCACGCCCATGTTTCTCTGGTACCATTTTCATATTCTTTCTCTATCGGGCTCATGCCTTTGATTGTAGGAGTGGAGCTTTCAACAACAAGACGATTCCAGAAGGTTGAGGTTCTTTTTTCGGCCAATGCCCTGGGATCTCCTTCTGTTCCTGATGAAGACGGGTACCTATCTATTTCATCCATAAGCAATAGTCGTACTGGCCTTGACGCAAGACCTGCTGCAGAATTGGCACCTATTAGCGCAAGATGTCCACCAGAGAAACTTTTTGAAAGAATCGTGTTATCGCTATCTCTAGTCTTTGCTTTACTAATACGCTCTCTCAAAACAGCACTATCACGAAAGATCGGGGCAAGACGCTCTTTTGAATACGCACTTGCCAGTCCTTCTGTTGGTTGAATAAAAAGCATTGGGCATGGATCAAGGTGGATGAAATATCCCATTATGTTATTGAGTATTTCTGATTTGCCCGTCTGAGAAGCACTTTTAATTGTGATGCGTTTTATACCTGGCTGTGTTGCACAATCCATTATTTCTTTTTGATATGGCGCTGTATCTGTTCGCCATCGCCCTGGCTCTGAAGAAGATTCACTCGAGAGAAATCTATACGTATCAGCCCATTCTGAAACCTTTAAACTAGGCGGCGGTGCTGCCATCTGCAGAATACTCTTGCAGAGCACTACGCACGATTTTTCTAGCGTCATAATCGGCTATCTCCTGTAGGGATTCATGAATTCCTCTCGTTAAAATAGCTTTTACTGAATCAAGATTAGATTCTCCCGAAATCTGTGGTGCGAGCTTCACCGGTAATGATAAAGCTGACGACTTAAAAGCAGTCACCATTTCTGCCCAAAAAGCCTTTACAACTTCATTAGGTATAAGAGACCCCTTCATAACAGCAGCTTCCATTTCGGCACGATCCGCATTAGCTTTCGTAAGCCGTACCTTTTGTCTTTTAAGATCATGCGGGGAAACGTCATAGCCTCCTATTTTTATAAATTCAACATATCCTTGAATGGATTGTATTAAGAGGTATCTGCCTCTTTCATTCTTTTTAACAATGTCATCCTTGGCTAATTGTTGAATACGCCTTGCAGAGAGCCCCAGCATCGTTGCCAGGGCATCACAGGTAACAGTTTGATCTTGTATTTTTTCTTTTTTTACCCTGCCCATACTGGATTCACTCCTTGTAAACTTTAGTTTAGAGCTCTTTTTTGAAAACGAAACGAAGTGGGTTGAAAAACTCTTTCCGCTAGAGAAAGCCTGCACGTAAATCTTACCCGCTTTTTCCCCCTCCCAGAAGGACCCAAAAAGCTTTTTAAGCTAGTATTCATGCGTATTGGTGAACTTTTGTTCAAAATCCCCTAATAGCGTATGAGTGCTACATAAGTATATTGAGTTGCACTCATAAGGAATGAGCACAAACCTTGACAACAACTACAGTTGTTCAACTTTTTTGTAGCCTTGATTTGAAAATATAGATGCGTTTCTCGTAGAATTAAATATACGGCCTAAAACAGGGGTTTTATTTAATATTAGAGGTTTAAATTTCTGTATAAAGTCGCTAGTTTGTCGTCAGTTATTCCCAAATATCTAATGGTTACAGCAGGATGACTGTGATTCAACATCATCTGGATTTCAGGAATATCAACACCTGATTTTCTCAACTGATATCCGAATGTTTTGCGCAAAGTATGTGTGCCAATTCTATGAGATTCCGGCACACCGGCTACCCTTGCCGCATAATTCATAGCCCTCCAAACTTGATACCTGCTTATGGCAGACTTGTTTCCATCGCTGTCTTTTTGCCTCGATAGAAATAGCGGTTCATCTGGCTCGGGCCGGCGATCTGATAAGTAATCCCTCAATGCCTCCCTTGCTTTATCATTGATCGGGAATCGTTTTGCTTTTCGAGTCTTATGTTCTTTAATTTCTATTTCTTTTGAAATCCTTATCCTTTTTCCTGTTCCTGCTAGCACATCTTTTACTTGTAATGAAAGGAGGTCGGATATTCGCAAACCGCAGTTTATGCCCAATGAGAACAGCGCATAGTCTCTCAAGTTTCTGCTTTTTAAAGCATCTTTCATTCTCCGTATGGTGCTCTTCTTTCGAATAGGCTGAACAAACTGCAACTTGTCACCTCCTATACACTTGCGCTTTTCACCTACATGCTGCTTGCAATTTATTTATAGACCAACCACGTTTCGCCCTTCGTTCGCACCACCGCCTCATCAATCGCACGTCGCAAGGCTCCACAAGAGCAATAATTTCAGCACCAAATGGGAGAGGTGAGAAACGCGCATTTGAAATACCTATCCTTATGCGCTTCCTTTCAGGTATTCCCCATATGGCGTACATTCTTTTCCCTCCTCTGTATAAGTAAGAGGTGAACGTATACTCCCGCTCACCTCTTGGGCTATGCTGCCATTAGTTCATTCACTCTTTCCGTTGCAATTTCTGCATAAACCGGCTCTATTTCAACGCCAATAAATTTCCTGCCTTCGAGAGTAGCTGCTACACAAGTCGTGCCCGATCCCGCGAATGGGTCCAAGATAACACCATCAGGCGGAGCAACCTTGACCAACTCTCGCATGAGATCCGTCGGTTTCCCTGTCATGTGGAATTTATCCGATTGGAGCACTGGGAAATGAAAACAACCATCAAACGGTCCCCTATCGTTTTTGGGAAGCGGCCCCTTACTGCCCCAAACGATATATTCACACTGATGCCGGAAATATCCCTTATGAGGTGGTCGGGCTGATCTGGTTTTATCCCATGCGATAATCCCTCGCCAGATTACGCCTCCTGCCTGCAAAGCATCTGTCGCAGTAGGTAGCTGTCTCCAATCTGAAAACATGAGAAAATAGCCGCCATTTTTAAGTGTTCGCAGACATTCACTGATCCATAAAGTGCACCAATATCCCCATGACCTCTGGTCTTTTACGTCTCCGGAGAAAGATGGATATTGTCTTTTTGTTCCTCCTTGCACATATTTCTTTGAAGGATCTGCTTGCCTAGCCACACTGCTTGAACCACCTGAACAATAGGGTGGATCCGTTATTACTGCGTCAATTGTTTCTGAAGGAATAGTTCGTAATAGCTCCAGCGCGTTACTGCATATAATTTTGTTATAAAGATTATTGGATGTATTAACCCCTCCTGCAATAAAAAAGCCCCGACAGAGCTTTCCTGCCAGGGCCTTCCATATTTATTTCCACACTACCATTTTAACAGTGTTTAAAGGATTATCAGCGGAACATCAAGGGAATATCAACGGATTATCAGGGACTTTGGGTTCAAGGAATTATTAGAGTTTTATTTTTTTTCCCCCTTCATCTTCTTTACTTTGTATTTTGCTATGAGTAGGTTGTGGGAATAGTTAATTATTACCCAGCACGTACGCACTGAACAGCTTACCGAGGCATACAAAGACACCCCAAACAGAAGGTGTAACAATGGGATGTTGATCAAATCTATTAATCCTATTCCTGCAAACCCCCATAATACTAGAGTGGCTAATAAAGTAAGAACTGCAATTTGCATCATATAAGGATACTCAGCATACCCCCCTTTATGAAATTCGCCTAAATGACGAATCTCGTCAGAGTCTAACACTGAATGAGCCGCTCCGACCCACGAAGCAGATACACCTATGAAAACTCCTGATAGAGGGAATAGAACGTTATTCGCTATCTCGCTAAAAGGTTTATAGATAACATAATTTAGAAGAAAAGCGATAGCAATATCCATTATTGACCATTTGCAAAATAAGCGTCTATAGCCTGGTTTGGACGCAGTGTTGCTTCCCTTAAAAAACCATTCCCAAAAGGAAGTTACCCTATGATTTTTCTCCATATCTAATCTCCTTATATTTCAATCGCATGTGAAAAGCTGCCTGCTCTTTGTTTTCTTTACTTTCAAGAGCATCGACATGAACAAAAGATAGATTACCTGTAGATGTTCTTTTTTCAGTTGCATCTCCCAAATTTGCTTTGCATTTCGCTACTATCTTCTGACCTGCCGCTATAATAGCCCTACTTAATTCAGTAAGCCTATCTTTTTTAAGACCTTGCGTATTTTGGAATTTTATTTGATTATCATTACTATGCAATTTTCGTGCCATTCCTTCTAAGGGCTTCTGGATGTCTTCTTCTATGTCTTCAAAATTAGGATCCGAAAATGTGAATTGAAAAGACTGTACCATGTAAGAATCATGAATCCATTCAACAAACACTTCAGGATTATCTATAGGTAAAACCTCAAAAACAGTTTCTGTGCTTCTGGCAAAACCACTATTATTTAAAATATAGTCTAACCTAGCTGCCAATGTTTTTATCGGTCCAAGTTCTGAATGAGGTTCTATCGCACAAATTTCAAGACTCCAGTCAAGGATTACCCTTGTGTGCGGTGCAACAGGCCTTTCCTCTTCTGTAAAATTCCCATCTATATCTTTTACCCCTTCTTTTTTTACTTTCTCGCACCCCATATGAAAGAAAATTGTTCGATCATCTATTTCCTCTATATTTGCTACAGACCAAACATTTTTTTGCCTGATTGTAACATTGGGTTTAGAAACAATCGTTTTTCGCAAGATCTCTCCAGGGGACATTCCAAAAAAATCGCTAAATGGTGCTAAAAGTTGAGGTCCTTTGGTTACATGAATTCTGCAAAGCAATAAATCCACTACCTCCACCTCCAGTAGATATTTTCATTATTGTATCCCTAAACCTACTAAAGGTGTACTTTGTATTAAAAATCTCCAAACAGCGCTATTTGGAAACCCCCTATCGCTTCGCGGGCTATCGTAATAGGCACCAGTTTGCGGCGACGCGTAACAGTTTTTGCATCAACTCCGTATTTACTTGCGATACGACACAACATGCTATCGTGAAGCCTTGAAGCTAGAGGGTTTGAGACAAAGCGGATATGCTCAACAAATAGATTCCAATCTGACGGGAAAATTCTTCGGAATGACTGAACTGCCTCGACAACGACATCCCACGATCCTAGTTTTTCTATAAACGAAATGATTGAATCTCCAACCGCTATCTGGTTGAAGAATCCATCGATGTTAACGCTCGCATCGACTCTTTCTATATCTGGCACAGCCTGGATTGACTGGACTAGGCTCGCCCATTGCTGTGCGCTCAGAGGAGGCCGTTCGCCTAAGAGAATCATCAAGCCCGATGGATGATAGCTGACAAGTAGCTCTACTATAGCTGCGAGTTTATCTACTTCGTTCATTATTTCGGCCCTCCTCTGGCTTGTATTTGATTTATTTCCTAATCGTTACTCATTGCCCCGCAAGATGTTGCGCTGTTTTTGTGTTTCCACTTGTTATCTGGGCCTGCCATTGGTATATGGTCACTCATCGTTATCACCTCACTATTCCATTTCGCCACGCCCAAACTGCCAGTTCGAGCCGAGACGGGATCTCTAGTTTTGCTAGAATCTGACAGGCGTGATGTTTCACTGTTTTGTACGAAATGCCTAGTAGTGTAGCTATGTCTACATACAGCAGCCCTTGTTGTGTGATGAGAAAAAATATTTCTTTCTCGCGCGGAGTAAGCTCAAAAAGAGGATCACGCCTACGCATTGCGATTTCTTCCTACAGGCAGCTTCTGCTGCACATTCTTGCGCGTTCTAAAATCCCGTGCCTTGATAAACAGGGGCTGCGCCATCTCTGTCAGCCGGGAAACTATTCTTGTTCCACGGTCTCCAAGCATTTTTTCAAGCTGCGACATAGAACATGCATTTGTAGTAATAATAGTTTGCTTTCCAGACCTGTATCGAGCGTCAATAAGGGAAAAGAGTCGCTCGTCTACCCAATCTTTTTCTTTTTGCTGCGCTCCTAAATCATCGATGGCCACACAATCGGCATCTTTTACGGCCTGCTGAATCTTGTACGCCGTTCCTTCGTCAAACCCC
>JAWRJF010000028.1:0-6584 GCA_040307645.1 Anaerovoracaceae bacterium | reverse complement strand
AAGCAAACTGCCGAGCATTAGCCGATAAGTAATGTGTCAAGTACACCCTGTTATTTGGCGCTTACTGTATTTAAAACAAATTTACTTTGCAATTCGTCACTATGAAGTACAAAATCACTTTCAAAATTACCAGACGAATCTACAACAACTACGTTCCAAATCCCACTTATTACAATACCTATAGTTTTTCCACATAAACTAGGAGCATTTCCAGATACTGAAACATGTATTGTATATCTCTTATACCAATTGTCATTTTTAGTTTTTGTACTTGTTGCAAATTTGCTGTAATCATTTTCATTAATACTAGTAATCTCCATCTTATTTAGATGCACGATATCCCCTGTAGTACATTTATAATCAATTGCTTCACTTGGCAATAAAGTAGGATTAATTTCAGTCCTCGGGCTAATCACGGTGGTTGATGATGGCGGTATCTTTGATATCTTCTCATCAATCAATTTGATAATGTCTTCCTTTGACATTCCAAGTTTGTCACTTTTGCTTATAATCTGATTAATTAGTTCCTCAAGTTCCTGTTGATTTCTTGCATGTACAACTGTTATCTTACAAGAATAACTCTTACCATTGTACTTTCCTGTAATCTTAGCTTTCCCCTCTGAAACACCTTTAACAACTCCTTTTCTACTTACGGTTGCCACTGTACTGTTTGATGTTTTCCAAATTATCTTACCTGACTTCTTGACATTCTTAAGCTGCAAGGTTTGGGTATTGCCTACAGCAATAACAGCACTAGTCTTGTTGATTGAAACTGTTGCTGCAAATGCCATTGCAGATGTTCCAAAGACCATACATACTGCTAAAACGATTGTAATAAGTCTGTTTTTTACTTTGTTCATTTTCTTCCTCCGTCCTTAATTTATAATCAAATTTTAAATAGCTGATTATTCTTATATGCAGTTTTTTTACAACATACTATTCATTTATAAACATTATACTGCCACCATAAAGTATTTTATTATGCACCATGCTAAATTTAGTAACTATAATAGTGCAAAAGCCACCTCTTGCTAATCTTTATAATGTAAATACTGACTATCTGCTAGGGCAAACTAACAAGAGACATAAGTTATAGAATGGATAGAGATATGGCTATGTAAATATGATATAATAAAATAAATAAGAATTTTTAAGATGACTTTAATTTCTCGTCGTTATATAATTTATTATACAGATTGAAAAGGGCTTCGAAAATCAGGTGACATTCGCTATATAGATAAATAGAATAGAGAGGAATAGGAAAAAATGGATAAATTTAATGAAATAAGTCCATATCTTTTGGGAGCATGTATGCTTATTTTAGGCTTCATATTGTACACAGTACCGGAGAAAAAAGTACGCAATAAAGATCGAAATAATCAGGATGCAATTGAGAAAGAGAAGAAAAAAGGAAAGATTTGCCTTGGCGTAGGCACATTTATGATTGTGTTTAAATTAATAATCACATATTTATTGTAGGTAAACTAAAAAAGGAAGAATTTTCGATACTGAAAATTCTTCCTTTTTCTTTTTATAATAACTTTATTAATTAATTCGTAACTTATTGTGCTATCTTTTGAAAACTTACTGGTTAGTAGATTGTTAGTGACGCTATTTGTCAGTTTCTCAAAAAAATGAAATCGCTAGAACTATAAAAATTCCAGCGATTTCATTTTTTGGTACACCATCGCGGGTTCGAACCGCGGACACCCTGATTAAGAGTTATGTGTCACTTTTTCCATTTCATAACAATTATAAATTTCCTACTTTCTTTATTTCTTTTTTCTCAATCGGGTATCTTTCTTTTAGGTACTCTTTATACTTTTCTAGTTCTCTTATTCCCTCTTGATTTATTTCTATGTTCTCTGTGTTTTTACCAGTCAACAAATAGTCTGCTGATACTTCTAGTTTTTCGCTTAGTATTCTTAGTATTTCGAAAGTTCCATTATGTTCATTATTTTCAATATGTGTTATAGTCGCGGTGCTTTTTTTAATTGCAGCTGCTAAATCTGATTGTTTTAGCCCCTTTCTTTCTCTTTCTTTTTTTATTCTATCTCCTATTTTTTCCATTTTTTTACCTCATTTTAGAAATCCTCAATTTTTACTATTGACATTTTAGAAATTCTCAATTATCATATAGGTGTAATTGAGGAATCCTCAATTACATGACAGTATTTAGATAACTAAGTATTGTACCATAATAAAATATTTTAAACAATGCCTGCTCCCGGGCTATAGGGAAGAAATGGAGAATGATATGAAGTACGTTGGATTTATGAAGAGTTCTTTTAAGGACAGAAATTCAGGTCGCGAAGTTGAATTTGCTAAAATTTATGTTACTTATGAAAAAGCTGGAGTAGTTGGTCAAAAGGCAGAGGAATTAAAATGTTCAGTTGCACTTGTACCTGATTTAGAAAAGCTTGAACTTGGTACTGAAATTGAGCTTATGTATGATAGATATGGAAGAGCCCAGAACGTTGTTGTAGAAGGTGATATCTAATGAGTACACAGCAAGCTATTATGATTATTGATTTGCTTGACCAGATGAATAAGAGTTTAATTACTAACGCAGCCTTTACGGTATTGTGTGCCAGCTTTGTTCTTGCATTTGTACTATTCTATTTTTTTAAAAGGTAATAAGCATGATTGATTATAATAGTGTTTTTTCAATGTTTGGTACCGTAATAATTATGGTCGTGTGTTCTGGTTTGTTTTTAGCTTATTTACTCAAGAGGTTATATTGATTATGGGATATATGGGGATTTTTTTAGAGGGATTTAAATGTGCTTGCTGGTTTTTAATACTTGGTTATTTTTATAACTTAATCTATGATACGTTAAAATCGGTTTAACCGATAAATATATAAGGAGGTAAAACTAATGGATATTATGTTATTATCAGGAGAATTGGAGGGAAATTCTATGGGAGCTATCACAACAGCTATTAAAGCCGCTATTACAGATTTATCAGCACAAGCAGTGCCTATTATAACAGCTGCTATCGGTCTAGGAATTCTGTTCTGGGGTGGCAAGTTCTTATGGACTAAGTTCAAAGGCATGGCTAAATAAGGTATTATTTTTAATTTCCTTTGGGGGGGGCAGGATTTTGCTCCCCTTTTAATTTTTTGGAGGTGTTTATGCTATTAAGAATTAATAAAAATAGAGTTTTAAAGGTTCTTGTTATTGCAATATTTGTAATTTGTCTTATTTTTTGTTCTTTTTTTGCTACTGTTGATACATCACACGCCATTGTTACCGAGAGTATTACTACTTATTTAGTAGTATCAACTTTGTTAGTTGGTTGTGGTGTAATCGCGTCAAGTTCTGATGGACTTAATGCCCTTGTTAATGACTTTACTAATAGTACTTTTTTCAAGGCTGTTGCTTCAGCTTTTAATGCTGTTGTTACTGCTCAAAATATGTTGTTCCACCCTAGTACTGATATGTTGGACGCTGTTAAAAATTGGCTACATAGTAAAAATATTAAAAATGACACTTTTACTGTTGGTGGTTCTTCTGTAACTTTTCAAGGCATTACAGTATACGCTCCCTATTATACTAGTGAGGCTGAATTAAAAAGTGCAGGTAAAGTACGTATAAGCTTTGAGGATATTATGTTTTTCCATAACGCTGAATTTTATGCTCGTTTTGACGGTGCACTTCGAAAGTTTAATATTCGTGTTACTAAATCACCTTTTATATATTCTGAGGGCTTCAGTTACGGATTTGACTGTTATTTAATTGATTCCTCTGGTATCGAAAGATGTCAGCAGGGTTCAATTCTTGGTGAAGTATGTGCTAATCCTGAAGTTTTTTCAGAGAAATATTTCGGTTTTTGTCCTAGTAGTAGATATGAGGACTGCGTTACCGTTTATCCATTCGAACTTGAAATACCGTTAAATTATCAAGGTAAAGAGGTAAACTATACTTCTTTGCCTCTGCAAAATGTTAAAACTCACAGTACATATTTCCCACAGAGTGGAGTTAATGGTAAAGAAATGACTACATCAATCCCACTGCAAATACCGTCTAATACGGGTACCTTGGTAGATGCTCCACCTGAAAGTGTTCGTGTTGGTTCAAATACTAATACTGATACAGCTACCTCTGTTGGTTGGCTTGAGAAGATTTGGACCGGAGTTACTGGTATTCCTGCTGCTATATCTACTGCCTTAACTAGTTTCTTTGACATATCTAAATTTGATTTAGATTTTAGCGGATTTAAGTTAGGACTAACTAAGATTTTCCCTTTTTGCATACCGTTTGATTTTGTTAGAGCTATCAAAACAATTGCTGTAAAAAGTAATGGTCTTAGTATTCCAATAAAACTTAATACTCCATATTTCAAAGTAAATCATACTATAGACCTTACACCTTTTAAAATTCCTATAATGTTTTTTCGATATATTTGTAATTTCTGGTTTGCTTATATACTGATTAGTCGTACCAGGGATTGGATTAAATGGTAGCAAAGGAGGATTCTT
The DNA here is from genome assembly GCA_040307645.1 of Anaerovoracaceae bacterium. Taxonomy (GTDB): domain Bacteria; phylum Bacillota; class Clostridia; order Peptostreptococcales; family Anaerovoracaceae; genus JAVXAG01. The sequence goes on along the minus strand of JAWRJF010000028.1, from coordinate 2,101 downwards.
ATGTTTTTTGCAGCTTTAAGTAAATTTTTACAATTTATCCTTGACGCTTTAAGTGGTTTGTTGAGTTTAGTTGTTAGCTTTATGCCCACTTCACCTTTTACTTTTTTGGCTAATAGTCAGTTTGGTGATCTCCTTGCAAAAATTAACTACTTTATACCAGTAATGGATTTTGTTGTAATGCTTGAATCCTGGTTAGTTGCAATTGCTGCTTACTATCTTTATAGTATTTGGGCTAGATGGGTTAAGGCAATAGATTAACCAAAAACAAACTCGCTTTTTTTTGAAAAAAAAACGAGTACAGCCGTCGGCAAGACGTTGCTGATATTAACTTGTCGAAAATAATGACTATGAAAGGAAGTGTTGATAATGATATGGCTTTATTCAGGAACTCCTGGTTCAGGTAAAAGCTATCACGCAGCATTAGATATTAAACGAAGATTACGAAAGAAGAAAAAAAATCGAGTTATTGGGAATTTCCCAATAACTATAACAAAGAATTATACCTACATTGATAATGGCAGCTTTACAGTTAAGAAACTATATAACTATGCTAGGCTTTATCATCAGCCTGGTGTAGAGGGACAGACTTTGGTTGTCATTGATGAGGCTCAAGTAATTTTTAACAGCCGCAACTGGAATAGTAGTGGTGAAAATAGAATGGATTGGATAGTTTTTTTTACCCAGCACCGTAAACTCGGCTTTGACTTTATTCTAATAGCTCAAAATGACCGCATGATTGACAGACAGATTCGCTGCCTGGTTGAGTATGAAATCGCACATATGAAAATAGGTAATTATTTTAGATTAATCCCATTTACAGCTTTTATGTGCGTACAAAGATGGTATGGACAAAGATTGAAAGTCGGTCATGAAGTTATTATGTATCGAAAAAGTGTTGCATCTATATACGATACATTCAAGATGTTTGGTACAGGAATGGAAAGATATAAGTCAAGGAAACTATCAGCACAGCGGAAATGGAGCGGAAAGGGGATTAAGGGGTTCCCTCCGCAACAGCTCCGCAGAGCTGGAGAGTAATCTTGTCTTATTTTCTTCTATTACTTGACTAAGTATCATAAAGCGGTACATTACGCAAAAATTATCGTGAAACGGAGTTGTAAAGTATGCGAATGCGATATTATGATTTTAACATTTATAAATTGGGTAATGAATATAAAATTGTATATCTTAATAGGTTTTATAATGATGAGCCATATGTCAAGAAAGAATATATTAACAAGATGGTTAATGATAAATGGTTATCTAATATATCACGTGCTAAGTCTTCTATTCTTGGTTATGCTCTTTGTAATGATTGGCAGTATTTTTGTACCTTTACTCTAGATAAAACAAAGTATGATAGATTTGACTTGAAAACTTGGAGCAAAGATTTTTCTCAGTATTTACGGAATCAAAAGAGATTACATAATTTGGATATATCTTATTTATTGATACCAGAGCTACATAAAGATGGAGCCTGGCATATGCACGGTTTAATTAATGGTATTGCTTGGGATGATTTGTTACTTTTTGAAAGGTATGTACATCCTGATATACTTGTTGATAAAGGTTATAGATACCATAAAGGTATCCTTGATAAGTTTGGGTTTAATTCTTTTGGTAAAGTTAAAAATAAGGCTGCTGTAAGTCGGTATATACTTAAGTATGTAAGTAAAAGTATTAATAATACATCAATTAACAAGGGTTATAGACTTTTTTATAACTCTCAAGGACTTAATAAGCCTGAACTCATTGAGAGTGGGTGTACATCGTGTCATTTGACTGATATAGATTATGAGAATGACTTTATGTCCACGAAGTGGATTACCGATTATGAAGTTAAAAATATTATGGAGTATTTCAATGGAAAAAATGATTGAGTTGTTCTTACAACATCAGGAAGTGTTATGTCACACACCAAAGACTATTAATAACTATAAAGAAATTTTAATTGGCTTTTGAGAGTATGAGAAAAAGTCTGTAAATAGCTCTTTCTAGACTTCTATGATATTTAAATTAGAATTAGAGAATTTAGATTTTCTCTTGAATTAACGAGTTTAGTATAATTGCTCAAAAAGCGCATGTCAATAGAAACCAAGAA
>JAWRJF010000027.1:0-11790 GCA_040307645.1 Anaerovoracaceae bacterium | reverse complement strand
TTCTTGGTTTCTATTGACATGCGCTTTTTGAGCAATTATACTAAACTCGTTAATTCAAGAGAAAATCTAAATTCTCTAATTCTAATTTAAATATCATAGAAGTCTAGAAAGAGCTATTTACAGACTTTTTCTCATACTCTCGCTTATTTTTTATTTAGCTAGGCTTTATTATCTGTCGTCGTCATCGTCGTCATCTTCATCGTCATCATCATGGTCGTCGTCATCATATTTATCATCGTCGTCATATTTATCATCATTATCTATTAATTCACTGTCCCATCCGATTATCACACCAGTAGCGGCATTTATTTCGAACTCATATTCATAATTGCCTTTTTTAGCATCTCCTTCATAAACAAGTCTTCCGTCATCTGTTTCTAATTTTATATTTATAATAGTTGCCCCAGGAATTTTTGCTAATACGATAGACTTAGCCTTTTCTAAAGATATCTTGGCTTTAGAGTTATTAATTATATTTGAACTATTATTATTTTCATTTTTTGAAATATTATCATTCCTATTATCTATATAATTATCATGTTGTCCTAATTTTATTACTTCTCCATTTTTTGCATTTACATTTAACTCGTACTCTATACCATCTTTTATAAGCTCAACTTCATAGATATAAACACCTTTTTGTTTTTCTAAATCGATATCTTTTATGGATCCGCCACCAAGTGCTTTAATAGCTGCTTCTTTAGCTTGGTCCACAGTTAATAATTCTTTATTACTCGAACCATCTGATGGAATCGTAACCGCCGTACCATATTTTACTGTACACTCTAATATAGCCCCCGTCTCAGGATTTATATCCATTGTTCCATAAAAATCATTGGATTTAAAATATACTTCATACACATACAATCCATCATCTATTGATAATGTAATCTGTTGGCTTGTAAGTCCAGAAAATTTATTGTCTACTATCTTTTTAATATCAGCTTTTTTTAATTTAACTACCTTACTACCATTATCATAATCCAGCTGGCTTTCCACTTTTTTTACTTTTTTAGTTTCTTTACTTACTTCAACTTCAAAAGTCTCCTTTTTTCCACTGTCATAAAAATAGACTTCAAATTTTGTTTCTTCTTCCTCACTATTTGTAAATGTAGCGGTTGATGGCACGTACCCTTTTGCAATCTCTCTTGCCTCATCTAATGAAAGAGCACTTGAAAAAGAAGTCGCTGCTATTATTGCAATTATTACTGCTACCACAGACACAGCTAAAATTATACTGTTTTTTTTGTTTAATATTTTTTTCATATATATAATCCCCCTTTATCATATTGATTTTATACTGGTATAATAAAGTATAAAAATGAAAAGAAAATGAAAAAATAATTTTATTTGAAATTTTTTATAAAAGTATGTATTATTATATAAACTTCAATAGGAGGGTTAAAATGAAAATATTAATCGTAGAAGATGAAAAAAAACTTTGCCAGATAATCGGTAAACACTTTAAATCAGAAGGGTACACTGTAGATATGTGTAATGATGGCTTAGATGCCATTGATTACATAAATGGAACAGAATATGATGCAATTATCCTTGATATAATGTTACCAGGTATTGATGGGATATCTTTATTAAAAAAAATCAGAGATTTAAAACATCATACCCCAGTTCTTCTTTTAACAGCAAAAAATTCTATTGAGGATAAGGTTAATGGGTTAGACAGCGGTGCTGATGACTACCTGACAAAACCTTTTTCTTTAGAAGAGCTTACTGCCCGCATAAGGGTTTTGATAAGAAGGACAGGTATTGAAAGATTGGAAAATAACATTACTGTTGGTGAAGTTACTTTGGATTTAAATAAACACGTAGCCATAAGAAATGGTGTTGAAATACCTCTTACTGCTAAAGAGTATTCTATTTTAGAATATTTAATGCATAATAAAGGCATAGTCCTTTCTCGAGAAAAAATAGAAAAGCATATTTGGAACTATGATTATGAGGGAAGTAGTAATATAATTGATGTTTATATTAGAACGCTAAGAAGTAAAATCGATTCAAAATACGAAAACAAACTTATCCACACCGTTTGGGGCGTTGGATACGTAGCAAAGGAGAATTAATGAGAAACATTTCAATAAGAAAAAAAGTCTCTCTATATTACTCTATTGTACTTATTTCTGTTTCATTACTTATTTTTACAGTTTTTGCTGCTACTGTTGATATCCAAACAAATAGTGTTTCTAAAAAAACATTAACCAACGCAGTGCAAAATGGTTTTGATGAAATTGAATGTGACAATGGTGTAATAGAAATTGACAATGATTTTGATGCCTATTCCAAAGGTGTAACCTTAATTGTATATGGCTCTGATGGTTCTGTTATTTTAGGAAAAGCACCATCAACATTTCCAAGTTCTACTCCTCTTACTAACGGTTATATTCATGAAATAAAAGGGGAAGCTGATAACTGGATTGCATATGATCTCTATAACTCCTACCCAAATGGTACCTCAATATGGATACGTGGTATTTATGCTTTAGATAGTGGTAATGAAGCTGTTAAATCAATTATGTTGATTATGCTAATAGTATTGCCTGTAATATTATTAATAGCAATTATTGCTGGACGCAGAATTACAAATAAAGCATTTAATCCCATAAGGGAAATTATTTCTTCTGCCGAGAGTATTAATACTGGAAATGATCTATCAAAGAGAATAACTTTACAAAACAATAAAGATGAATTATATTACTTATCCGAAACCTTAAATGCAATGATGGATAGACTTGAAAATGCTTTTATTTCAGAAAAACAATTTTCATCAGATGTTTCACATGAGTTGAAAACCCCAATATCTGTAATTCTAGCTGAATGTGAGTACACCCTTAAAGAAAATGGTGATGTAACACAGTATAAAGAAGCTATTGAATCTATAGAAAAGCAGTGTAAAAGAACAATGTCTCTAATCAGTCAGCTTCTACAACTTTCTCATACAATAAATAAAGAAAATGCTATTCAGAAAGAAGTTTTTAACTTATCTATTCTATGCACAAGTATAGCAGAAGAACTATCAATTTCTGCAAAAGAAAAAAACATACTTTTATATTCAGATATAGAAGAGGATTTAAACTATTTGGGTGATGAAACTCTCATTTTAAGAATGATTATTAATTTAGTAAATAATGCAATAAAATACGGCATTGATGGTGGTTTTGTAAAACTTTCATTAAGAAGAACTTTAGAAGGAAAAATTTTAATAACTGTTTCAGATAATGGAATTGGAATTAGCAAAATAGACCAAAAAAATATTTTTAATAGATTTTATAAAGCTGACAAATCAAGATCCTACGACAATAATAGTTTTGGCTTAGGCTTATCTATGGTTAAATGGATTGTAGAAGCACATGACGGTTTTATTTCTGTAGAAAGTGAGATAAATATTGGTAGTACCTTTACAGTTATGTTATAAGGATAAAAATAACCTAATAGATTTCCTTAATAGTTATAACAACTGTGGAAATGTGGATAAAATTGTGGAAATCGTCGAATCAAAAGACGATAACACTATAGTTTCCTTAGCTTCACTTGTTCCTAAAGATGCAGTAACTGCCTTAAGCAAATATATGGATAAAATAAAATGATAGGGGGCTTTGAAAAAAACACCCTATCAAATTCCACTGTAACGTCTAAAATAATCTAAATCATAGTATATTCTAAAGACCATCTGTTGCGCGATTATCTTATATATACATCACTTATATATGTGGTTATGTTTTTTGATTTTTTATAAACCTAACCCAAAGTTGTTTTTTACTCTTTCCATGGTCTTTATGGAAATAGAATTAGCTCTATCAGCTCCATCTCGTAATATTTCTATTAATTCATCAGAATATCTAATTTCCTCATACTTTGCCTTGATTGGAGCTAAGGCTTCAACAGTTACTTCAACTAAATCTTTCTTAAAATCTCCATAACCTTTATTTTCATATTTTTTTTCAAGATCTGAGATCGATATTCCTGAAAGCACACTGTAAATATTAAGTAGATTACTTATTCCGGGTTTGTTTTCAACGTCAAATTTTACTATTCCCTCTGAATCAGTTGTGGCTTTCATAATTGATTTTTTTATCTTTGATGGTTCATCTAAAAGAGAAATTCTACTATGAATATTTTCCGCTGATTTACTCATTTTTTTTGTTGGATCATCAAGAGCCATTATTCTAGCACCTTCTTTTAGGTAACGTCCATCAGGTACAACAAAAGTTTTCTTCCTTGTATTATTTATTCTCATCGCAATATCTCGACATAATTCTATATGCTGCTTTTGATCATTGCCAACTGGAACAATATCTGTATCATAAAGAAGTATATCAGCAGCCATCAGTACAGGATATGTAAATAAACCTGTAGGAGCAGACTCTTTATTCTTACTTTTATCTTTAAACTGAGTCATTCTTGAAAGTTCTCCTGTATATGAGTTACAAGTTAGTACCCAAGAAAGCTCTGCATGGCCTGGTACATCTGATTGAACAAAAACAATTGATTTTTTAGGATCAACTCCAACTGCAATATATAAAGCTGCAACATCCAAAATGTGTTCTTTTAATTGTTTTGGATCCTGAGGTACTGTTATTGCATGCATATCAACAATACAGTAAATACACTCATGATCTTCTTGTAGTTCAACGAATTGTTTTAATGCGCCTAAATAATTGCCTAAATGTATATTTCCCGTTGGCTGAACACCTGAAAAAACTCTTTTCATATTTTCCTCCATATTTTTATTTTTGAACTTCTGATTTAAACTGTTCTATTATATTTTTTTCTGCTCTTGAAACCGTCATCTGTGATACTCCAAGGATTTTTGCTATTTCTGCTTGTGATTTATTATATATAAATCGCTCTTTAAAAATGTATCTGAACTGATCACTAAAATTATTCATGACTTTACTTATTATCTCATTTATTTCCACTCTCTCAAAGCCTTTATCGTCAAAACCTATGTATTTTTCAAAAAATAGGTTTTCTCCTTCTTCTCCCTGCTCGTCAAAAGTTTTATCCAAAGAATAAGTACTATATGCCTGAGAACTTTCCATTGCCTCAAGAATTTGTTCTTCTGTAAAACCTGTATATTTTGCAATTTCTTCAATTGTAGGTTTTCTATGGAGTTCTGTATATAATAAATCTTTAGATTCTTGTACCTTAGAAGATATTTCTTTTAATCTTCTTGGCACCTTAAGACTCCACTGCTTGTCTCTAAAGTATTTTTTAATCTCCCCAAGTATTGTGGGCGTAGCAAAACTACTGAACTCAAACCCTTTGTCTGGATCAAACCTTTCCACAGCAGAAACTAAAGCTAATGCACCTACTTGATATAAATCGTCATACTCTACACCTTTATTAAGATATTTTCTAATAAGTATGTCCACCATATACAAGTACTTTTCAACTATTTCGTTTCTTAATTCTACAGTTGGATTATTTCTGTAATTGATAAACATATCTTGTTTTATCATAAGCATTTCACCATTTTTATACTTTTGTGTCCATCTATTTGTTTTACTATTTCAACTTCATTCATTAACGATCTTATTACATAAATTCCTAAATCCCCTTCACTAGGACAATTTTGACAAGGTTTAGCAATTTTTTCTAAATTATGTTTTTCACATATGTCTGTTACTATAATTTCTATTCTATTCTTTTCAACGTTACACTCAACTTCATATTTGTCAGAAAATCCGTCAAAACCATGACATGAAATGTTTTTACATGCTTCTTCCACTGCTGTTTTTATATCTTCAGATGCATCTATATCAAAACCTGCAGTGCTTGCTATAGAACCAATAGCTAGTCTTATCATTGTAAGATATTCCGGTTTACCGGGAATAATAAATTTTAGATTATCTTTCATCATTTATCACCTCACTTATAATATCATAACGAAAACTACCTGTGCAAAAATTGCACAGGTATTTCATTTAATTTTTATAGCGTAATTTGTTGGCTTTCGCCGCCATTCTGCTTTTTCTCTTCTTTATTTTTAAGAGGTTTTTCATCAATTTCATCTTCTTTTATTACCTTAGCTAAAGCTACAATATTTGCATCATCGTCAACTCTCATTATTTTTACACCCTGAGTTGCTCTGCCGAGATTAGAAACCTCACTTGCTCTTATTCTTATTACAATTCCATCAGAGTTAATAAGAATTATTTCATCATCCTCATCAACAACCATTGCACCGATAAGTTCACCCGTTTTCTTAAACTTAGCTTTATCATAAGTTAAAAGTCCTTTTCCACCTCTAACTTGAACCTTATACTCTTCAACATTGGTTCTCTTTCCATATCCGTTTTTTGTAACAACAAGAAGTTCCTGTTCAGGTTCAACTAGTTCCATAGCAACTACTTCGTCACCTTTTTCAAGCTTAATAGCTCTAACACCGCCAGCAATTCTTCCCATACTTCTAACATCTTCTTCGGAGAAACATATGCACTTACCTTGTTTTGTAACAATTATAACATTGTTCTTTCCACTAGTTTCTTTAATTCCGATTAATTGGTCATCATCTTTTAGATTAATAGCAATTAAACCAGTTTTTCTATTAGTATCGAACTGAGAAAGAGGTGTTTTCTTAATTGTACCATTTTTTGTAACTGCAATTAAATATCTGTCATCAGAGAACTCCTGTACAGGTATTACAGCAGTAATTCTTTCACGCTGCATTAAATTTAAGAAATTAACAGCAGGTGTTCCTTTTGCAGTTCTCGTTGCCTCAGGTATCTCATAAGCTTTGATTTTATGAGCTTTTCCTGTATTAGTAAAGAAAATCAAATAGTCATGAGTTGATGTCATTATAAGGTCTTTTACAAAATCATTTTCTCTTGTTGTAATGCCTGTAATTCCCTTACCTCCTCGCTTCTGAGCTTTATAGGTATCTGCAGGAACTCTCTTTATATATCCTAAATGAGTAAGAGTAATACATACATTTTCTTCCTCAATTAAATCCTCATCATCTAAATCAGAGCTATCTGCTACAATTTTAGTTTTTCTTTCATCTGCATATTTTTCTTTTATTTCAAGAAGCTCATCACGAACTACGCCCATAAGTTTTTTATCATCAGCAAGTAATTCTTTATAATATGCGATTTTTTTCAACAGTTCATTATACTCATTTTCAATTTTTTCACGTTCTAATCCCTGTAATCTAGCAAGCCTCATATCTAAAATTGCTTGTGCCTGAATTTCAGAAAGTCCAAAACTTTCCATTAATTTTTCTTTGGCATTATTATAACTAGATCTTATTATTTTTATAATTTCGTCAATATTATCAAGAGCAATTCTGTAACCTTCTAAAATATGAGCTCTAGCTTCTGCTTTTGCAAGATCATATCTTGTTCTTCTAGTTACAACCTCCTTCTGATGTTTTAAATATTCATTTAAAATTTCATAAAGGTTTAATACTCTTGGTTTTCCATTTACAAGAGCAATCATAATCATGCTATAAGTGTCTTGAAGTTGAGTATGTTTATATAGTCTATTTAGAGTAATCTGAGGATTTGCATCTCTTTTAAGCTCTATAACTATACGCATACCATTTCTATTAGATTCGTCTCTTATAGCAGAAATGCCCTCTACTCTTTTATCCTTTACAAGTTCAGCCATCTTTTCAATAAGTCTAGCTTTATTAACCTGATATGGAATTTCAGTTATTATTATTTGGGATCTTCCTCTATCTGTCTCTTCTATTTCACAATTTGCTCTTACAATTACTTTACCAGTACCATTTCTGTAAGCTTCTTTTGCTCCATTTTTCCCTAATATAGTTGCACCTGTAGGAAAATCTGGACCTTTTACAATCTTAATAAGATCTTCAACAGTACAATTTTCATCTTCTATCATTTTTATTGCACCATCAATTACTTCTCCAAGATTATGTGGAGGTATTGAAGTTGCCATACCTACAGCAATACCATTAGAACCATTTACAAGAAGATTTGGAAATCTACTTGGAAGTACAACAGGCTCTTTTTCCTCTTCGTCAAAGTTAGGCATAAAGTCAACTGTGTCTTTATCAATATCTCTTAACATTTCAAGAGCAAAAGGAGTCATCCTTGCTTCTGTATAACGCATTGCAGCAGCGCCGTCTCCATCTACAGAGCCAAAGTTTCCATGTCCATCTACAAGCATATACCTTATAGAGAAATCTTGTGCCATTCTAACCATAGCATCATAGATTGAACTGTCTCCATGTGGGTGATATTTACCCATTACTTCACCGACAATACGAGCTGACTTTTTATGTGGTTTATCAGGTGTAACACCTAATTCATTCATACCATATAGTATTCTTCTGTGTACTGGTTTTAAACCATCTCTTACATCAGGAAGGGCACGACCTACAATTACACTCATAGCATAGTCAATGTATGAATTTTTCATTTCATCATGAATTTCATGTTGAATCATTTTAGTATCTTCTAATAATGTTGTCATTTTTGCCTCCTCCCTATATATCTATTTTTGCATATTCTGCATTTTCTTCTATAAACTTCTTTCTTGGTGGAACCTTATCTCCCATTAAACAAGTAAATATCTCATCAGCAGCTGTAGCATCTTCTAAAGTTATTTGAATTAATGTTCTATTTTTATAATCCATTGTTGTATCCCAAAGTTGGTGGAAATCCATTTCTCCAAGACCCTTATACCTTTGTATTGTTGCTTTTCCACCTTTATCTGCAATACTTTCCATTAATTTTTCTTGTTCTCTTTCAGAATAAGTATAATAAACATCTTTATTTTTTTTAGTCTGGAAAAGAGGAGGCTGGGCAGCATAAACATACCCACCTTCTATTAAAGGTGTCATATATCTATAGAAAAATGTAAGTAATAGTGTCCTAATATGAGCACCGTCTACGTCAGCATCAGTCATTATTATAATTTTATGATATCTAAGTTTTTCTATATTAAAATCTGCTCCAATACCACAACCAAATGCTGTAATCATGTTTTTTATTTCTTCAGAATTTAATATTTTATCTAATCTAGCTTTTTCTACATTAAGAATTTTACCTCTAAGTGGTAATACTGCCTGTCTAAGTCTATCTCTTCCCTGCTTAGCACTTCCTCCCGCAGAGTCACCTTCGACTAAAAATATTTCTGAAAGAGCGGGATCTTTTTCTGAACAGTCAGCTAGCTTACCTGGAAGAGCTATACTATCTAAAACATTTTTTCTTCTAGTAAGTTCTCTTGCTTTTCTCGCAGCTTCTCTTGCTCTTGAAGCTCTTAGACATTTATCTAAAATGATTCTTGCCTGACTAGGATTTTCTTCTAAAAATGCAGTGAGATTTTCACTAGTCGAAGTTTCAACAAAACCTCTCATTTCACTATTTCCAAGCTTTGTCTTAGTCTGACCTTCGAATTGCGGCTGTGTTAATTTAACTGAAACAATTGCAGTTAAACCTTCTCTAACATCTTCTCCAGCAAGAGAATCTTCGTTTTCTTTAATAAATTTATTTCTTTTAGCATAATCATTAAATACTCTAGTAAGTGCTGATTTAAATCCTGCCATATGAGTACCACCTTCAGTAGTATTAATATTATTTGCATATGACAAAACAAGTTCATTGTATCTATCTGTATATTGCATTGCAATTTCTACTTCCAAATCCTTTTTTATGAACTCAAAATATATTACATCATCATGTAATGTTTCTTTATTTTTATTTAAATGCCTTACAAACTCTTTAATTCCACCTTCGTAGTAAAAAGCTTCTTTTTTCTTTTTGCCTTCTCTTTCATCACTAAGAGTAATTTTTATACCCTTATTCAAAAATGCCATTTCTCTAAGTCTATGTTCTAACGTTGAATAGTCAAAATTTACTTCTTCAAAAATGTCTTTATCTGGCCAAAATATTGTTTTTGAACCAGTTTTTTTAGACTCGCCAACAACAGTAAGAGGCATAGTAGTCTTACCCTTATTATATACTTGTTTGTATATTTTACCATTTCTTTTTATTTCAACTTGCATTTCTGTGGAAAGAGCATTAACTACAGATGCACCTACACCATGAAGTCCTCCTGATACTTTATATCCTCCGCCACCAAATTTTCCACCAGCATGAAGAACTGTATGAATTACTTCAACTGCTGGAATTCCAAGCTTAGGATGATTATCTACAGGCATTCCTCTTCCATCATCTTCTACCATTATTGAATTATCTTTTTGTATTGTAATATTAATACTTTTACAAAAACCAGCTAAAGCTTCATCCACACTATTATCTACTATTTCATAAACTAAATGATGAAGACCCCTAGGACCTGTACTTCCAATATACATTCCAGGTCTTTTTCTTACAGCTTCTAAACCTTCGAGTACTTGTATTTGGGCCGCATCATACTGATTTTTTCCTTTTTCTCCTGTATTCATATTTACCCACCTTTTTATGTTAATATTAATTATTTTTATTTAAAAATTCTTACTATTTTATCTATTATCACACCTTTCCATTATAACCTATTTTTGACCTATATTCAATATTTTAAAATCATTTTAACTTTTTTATTAAATATGTGTAAAAAAACCGTTTAAATCGTTTATTTTACATTAAAAAACCTATTAAAAAACTTCGACATATATCTAGTATTTAATAGGTTAACCAGACTATAAAATTTTTCCATTATTTATATATAAAATATTTGCATTTGGAAAAGATTTTTTTAAATTCTCGTCTATATCTGTTGTTGTAATAAATAATTGAATGTTTTTTAAAGACTTAATTAAATATTTTTGCCTCTCGATATCTAATTCAGACATTACATCATCTAAAAGTAATATTGCATCTTCACCTGTTTCTTCTTTTATCAAAGAAATTTCAGCCAGTTTTAATGAAAGCGCAGTTGTTCTTTGTTGACCTTGTGATCCAAAATTTCTCATATTTATTTCATTTACAAAAAATAAAATATCATCTTTATGAGGTCCTCTTGTTGTAGTCCTCATTTTTAAATCATTTTTATATGAACTTTTTAAAGTTTCATAGATAAATTGTTCTTGCTCTAAAAGATTTTTTTTTATATTTATATTAGAATTGTATTTTATTTCAAGAATTTCTTTTTCATTAGTAATGTTATTATGTATACCACCACTTATATCACTTATTTTTTTTATAAATTTTTCTCTTATTTTAATAACTTTAGCGCCATATTTTGATAATTGCAGATCCCATAAATCTAAAATATTATTATCTATTTTTTCTTCTTTCAAATATGAATTTCTTTGTAATAATACTTTTTTATAATTATTTAAATTATCATAATACATTGGATTTATTTGACATAATTCTCTATCTATAAACTTTCTTCTTTTTTCTGGTTCATCTTTTACTATTTTTAAATCCTCAGGTGAAAATATAACAATTAAAATATTTTCTAGTAGTTCAGATATTTTTTTTATTTGATTTCCATCTTTTTTTATTGATTTTTTTGAATCGTTTTTTATTGTAATATCTATATCTGTATCAATATATGATTTTTCAGCATGTATGTTTACCTTAGCAAAATCATTTCCAAACAATATCATATCACTATCTTTATTCGTTCTAAAAGATTTTCCCATAGAAGTAATATATATAGCCTCGATCAAATTAGTCTTTCCCTGTGCATTATTTCCTAAAATTAAATTAACATTTTCATTAAAATTAATTTTTAAATAATCATAATTTCTAAAGTTTTTTAATTCTAAACTTGTTATTTTCATTTTATTAATTATTAGTTATTCTAACTGGTAGAATTAAATATTCGTAATTATTTCCGTTAACTGGTTCTATT
>JAWRJF010000026.1:0-8534 GCA_040307645.1 Anaerovoracaceae bacterium | reverse complement strand
AAAATATCATAAACCATAAAATTTAACATCACTTATTTGACTGAGATCAAATAGCAAAACTGGACGCATAAAAATGCGTCCAGAAAGTCAATTTTTTTATTAAATTGTGTGTCACCCCAACATTTGACACAGAGCCTTTTTTATATGCGATTGAATGTAAGTATATCTACTTAGTGTAGTTATCAAAATATCCCTGAATGTAGACAAAAGGAGTTCCTTTGTCTCCACTACCTGAAGTTAGGTCACAAAGGGAGCCAATTAAATCTGTTAATCTTCTTGGAGTAGTACCCTGTGCATCCATTGAGTCACCTAAATCAGCTTTTTTATTCTTAATATAATTGCTTATAGCGTCTTTTAGCTCATCACCTTTTAGGTTTGAGAATTCGTTATCAGCAAGATATTTTAGTTTTATTTCATTAGGAGTTCCCTCTAGACCTTTTGTGTAGCCCGGCGAAACTACAGGGTCTGCAAGTTCCCATATTTTTCCTACAGGATCTTTAAAGGCTCCATCTCCATAGATCATTACTTCAATAGTTTTTCCAGTTGCCTCTTTTATATCCTGTTGAATTCCTTCAACGAAAGACTGACAGTTAATAGGGAATAACTTTACAGTCTCTTCTGTAGCTTTGTTAGATCCTAGCAAACCATATTTTTCATTGTAACCGCTGCCGTTAACACTTGAAGTCATAATATCGTCAAGGCCTAGAATAATTTCGGCACCGCCATTTTTTAATAATCTCTTTGTTCTTACTCGTGTATGTATATCACAAGTAAGAATTTTCTTTGAGTAGTTTAGGATTGTTTTAGGATTATTTGAAAAAACAACCTCAGCTTCAGCACCTTCTTGTTCAATTAGACTTTTATAATAATTCACATAGTCCATACCTGTAAAAGTATGCTTAGATTTACCAAATAATTCTTCGAATTTTTCCTGTGATAATACATCTGAATAAGGGTTAATACCCTTTTCGTCTAGAAGATCAATGTCAACTAAGTGATTTCCCACTTCATCAGAAGGATAGCTAAGCATAAGAACTACTTTTTCGGAGCCTTTTGCAATTCCTCTTAAGCATATTGAAAATCTGTTTCTGCTTAATATTGGGAAGATAACTCCGATTGTTCCACCACCTAGCTTGGCCTTAACGTCCTCTGCAATCTGGTCTTTTGAAGCATAATTTGATTGTGATCTTGCAAGGATTGATTCGGTTACAGCTAACACATCTTTATCATGTATGTTAAATTCTCCAGCATTAGCTGCATCTAAAACAGTATCTACAACGATTTTTCGAAGGTTTTCTCCTTCTTTAATAATAGGGGCTCTTAACCCTCTTGAGACAGTTCCAACTTTTCTTTCCATTAGCTTTATTCCTTTCCCCTTACATGGTCTATTCCAATATTTGCAAGTTCGTCTGCGCGATTGTTCATACCAGTAATATATTTAAAATCCTCAAACGAGAATTTGTCACCATTCCATGAAATAAATTTTTCATATAATTTATTAAAATCAGTAGATTTGCTAGATAAATTCACATGGCCTTTTACTCTGTAAAAAGTAGTTTTATGTGATTCTACCAAGGGCAATAATTCTTTCCAAAGTTCTTGGTTTTCTACGGATTTTCTGGCGGCGTTACGCCAACCATTTTTTCTCCAGCTTTCATACCATTTTTCTCGAAAGCAATTTGCAACATACGAACTATCAGTAAAAATTTCAATATTTTGGTTCTGTTTTTTTACTACTTTTAAAGCTTCGATCACTGCAGTAAGCTCCATCTTATTGTTGGTTGTATTTGCTTGGCCTCCGAAAAGTTCTTTAGTATGTTCTCCGAACTCTAAAATGGCCCCCCAGCCACCGAAATTATCAGCATTCTGGTTTCCAGCACAACCCCCATCGGTATATATACGAAGAATTGTCATTTCTTTATATCCCCCTTCTACTCAATATATTATGCCCTATTTTGTGAGAATGTACAATAAAAATATTTTATGATATAATAAATAGGTGCAATTTAAGGGAAAAGAGGTCATAATATGTCAATAAGTTTTTGTTCTTTTGCGAGCGGAAGTAGCGGAAATTGCTACCTCGTAAAAAGCGACACTACAAGTTTACTAATAGATGTAGGAATAAGTGGAAAAAAAATATTCAATTCATTGGATTCAGTGGGGCTAAATATCGAGGATATAAAAGGTATTTTTATAACTCATGAGCATATCGACCATATAAAGAGTGTAAGAATTGTAAGTAAAAAAGCAAAGATGGCTAATGTTTTTGCTTCAAGAGGAACATGGGAACACATAAACGATTTGGTCTTTGAGGAGAAGAGAACTGTTGTTAGTGAAAAGACACCCTTTGTCATCGGAGATATAACAGTTAAACCTTTTGCTCTTTCACACGATGCAAAAGAACCATTAGGGTATACTTTTTCAAAAGATAACAAACAGATCGTTATAGCTACTGACACAGGATGTGTTACAGAAGAAATGTTTTCTCACTTATGTGATTCAGACATAATGGTTTTAGAAGCAAACCATGAAGTAAATATATTGAGAATGGGTAGTTACCCATATAAAACACAGCAGAGAATCTTAAGCGATAAAGGACATCTATCCAATGTAGATACTGGAAAGTGTATATGTAATATTCTCGAAAAAAATAAAGGGGAAAAAAAGCCAAGAATAATATTAGCCCACATGAGTAGAGAAAACAACACACCTGAGCAAGCATATTTGACAATAAAAAATATTTTGCAGGAAAATAATTTTTACATAGAAAAACATTTATTGCTAGATGTTATAGGGAAAGATATGGTTAGTCCATTTTTCGAGGTGTAAAGGTACAGGAGATGAATATAACAGTAATATGTATAGGAAAATTAAAAGAAAGATATTGGGTAGATGCAATAGCGGAATATTCTAAACGGATGTCTAAATATTGTAACTTGGATATTATTGAATTAAAAGAAACTAGATTACCTGACAAGGCTTCTAAGGCCTTAGAAGAAGCAGTAAAAGAATCAGAAGGAAAAGCTATATTAAAACAAATAAAAAATGATATGTACGTAATAACTCTAGAGATATTGGGGAAAAATATTTCTTCAGAAGATCTTGCATCAAAAATAGAAGAATTATCTCTTCAAGGAAAAAGTAACATAGCTTTTATTATTGGGGGGAGTCTTGGTCTTAGTCAAGAAGTTAGCCAAAGGTCTGATTTTAAATTATCTTTTTCAAAGATGACATTCCCTCATCAGATGATGAGAGTTGTGCTTTTAGAGCAGGTGTATAGAAGCTTTAAAATAATAAAAAAAGAAACTTATCATAAATAAACTAAAGTGCTATTTACTTTTTCAAAAAAAAGATTATAATGAGGTGTGCCCAAAATGAGAGATGAAAATTTTTCAAAGGATAAAAAGAGAATAATTAGGTATTGTATAGGTAATGCAGTTATATGCCAGGTTATTTCTCTAATAGTTCTTGGACCCCAAATAGACTTTTTTATAGGGATTACTTTGGGGACCCTCATAACAATAATTAATTTTAATATTTTAGAGAAGGTAATTTATGTCGCTACCACAGCAAACAAACTATGGGTTGTCACCCCATTTCAATGTTTAAGATATCTGCTGTATGGGGCGGCTGCATATTTTTGTGTAGGATTCAGTAAATATGCTGCTATTGCGTACGCTATAGGAGTATTAGGATTAGTTTTTGCTATGTTAATAAACTGTAGAAAAGGAGGTAGCAAATGATAGAAGTTGATAAATTGGGCGCTCGTATAATCATTGGCTTTGGTGATGGAAGTGTATTTATATCTGAGAGCGTGCTCTTTGGAATAATTATTGCGGTAATACTTGCTATCCTCGGGATTTGGCTGGGAAGCGGTTTGAAAACTGTGCCAAAGGGTAAACAAGTAGTTGCTGAACTAATCGTTGAGAAGATTTACAAGCTAACAAAAGATAATATGGGTGTTGAAAATGAAAATTTTGCACCTTATATAGGAAGCATTTTTGCTTTTATCTTAGCTGGAAGTTCTCTAGGGCTGTTTGGCGTAAGGCCAATTACTGCAGATGTTAATGTTACTTTTGCATTATCAGGATTGACATTCATAATGATTCAGTATAATTCTTTTAGGCGTTTAGGTTTAAGAGGAAAACTGAAGGAAATGTGCGATCCTTATCCATTTATGTTTCCATTAAAGATATTAGAAGATTTAACCTTACCGGTTTCATTGGGACTTCGTTTATTTGGAAACATTTTAGGCGGTGTTATTGTTGTTGAATTGTGGATGGGTCTAATGACATATTTAAGTGATTTGATTACAGATGTACCGTTTTTGCGAGCAGTTACAGTGCTGCCGTTAAATGGTTTTTTCGATATGTTTGAGCCAATTATACAAACGTATATATTCACAATGTTAACAATGGTATTTTTGACTTCTGCAATGGCAGGAGTTGGCCCAAAAATAAAAAAATAAAAAATAAGAAACTAACTATATTAGGAGGTACAAAAATGAATTTATTAGCAATAGGCGCAGGAATAGCTATGGGTTTAGCTGCATTAGGTATTGGTATTGGTCAAGGACTTGGTTTAAGCAAAGGCTTAGAAGGTATTGCTAAACAACCAGAAGCAGGAAATGCAATAAGAACGACAATGATCGTTGGTATGGCAATTATGGAAACAATTGGTGTACTTACTTTCGTAATCGCAATAATGATGGCAGGAAAAATGTAGTTAAAATAAATATATATTTATTGGAAAGGAAGGAGGTCAATAAAACTTGAAGGTACAATTATATCAGGATTTAATATCATTTAACTGGAATATACTGTTTTCAATAATTACAGTAGTAGTTTTAGTCCTTATCCTTAAACATTTTTTCTTTGAAAAAGTACATAATTTTATGGTAGAACGAGAAAAATCAATAAAGGATGCTTTAGAAAATGCCGATGAAGTAAATAAATTAGCAGAAAAGAAGCTAGAAGATTATCAATTAAAGATTGCGGATGTATCCTTGGAAGGCAAGGAAATTATTAGAGAAGCCAGAAAAGAAGCCAAGAATGAAGCAATTGAAATAATAGATAAAGCTGGGAAAAAAGCTGAAGATATGATCGCCCATGCAAAAGAAGAAATTCTACGCGAGCAAGAAAATGCACGTCGTGAAATGAAGGGAGAAATTGCAGACCTAGCAATAATGGCAGCAAGACAGATCATGGAAAAAGAAATAGAGAAAACCGGCCAAGATGAAATAATTGATAAGATAATCGAAGAGGCAGGTGTGGAAAAATGGCAGAACTAACAGTCGCAATGACCTATGGGAATGCACTTTTCGAAGCCGCAAAGGATTTAAATATGGTACATGAAATAAGGGATACCATCAACATGATTGAAGAAGTCTTTCAAGATAACCCTGATTTTTATGAACTATTAAATAGTCCTTCTCTTTCTAGTGAAAACAAAAAAAACTTGATAAAGGATGTTTTTAAAGAACGGATAAATGATGAGGTAATCAATTTTTTATATATTCTTATAGATAAAAGGAGAACAACTGAGTTATCTAGAATTGTTAGAATATATGAGCAACTAGTAAACCGTGATGAAGGCTTCGGCACAGGAATAATATATTCGGTTAGTCCTCTTTCTGATAAACAAATTTTTGAATTTGAGGAACAAACAGGGCAACTGTTAAAAGAACGTGTGAAACTAAATAATGAAATAGATGAAAGTCTAATTGGTGGAATAAGGATTTTAATCGAGGGCAAAGAAATAAATGCATCCCTAAAAGGGCGATTGAATAAATTATATCACCAAATTAGAAATTACTAAGAAGGGGGGGCGACCTCTATGAATTTAAGACCAGAAGAAATAAGTGTAATAATTAAAGAGCAGATTAAAAACTATAGCAATAAACTGGAAGTTTCGGATTTCGGAACTGTTATGCAAGTTGGTGATGGAATCGCAAGAGTATATGGTTTAAAAAAATGTATGGCAGGTGAGCTTCTAGAGTTTCCAGGAGATACATATGGTATGGCGTTGAACCTTGAAGAAGACAATGTAGGTACAGTTATACTTGGATCTGACAGAGAAATAAAAGAAGGGGATATTGTTAAACCAACAGGTACAGTAGTAGATGTTCCTGTAGGGGAGGCTATGATTGGAAGAGTAATCAATGCGTTAGGCCAACCTATAGATGGAAGGGGCAATATCGTAACAACAGAAACAAGGCCCATTGAATTCGCTGCACCAGGAGTTCTACAGAGAAAATCAGTAAACCAACCTTTGCAAACAGGTATTAAAGCAATAGATACCATGATGCCCATAGGAAAAGGTCAGCGTGAACTTATAATCGGCGATAGACAGACTGGAAAAACGGCTATAGCTATAGACACTATTATTAATCAAAAAGGCAAAGATGTAATATGTATATATGTTGCAATAGGTCAGAAAAAATCAACTGTAGCTCAGCTTGTTAACACATTAGAGAAAAAAGGAGCAATGGAGTATAGCATTATAGTTTCTGCAACGGCTAGTGAAGTATCTCCGCTACAGTATATTGCACCTTACTCAGGATGCGCTATTGCAGAGTATTTTATGTATAAAGGAAAAGATGTTCTAATCGTATATGATGACTTGTCAAAACATGCTGTTGCATATAGAGCAATGTCACTTTTACTTAGAAGACCTCCTGGGAGAGAAGCGTTCCCTGGGGATGTATTCTATTTACACAGCAGACTTCTTGAAAGGGCAGCAAGACTGTCAGATGAATTAGGCGGCGGTTCGATCACAGCTCTTCCTATTATTGAGACACAAGCAGGAGATGTATCGGCCTATATACCTACAAATGTAATATCAATAACTGATGGGCAAATTTTCCTTGAAACTGAACTGTTTTTCTCAGGACAAAGACCGGCAGTAAACGCGGGTATTTCTGTATCAAGAGTAGGCGGAAATGCACAAATAAAAGCTATGAAGAAGGTTTCAAGCAAGGTAAAATTAAGCCTTGCGCAATATAGGGAATTAGCTAGCTTTTCACAATTTGGTTCAGATGTAGACGCGGATACAAAAAAGAGGCTTGAACATGGAAAAATCTTAATGGAGATTTTAAAACAGGGTCAGTATGAACCACTTGATGTTGTAAACCAGGTAATTATAATATATGCAGCAATTAATAACATGCTGGAGGATGTTGAAATTGACCAGCTTAAAGACTTTGAAAAAGGGTTATATGTATTCATGGAAGAACACTATTCTAGTGTTGCAAAGGCTATCAGAGAAACTGGCGATTTGTCAAAAGAAACTGAAGAATTATTAAGAGAAGGAATTTTAAAGTTTAAGGAAGAGGTAAGATAATGTCTCAGCAAATGCAAGAAATTAAGCGCAGAATTAAAAGTATTAGCAGTACAGAGCATATAACAAATGCAATGCGCCTTGTTTCCTCCTCTAAACTAAGAAAAGCCAAAGAAAACTTTGAGAAGACAAGAGAGTATTTTCATTATGTTACTGATTCTATTACAGAGATCTTTGAAAATGCAGAAGAAGTTCCTAAAGAATATTTATTAGGTTCAAGGCCAATAAAAACAAGCTGTTATGTTATCATTACCAGCTGTGGTGGATTGTGCGGAAGCTATAATATAAATGTTATAAAAGAGGCAGTTAAGGATATTGAAATTGCTAATGATAATACTAAGATAGTGGCAATAGGAACCAAAGGAAAAGAGTTTTTTGAAAGACGGGGATATGATGTTATTAAATCATATTTAGCTCCAGTTGAAAAGATTACTTTTTTAGAGACCCATGAAATAAGCAAACCTTTACTGGAGATGTATAAATCCGGCGAAATCGATGAAATTGTTTTAATTTATACCTCTTATGTTAATACACTTAAGCAGGAAGTGCAAAGCTTACGCTTGTTGCCTTTTGATGTAAATAATAGGTCTAGGGGAATAGTGCATAAACATGAAGTTGAGTATGAGCCTTCTTTAGAGGAGGTATTTAATTACCTTGTACCAAAATACTTTGAAATAACTCTCTTCGGTGCAATGGTAGAGGCAGCTACTTGTGAGCATGCAGCAAGAAGAACTGCTATGGAAAACGCAACTGATAGTGCAAAGGAAATGTTAGATCAACTTTCCGTATATTATAATAGAGCAAGACAGGCTACGATTACTGATGAAATAATAGAAATTGTAGCAGGTTCAGAAGCTCAGAAATAGGAGGTAGGATAGTTGAATAAAGGAATAATTCACCAAATCATTGGTCCGGTAATCGATGTAAAGTTTAAACCAGAAGAAATGCCGGAGCTATTAAATGCTATTCATATAAAATCTGAAGATAGAACAATTGTAGCTGAGGTGGCACAACATGTTGGAGACGATGTAGTCCGATGTGTATCATTATCGTCTACTGATGGTTTATATAGAGGAATGGAAGCCATAGATACAGGGAACCCAATACAGGTTCCTGTTGGAAAAGATGTTTTAGGAAGATTGTTTAATGTTATTGGCGAGACCATAGATGAAAAAGGACCATTAAAAACTGACCTT
>JAWRJF010000025.1:0-4724 GCA_040307645.1 Anaerovoracaceae bacterium | reverse complement strand
CTATAGGGAATAAGAATATTCTCCATAACAGTAAATTCAGGTAATAAATAGTGAAATTGAAATATAAATCCTATAAATTCATTCCTTAAAACTGCTAATTCATTTTTATTCATATTTAATATGTTGATTCCATTGATCTCTACATCGCCACTCGTAGCTCTATCAAGTGTCCCCATTATGTTCATCAATGTTGACTTTCCCTATAATGTCAAGTAATTGATATTCAAAAAGCACTTAAATTTCTGAGTTTAATTTTACTCATTTTTAAGTGCTTTTTATCTAGCTATTTTATTTTTGCTCGGCGTTTAAATCTTTACATATTTTGTTGAACGACCACTGCCTACCTGTTTTATCTTTTCATCGTCCTGTAATTCTTTCAAGGCTCGTTCTATTGTCCTTTGAGATATATCAGGACAAAGAATCATAATATCTTTTTTGGAAAGTGGTTCTAATGATTTTTGAATAACAGAAAATACTCTTTCCGGTGAAGTTAGTTTTTCTTTCCCGATTAGGTTGAATCTGTCATCACATTCCTTATATGCTTTTAAGAAAATTCCTAACATATACTTTATGAACGGAAGTTCATCATTTTCTCCGGTATGCCAATTTTCACTGGAATTCTGTAATTCTTCGTAATAAGAATCTTTGGTTTCTTCAATAAGCATCTCTATACTGATATATCTGCCAACAAAATAACCGGACTTGTATAGTAAAAGAAGTGTCAATATCCTACTCATTCTTCCATTCCCATCATCAAATGGATGAATACATAAGAAATCATGTATCAGTGTTGGGATTAAAATGAGTGGGGGAATATTTGCTTTCACTGCTTCGTTGTAAGCTTCCACCATTTCATCAAAATAATTTTCTGTTTCAAAACTGCTCACCGGCTGAAATCGTACTTTTTTATTTCCGAAAGCATCTACTTCTACAATGGTGTTATTCATCGTCTTAAATTTTCCCTTGTGATTTACATAGGAATAAGAATACAACTGATTATGAAGTGTTAATATGTCATTTTTATTAAATCCTATATAGTCATAATTTTCATGAATCATATCAAGCACATGTCTATACCCTGCAATTTCTTCTTCATTTCTATTTTTCGGTTCTGCTTTTTTATTCATCAGTTCTTTAAGTCTTGCGTCATTGGTATAAATTCCTTCAATAGCATTGGAAGACTTTGTACTTTGTATTTTTGCGACATCTATCATCTTTTCCAAAATATCAGGATAATTTTCGACATAAAGTTCCTGCTTTCCCTTATATTCATGGATTTTTGCAATGGTATGATATATATTAACAGGTAAAGATAGTTCCATAAGTTTTAAATAATTAAATTTTCTCAAAACAACACCTCCTTTTTTTCATAGCCATTATATCATATTTGGCTATGAAAAATCAATTATGGCGAGAATAATCTCGCCACCATTTCCATTTTGGCGTATTAAATTTTAATTTAGCGAGATTATGAGACTTTGATTATATATACCTATCCCTCTATAATCTCTATTTCTCCAGTTCTTGATACAATTATTTTATCAATCGAACTATCTACATAGGCTTTCAATAAATTATTCTCATCTAAGGAATTACCATCAAATTCTTTCTTTAAATCAATATTATGTGATTTTACTTCTTCCAGCTTATTCTCCAGTAATACCTTTTTATCTTGGATAAGAGTTTTTTCCATTAGATACTCCTCTTTTGAAATATTTTTCTTTTTGTAGCTTTCATAGATAGTTTGTAAATTAGCATTTAATATGGTTATTTCCCTTAGTATCTCTTCTTCTACATTCTTACACTCTGTAGCCATCTCTTCTTTTAATGTGTTTTGAATCTTGAAATCTTTTAATTTAGGTTTTATCAGCTCAATAATATCTTTCTCTTTGATATTGTTTGGAGTTTTCTCAGCTTTACATAAATTACAATAATAACTTCTATACTTGTATATTTTATCTGAATTTTTCTTTTGTCTACTATCACTACGAAAACTCATATGTCTACCACATTCTTTACAAAAAATCTTATCAGAAAAAATAGAACGATTTCTCTTTCCTGTATATTCCCCAAAATTTCGTTTTTCTTTTATTCTCCTAACCTTATCAAATACTTCTCTGGAAATAATCGCCTCATGAGTATTTGGAATGACTTTCCATTCTTCTTCAGGAAGTAATGTTCTTTTTCTTTTGCCTATTCTAGTTTCTCTGTATTTGTTATATACATAATCTCCGGTATATAGTTCATTCCTTGTAATCTGTGATATACAAACATTTGTCCAAGCTCTCTTTTTCACTTTACTTCCTGTAAGCAAATTCCCGGTATAATTTGAAAGTTTAAGTTCTTCTTTTCGTTCAGAGCGTGTGATATATCCCTTTTTATTAAATATATTAGCTACTTGAGTGCAAGAATATCCCTTTAAGAGTAAATCAAAGGCTTCTTTAACTATAAAGGCTACCTTTTCATCAACAATAATGTGGTATTTATCTTTAGGATCTTTGATATATCCAAAAGGTGCTGCCCAGTTTGTATTTTTCCCCTGTGATTTAATCTGTTTAACAGAACTTCTTACCTTTTCAGATAATTCCTTGCTGAATAAATCATAATACAGAGTTTTAAACTGTGTGTCTGTATCTAGTCCGTTACCTTGTTCTTTTAAAGAATCATAATTGTCATTGATAGCGATAAATCGTATTTTCAAAAATGGTAATATATTACCCAAATAATCTCCAAGCAAAATGTAATCTCTTGAAAACCTCGACATATCCTTTACAACTATAGTTCCTACTTTACCACCCTTTATATCTCCAATAAGTCTTAAAAAAGCCGGTCTGTTTGTGTTTGTAGCAGAATACCCATCATCTATATATTCTTCTATTTCACTATTCTTTAGAGAGTTATCATTTTCAATGTAACTTCTTATATAACCTCTCTGATTTACTATACTTACACTTTCATCCGTTTTTTTATAATCTTCCTCTGAAAGCCTTAGGTAAATAGCTATCCTATTCATACTCTACCTCCAACTGCTCTTTTATATCTTCATTGAGATTAAACCTAAAGTATATTGTTACTTGCTTATATTTTGAGAGTTCTATGCGGCTAATCAGAGTATCCACCAGTTCTTTATCGACCTCTATACCATTGTCATTATCCAAATGGCAAAATAGGGCTTCTGTGAATTTTTTAAGTTCCTTTTTTCTTTTCTTTATATTTCTTTTTTTATTATCCAAGACCTTTAATTCATTTTTTATTGTTTTTATCTGTCTGTCTATCCTATTACTTTCTGTTTTAAATTCACTTAAAAGAACTTCGCCTTTAACATATTTTTCATATTGTTCCTGTAACTTGACTCTAAGAGTATCAATCTTTTTATTATTTGTATCTATTTCTTTAGAAACTTGACTTAGCTTTTCAGCACTGCTATTTCCCAAATAAGTTTTGATGTGCAATCCTTTATCCTCTTGATAAAAATTTGAAAACATTCGTTTTAAAGTATCAAGTAAAATTCTATCCAGATCCGTTTCATAAATTCTAACATGAGATTTTTCTATTTTTAGCCTATCCATGCCTTTACAATAGTAGCAATAGCAGACTTCATCATTAACTTTAAGTCCCCTTGGTCCATATTGTTTTTTTAGATTTCTACCACAAATGCCGCACTTTATAAGTCCATCATACTTTCCTTCTTTGGTGTAATTTCTTTGAATTTTTGCTCCGATATTTTCTTTTCCATCTTTTATAATATTTTTTAGTGAAGAATACGGTAATGTACCTTTATTTTCATCTTTTAACTGCCTGATGTTTTCAAATATATCTTTTTCAATCAATGCTTCATGGGTATTTTCCATTATAATCCACTCTTTTTTATCACGAAATTTGCTTTTTCTGCTTGGATCGTGTCTATTTGAATATAGTCTTTGAGTTAAATTACCGATATACACTTCGTCTGAGAGGATTTTTGATATAGAAGAAATATCCCATTGTTTTATATCTTCTTTACCCTTAAAAACCCTACCGGTTCTTTTATATTCCGCAGGAGTCGTATATGTTTTAGTCAATTCTCTTGCGATTTGTATATTGGATTTACCTTGACTTCCCAAATGAAACATAAGCCTTACTACATCTGCCACCTTTTCGTCTATAACGAGAACTCTTTTTCCATCAATTTTTTCTACCTTGTACCCATACGGAGAAGTAGCTCCTATAAAAGACCCTTGTTTCATTTTTACTTCTTTAGAGGCTTTCACTTTCTTTGAAATATCTTTGGCATACAAATCATTGAAGATATTTTTTATTGCTATTTCATAACTTTTATCCGATTTTATACCGTCCTTGGTATCAAGATTGTCATTTACGGAAATAAATCGAACTCCTAGAAATGGAAATACTTTTTCTATATAGTTTGAGATCTCTAAATATTCCCTGCCAAACCTCGACATATCTTTTACGATGATACAATTTATTCTCCCTACCCTTATATCTTCCATCATTTCAAGAAATGCCGGTCTTTTAAAATTTGTTCCGGAATACTCATAATCCTTATATACTCTAAAAACCTTTATATCTTTTTCATTTGCTTCTTGTAAATGTCAATCCCAAAATGCATGTTTTTTAGAATCTCAAAATGTATGATTGTTAGAATTAATTATTGGTACTTTTTTTAGTTTCTACCAGGTCAATTTTATCCTTCAGCCTATAAGATGGACCTGTAATCTTAATAA
>JAWRJF010000024.1:0-8423 GCA_040307645.1 Anaerovoracaceae bacterium | reverse complement strand
TACTATATGGGTTTACGTCAATGGTAACTGTACAATTGACGCCCTTTTCCAGTATTTGTCTGCCAAAAGAATCTATATAAAATACGTATTTATTGCGAAGACCCTTTGGACTCTTAATTAAAACATAATATCTATAACTTTCGTTTCCTATAAAACCTTCCGAAAGTTTCGGATTGAAAATATTCTTATCATCTTCCTCAATATTGCACCTACTGAGATATGTTTTTAATTCCAAAGCAATTTCATTAGCCAGTTCTTTATCTTTACTAGTAAAAAGAACCATAATCAAGTCAGAAAAAGGTGGATAATTCATAAATCCTCTTATTCTAATTTCTTGATCAAAAAACTCAGTATAGTTATGGTGCTTTGCAGCCATTAAAGCAAAATTTTCCGGAGTAAAAGACTGAACTATTACTTTTCCTTCTTCACTTCCTCTTCCTGCTCTTCCCGCAACCTGAGTAACAAGTTGAAAAGTTCTTTCACTAGATCTGAAATCTGGAATGTTTAAGGTAGTATCGGCAGATATAACACCTACTAATCCAACATTTTTAAAATCCAGTCCTTTAGCAACTAGTTGAGTACC
Source organism: Anaerovoracaceae bacterium (assembly GCA_040307645.1). Classification (GTDB taxonomy): domain Bacteria; phylum Bacillota; class Clostridia; order Peptostreptococcales; family Anaerovoracaceae; genus JAVXAG01. Next base: position 7,840 of record JAWRJF010000024.1, on the reverse strand, counting down.
AATTAAAATGTCTGTTTTACCCTTTGCAAAATTATTAATAATTCTTTCTATGGATTTTTTATTTTTCGCCGTATCCAGGTCAAACCTTTCTATTTTCGCATCCTTAAAGAACTCACTAACTGATTCCTCAACTTTTTCTGTACCCATTCCTAAGTATAATAATCTATCACTTTTGCAGTTTGGGCAATCTTTTCTTGGTTTAAATCTTCTGCCACAGTAGTGACATACTCCAGCATTCTCACCCTTGTGATAAGTCAACGTAATCCCACAATCAGGGCATTTTAATGGTTCTCCACAATCTTTACATAAGATGTATGTCGAATACCCTCTTCTATTTAAAAAAAGGATAATTTGTCTCTTTGCTTTTAGATTTGCTTCTATTTCATCATATAGTTTTTTGCTAAAAATAGTCCTATTGCCATTTTTTAGCTCTTGTTTCATATCTATCAATTCTATATCAGGTAAAGGTGTCTTATTATATCTGTTTTTTAATTCAACTAAATTATATATGCCATCTTTTGCCCTTTTATAGGATACTACGGAAGGTGTGGCGCTTCCAAGAACCAATACTCCATTATAGTACATCAGCCTTTTTAAAGCTACATCAACAGTTTCGTATTTAGGAATCTGGTCTGATTTATAAGTTGCCTCATGTTCTTCATCTAACACAATTATTCCAATATTCTCAAGAGGTGCAAATACACCAAGTCTAGCTCCTATTACAACCTTCGCTTCGCCTCTCCTAATACGCATCCATTCATCAAAACGCTCACGCTTAGTAAGTTTACTGTGAAGAACGGCAATATTGTCTTTACCAAACCGAGTGATAAACCTATCAATAATCTGTTTTGTCAAGGCGATTTCCGGAACCAACATTATTGCAGTTTTACCTTGGTTCAATGTCTGTTTTATTAACTGAATATAAACCTCAGTTTTTCCGCTGCTGGTCACTCCGTGAATTAGGAAGTTTTCTTGTTTGTTATCAATTATAGCCTGTGATATTTTTGAAACTGCCTGACTCTGTTCTTGGGTCAATTCCTTTATATTGGTATTTTCCCCATTTAAATCCTTATACGGTTCTTTTTCCTTACCTTCTTTAGCTAACTTTCCATTAGGCACGAAGCACTTAATTCCATCCAGATATTTAATTCCATATCTAGCCTTCATCCATTTTATGGTAGAAATCATTTCTTCAGAAAGACAAACATCTTTATCAACCTCTTTAACTTCCTTGATTTTATTTAATGGACAATCTGGAACAACTTGAGTCTGAAACACATACCCGTGTTTTAATCTGGCTCCCTTACCAAATGAAATAACTACTCTCTGACCAACTCTAAGGTTTTCTTCTGTGCCGTATGTATAGTATCCATCTGTATGTCTGCTGTTATTATCAACAACAACATTTATGTATTTCATACCCTTTCCTTTTCACTAATCAACTATAATAGGAATATATTATGTTTCCTACATTCTTCAATCATATCTTTTGGCCACACAGAAACCTGTACTTCACCAATATGAGCTTTTCTAAGGAAAAACATACATAATCTGCTCTGTCCAATTCCACCGCCAATTGAATATGGTAATTCCCCGTTTAACACAGCCTTATGGAATTCATGACTTTTTCTATCCTCAGCATTTGCTATCTTAAGTTGACGAGCCATAGCTTCTTCATCTACACGAATACCCATAGAAGAAATTTCAAAGGCTCTGCCTAAAACTTCATTCCAAAGAATAATATCTCCGTTTAGTTCCCAATCATCATAATCAGGGGATCTTCCGTCATGCTTATCTCCATTATTTAAAAGGCCACCGATTTTTTCTATGAATACAGCTCCGTATTCTTTGCAAATCAAGTCTTCTCTCTCTTTAGGTGTCTTATCAGGATATCTATCAAAAAGTTCCTGTGAAGTAATGAAAAAGATTTCGTTAGGAAGCTCTGTCTGTATATCTCTGTAAAGTCTATTTACATAATCTCCAAGATTCTTAACAGCATTATAAATTGTTGTTACTGTCTCATGAAGATATTCAGTAGTTCTCTGTTCTTTAGTAATAACTTTTTCCCAGTCCCATTGGTCTACATAAATTGAATGTAAGTTATCAAGTTCCTCATCTCTCCTTATTGCATTCATATCTGTATAAATACCATGGCCCGGTTCAACTTCATATTTACCAAGTGCCATTCTTTTCCATTTAGCTAGTGATTGTACAACTTCTACAGTCTGTTCCTCCATATCTAGAAGTGAAAACTGGACTCTTCTTTCTGTTCCGTTTAAATTATCATTAAGCCCACTTTCCGGTATTACAAAAAGTGGTGCTGATACTCTTCTTAAATTTAAGCCATATGCTAGTTCCTGCTGAAAATAGTCTTTAATCTTTTTAATTGCTCTCTGGCTTTCCATGTGTCCAATAGCTGGCATGTAATCTTTTGGTATTATTAACTGTGACATTTTTATATCTCCTTTAGTCTTGTCTTTTTTATCTTTTAGAATATTGGCATCCGCAGTAATTCTGTCTATATAAGTTATATTCCTTAGAAAGCTGTATGCTCCTTTGAAATCCGGCTTTCTTTTTAAAATCTAAATCTAAAAACTCCACACTGTATTCTGTGGCAAGATTATTTCCTATTTCTGATATAAGATTATAATTCTTATGCGGGCTTACAGTCAGGGTTGTTGCAAACATATCAAAACCTTGTTCCCTTGCTGTAAATGCAGTTTTAGCAAGTCTCATCTCGAAGCATAGTGTGCATCTTGCACCACCTTCTGGTTCATCACTGAAGTCAGAAGTAATTTCAAAAAACTCCTGCGGTAGGTATTCCCCTTCTATAAAATTTATTTTATCTTCCATAAGGTTATTATTATATTCATTTATAAACTGAAGCTGAGTTTCTTTTCGCTTTTCATACTCTATAGGATCTGTAATGTTAGGATTATAGAAAAATACTGTTATCCTATATTTAGAAATTAACCTTTCAATCACAGCAGTACTACAAGGTCCGCAGCAGCTATGAAGTAAAAGTGTGGGTTTTCTTTTATTTTCTATAATATCTGAAAATGACAAAATAGCATTATCCCCTGCTGATGAATTATATCTAATATTTTCATGCAAGTTACAATACTGGCCGTTTTTTTTAGTCATTTAACTGCCCCCTTTAAAAAATATCTTCACATTTATACTAGGATAGTATATCATAAATATGTTGTAAAGAAAAGAGGTACGCATGGAACAATTGTTTAATTCTATCAGTTCATATTTAAAAAAAGAATTAGGTGAAAAAACTATAAAACTGGCTATTGACGGGGGTTTCACATGTCCAAACCGTGACGGTACAAAAGGTACAGGAGGCTGTATTTTTTGTTCTTCAGACGGCTCCGGAGATTTTGCATCAAACATAGAATCGCAAATAAAACTTTTGTCATCAAAATGGCCAAAGGCAAAGTATTTAGCCTATTTCCAGAACCATACTAACACTTATGCTCCCGTAGAGGTTTTGCGCAATAAATTTTATGATGCCTTAAACAACCCTAAAATATCAGGCCTCGTAATCGCTACCAGGCCAGACTGTCTAAATGACGATGTTCTTGATTTGCTAAAGGAGATTAACGATAATCACTTTATGTGGGTAGAGCTTGGTCTGCAAACAATTCATGAAAAGACTTCAACTTTGATTAACAGATGCTACCCATTAGAAGTATATGATTCTGCCATAGAAAAGCTTTCTTCAAGAGGAATAAAAACTGTGACTCACCTTATCCTAGGGCTACCAGGGGAAACCCGCGACGATATGTTTGAGTCTGTAAGATATGTTGTCAATTCAGGAACATGGGGTTTAAAACTACATCTTCTTAATGTAGTAAAGGGTTCACAAATGGAAAAACTTTACCCTCAGTATAAATCTTTCGATTCTATTGATGAATATGTAAATCTTGTATGTGATTTACTTGAAATTATCCCAAAAGAAATTGTAATTCATAGACTGACTGCCGATGCACCGAGATCTATACTTATTTCACCAGAATGGAGCTTCAAAAAAAGAACAATTCTCAATGGGATTAATTCTGAACTAAGAAGACGTAAAACATATCAAGGTATAAAAAAAGAGTCAGATCTTTAAGTAGTCTGACTCTTTTAACTTTTATATGCTGTGTACTACGGAATATGGACCGTAAACTATATTCCCATTAACTGATTTATACGGTCTGACTTTGTAATAATATTGTCTACCTGAACTTAAGCCTTGATCTAACCATGATGAATACTTAGAAGATATTGTTTTCACCATTGTAAAAGGTCCATTTTCTGAGGTGGCTCTATATACCTTGTAACCACTTTCTCCTGAAATATTATTCCAATCAAGGAAAATTTCCGTTTTACTCTTTCTTGTTAGCTGCAAATCAACTTTCTTCAATGTATAGATCTTTATTACGTCAGAATAGTCAGGATAATAATACTTAACGCCTTCATATATTGCGTACGGCCTAATTTTATAGTCATATCCTATGCCTGACTTTCCCATTTTCCTTATAAACTCTAAATTAGTAGTCTCTTTATAGTACCATCCTGTATTGGTGCTTCTCTTATATCTTATTCTGTACCCTGTAGCACCTTCCACCTTATCCCAGGATAATCTCACAGTCATGTATCCCTTATAAAGACCGCCCTGATAATTTTTAATTTCACTAAAGGTTGCTTTTTCTGATATATTAGAGTATTCCTTGCTGTATCTCCTTTGACCATCCTTTTCTAGAAATGAAGAAACTTTAAACTGATATAATATACCTTCTGTAGCCATTGCTTTATCAAGAGAGTTATCTGTTGTTTCTATGGAATACCATCTGTCAGATGTTTTTCTCTTGTAATAAACCTTATACCCCGTTGCATTTTCTACAGAATCCCAAGTGATCCTTACAGTCGAAGGGCCTATTAGTTTAGTAGTAAGATTTTTAGGGGCTTCTACGGTTGTTTCCTCTGTTTTAATACTTATAACATTTGAATAACCAAATGAATAATATTTAACTCCATTATAGATTGCATATGGTCTCATCTTAAAATCGTAGCTAATTCCCTCTTGATCCATAGTTCTTATAAACTCTGTAGCAGTAACATCTTTATAATACCATTTAGTGTTTGGGCTTCTCTTATATCTTATTCTGTACCCTGTAGCACCAGTTACATCACCCCAAGTTATTTTCACTGTCCTTGAATCTCCATTCAGGCTGCCATTAATAGCTGGAGTTGCACCAAAGGTTGCCTTCTCAGATATTGCTGAATAAGAAGGGCTATATGTTTTGTTCCCATCAGCTACCTTAAAGGCCCTTACTTTAAATTGATACTTTATTCCCTCTGTAGCCATTTTTTTCTCAAATGAATTAGTTGCAGTCTCTACATAATACCATTTATCTGAGGTTGCTCTCTTATATCTGATTCGATAACCTGTGGCACCAATGACTTTATCCCATGACATTTTTACCGTAGATGGCCCAGAAAGAGTTGTAACAAAATTTGTTGGGTTTTTTAGAGTTACTTCTGGTGTTGGAGTTATACCTCCCTGGCCTCGGTTTATTGTTATTTTGTAAGATAATGTCTTTCCTGAAGATGATGTTACTTTTACATAAAATACATTTGAACCATTTTTCAGATAAACCTTTCCTGCTCCTGAAACCGTTGCATCGCTTGCATTTGGTTTTGCACTTATATTTACACTTTCTACAGATTCTGATACAGTCTGAGACACTGTATATTCTGTATTAAACCTATTAAAAGTCTTTGATAATGTAAAACCATCTACGGATAAGGAATCTAAGTAAAAATTGTTATTTCCTGAAGTTGGTGGTGCCTTATATGGCTGTTGTGGCATATTATCAAAAACAGGAATCAAAAACGTTAATTTTTCTCCTAATATTCCATATGATTGATAATTATTATAAACAGTTATAGCCTCTGTACTTGGAGCCATAATATTTGTCATATACTGGTGTACTCCCACGTTGACTGTGCCATTTGCAACATTAAACTTTTCTAAGTAATTAGTATTTTGCCTGTTGTTTATATAACCGTCACAAATAAATAAGGCCCCTCCCATTACTGCCCTTTCTAAGGTGTTCCATGGTCTATTATATGTTGTAGACAGTATTGTCCCATTTAGTCCACCATTAGCATAAATGAGTCCCTTTGTAGCTGCATCGCTTCCACTTGTCGCCCCAATGTTATATGGATTGTATAATCCCATATAGGTTTGACCTAAATATGTAAATGGCGCTCCTGAAATAACATAAGTGGAATCCCCAATTTCCTGCCTTACTCTAGAAGCGAGATGGGTTGGACTTACACTATAATATTGTCCATTATATTGCTGTGTAGCCGCTTTCATAAAATAAGACGATGCATCTGCCGGTAACTTAGTACCCGATAATATTTTTTTTACTACAGCTTCGGTCTGGTATTCCGGATGATACGTAAGATCTTCAAACATGAAAATTGATTTTTCATTTAGCCAGTTTCTAGGGTCTAAATAGTATCCAACGGCGTCTCTTGAAGCTGAAACCCATGCCGAAGAATCCTTGCCGATATAGTATTTCCCTTCAAAATTATAATCCCCCTGAGCCACTGACTTAAAGGCATCCGGTTGATATATGTGAATAAGACTTACGTTAGACTTAGCCTCTGCATTTAAAGCGGTTGTCCAGTCTATTCCTGTTTTTAGTGATTTAAACACCCAATTAGGGTACTTTTCATGTAGTAGTCTAAGCGATGCTTTATAACTTTCCGGAAATCCTTCCTGGCTAAGATAGTTTTCAAAAGCCGGATCTGTAGCTGCATACGCCTTTTCTGTTTGAAAGGTTATTGCTGTTAGAATTAATAATGCCATTAAGACTGTTATAAATATATGTAATATAGTATTTTTTATAGTGTTACGAATCATGGTTTACCTCTCTTTAGAAACAATAGGATTATTTTTCAGGTCCGATTCTTCCATCATTATAGTGTTTTCTACAAAGCGATACATACATATCGTTTCCGCCAACAACAATCTGTTCGCCTTGTTTAACAAATTTCCCGTCTACTATTCTTGCTACCATTGTAGCTTTTCGACCACACCAGCAAATTGTTTTTATTTCTTCGATTTTATCTGCATAGACCAGCATATAGTAAGATCCTTCGAAAAGCTCATTTCTAAAGTCATTTTTTAGTCCGTAAGCAAGCACAGGGACATCAAAGCTATCTACAATTTCAACAAGTTCTTGTATGTGATGCTTTTTTAAAAACTGGCATTCATCAACTAAAACACAGTCGATTTTTCTTTTATGATCTTCTCTAATAAACATCTCTAGTATGTTAGTACTCTCATTGGCTACCATTGCTTCTCTCTGTATTCCAATTCTAGATGTTACTAGACCTGTTCCGTATCTATCATCTAATGAAGGAACAATAGTCAAAACATTTTTTCCTCGTTCCTCATAGTTATATGCAACTTTAATAAGTTCAATTGATTTTCCAGCATTCATAGTACTGTATCTATAATATAATTGTGCCATCATATCCTCCTAATTATTGTATGCTTATATTTTAATTGAAAATGGTAACAAAATCAAATATTATATTGTGTATATTTGGTGAGGGAGTTTACTAATGTTTATATAAAAAAAGCAGCCTTTCGGACATTACGTCAGCGAAAGGCTACTTTAAAAATAATATGGTGCCCAGACTCGGAATCGAACCAAGGACACGGGGATTTTCAGTCCCCTGCTCTACCTACTGAGCTATCTGGGCAAACATAAACTGTATTAAATTGGTGGGCCATCGGGGACTTGAACCCAGGACCTGCCGGTTATGA
>JAWRJF010000023.1:0-8204 GCA_040307645.1 Anaerovoracaceae bacterium | reverse complement strand
GAATTAGTGTGTATATGGTGGGCGTAATAGGGCTCGAACCTATGACCCCCTGCTTGTAAGGCAGGTGCTCTCCCAGCTGAGCTATACGCCCATATTTCAGTCATGTTCCGCAATTAGCGTGCTTATATATATTAACTCGCTATTTGAAGTTTGTCAAGATGTTTTTTAACTTTTTCTAGAAGTTAATGTATTATTATGTCATATTCTTGAACAACTTTAACATTTTGTGACCGAAAAATATATTACCATAACTAGTACCTCTCGTCAACGTCTTTTTTCCATTTTTCTATTATTTTTTAACCTTGACAAGCTGCGACCTTTGATTTTCCAAGACTGCAAGTCCTTTTGTTAAATTTGATACCGATTCCTGCACCTGTGTATTTTTTTCTGGATCAGCAATTATTTCTATTTTTATAACATCTTCATATTCAATATTTCCAATTTGAAAAAGACCTTCACCAGCTAAATTTTGGAGTTTGCTAAGATAGGAATATTCTATTTTATAGTTTGATATTATCATTTCATTAACATCACAAATTTCTCCGGCAATAATTCCCAGCTTTGCGCTGCTAGTATAAGCTCTTACTAAACCACCTGTTCCAAGTTTAATGCCACCAAAATAACGTGTAACTACGACAGCAACATTAGTAATACCTTCTTTTACTAACATCTGGACAATCGGTGCTCCAGATGTTCCCTGTGGTTCGCCATCATCACTGGCCCATTGAATCTGAAATTTGTCTCCAATTACCATGGCTGGAACATTATGAGTTGCATCCTTATATTTTTTCTTAATTCCAGCAATAAATTCATCTGCTTCTGCTCTAGTTTCTACTGGTTTAACGTGAGTGATAAACTTAGATTTTTCTATTTCTTGTACCGCATCTGCCTCTTTTAAAATTGTACTATATTGTATCATAATCCTTTAACCTTTGATAATCTGCGTTTGTTAATTCTACGTCAAAAAGAGTGCCGTCATCAATGTATTCCATTGAATTTACATTAGCTTTTTCGCAAAGATATGAGGAAATATCCCCTCTAGTATACGGTATAAGAAGTTTTACACGAACTTTATCAGCAAAAATTTTAGACTTTATTAAATCCACGAGTTTATCAATATTTATGTCGTATTTAGCAGATATATATATATTATCAAAGCCAACAACTTGAGCAGGTTCATTTTCAACTAGGTCAATTTTATTAAATGCGATTATTTTATCTTTACCTGTTACTCCGATTTCACCTAGAACTTTATCGGTAACATTAATATGAAAATCACTATTATCATATGAGGCATCTACAACGTGGATTAACAAATCAGCATATACTACTTCCTCTAAAGTTGCTTTAAAAGCCTCTACTAACGAATGTGGCAGTTTACTAACAAAGCCAACAGTATCCACAAGTATGAATTGATGATTTGTGTCCAGCTTTACGCTTCTTTGTTGTGTATCTAAAGTAGCAAAAAGCATGTCCTTTTCCATTACAGTTTTATCATCTTTTTCAGTAAGCTGCATAAGTCTATTCATCAAAGCTGATTTTCCTGAGTTAGTATATCCAACTAAAGCTACAACAGGGATTTCTGATTTTTCCCTTCGTTTTCTCTGCACACTTCTGTTATGGCGTTCACTTTGAATTTCACTCTTAATGTCTTCCATTCTTCGTTCTATATGCCTTCTGTCAGTCTCTAATTTTTTTTCACCGGGACCTCTCGTTCCAATACCGCCTCCCAGTCTTGACAAGGCTTTCCCAAAGCCGGTAAGCCTTGGCATTCTATATTGTAATTGGGCCAACTCAACTTGTAATTTACCCACCTTAGAGCTTGCTCTTGCTGCAAAGATATCTAGAATTAGAATAGTCCTATCAATTACCCTAACGCCTATGGAATCCTCTAAATTTCTAAGCTGCATGCCTGTCAATTCATCATTAAAGATTACCATATCCGCTTCCATGTTAGATGCCATTTCTGCTACTTCTAAAACCTTTCCCTTACCTATTAGAGTAGCTGTGTTTGGCTTTTCTAAATTCTGAATTACCTGGCCTAAAACTTCAACATTAGCTGCTTCAGCAAGGCCTTTCAATTCCGCCATTGAATAAGAAATATCTTCCTTTCTCTGCAATCCAACGATGATGGCTCTATATTCATCTTCTTTTATAATTTCATTTTTTTCATTAAATCTCAACATGTCATTAGTATACCACATTTATTCATCAGTTACATCTAAAATATCTTCTTTGGGAACCATTACATAACTGTTTGGGACGTCACCTATTATTACTGCTTCTGCAATCAAAACTCTGTTTTTTATGTCAAAGTTTGTAGCAGAAAAAGGTTCTAATACTCTAACATTGCTTTTTATAGTAATAAAGATTTTATATTTGGTCTGATTAATCCCTTGAGTTTCAAATTCCGTTTCAAAATCAAAATTAGAAACAGAAAGTGGCAGTATTCTTAAATTCATATATAATTTCATCTGAGACAAAACCTTGCTTCCAAGTACTGATCCATATGAAACTTTTATTTTCTGTTCTCCTACTCTACTGTATTTTTCCTGCAAGGCTTCTGCAAACTCAGATACCATTTTGTTTATAACTTTTGTATTAGATTGAACCATTTGAATCTTACCATCGTCTCCAATTTTTACGATTAGTAAATTATCATCGGAATACTCTTCGCTGGTAAAACCCTCTCTAATTGTCTGGTTGATTATTTCCGTCACTATTCCCTTGGCTTTAAGTACGCTTATAGCGTCAATATTTGGTTCTATCTGCTTTTTATATTGGACAAACATAATAATGCTCAACATAAGTAAAAAAACAACTAAAATGGTCAATTTGGCCTTTTTGTTCCCACTAATATTCTTTTTATAATTACTATGTCTCCATCCTCTCATAAAAAAACCTCCGGCTCACATATTATATGCTTTACCGGAGGTTTTTGTTAACTAGTATATATTAGATTTCTATTCTATCTACTTCATTTTTTAGATATTCATTTGTGACTTTTATTCTAGTACCCTTCATGCCAAGAGATCTTGATTCAATTACTCCTGCACTTTCAAGTTTTCTTAGAGCATTTACTATAACAGATCTAGTTATACCAGACTTGTCCGCAATTTTGCTTGCAACTAAAAGTCCTTCTTCCCCTTCAAGTTCAGCAAATATCTTTGTAACAGCATCAAGCTCTGAATATGAAAGAGTCTCAAGTGCCATCTGAACTGCATTCTTAAGTCTGTTTTCTTCTTCTTCCTCTAATGCAATACCTCTACTAACTTCAATACCAACAACTGTTGCACCGTACTCACAAAGTGCAATGTCCTCATCATTGTATGCTTTACCACGTCTAGCCATTTCTAGAGTAGCGATTCTATTTCCACCGAAAATAATAGGTACAATAGTATGATATTTGTTTGACATTTCATAATCTGCCCCATAAATTTCTTTAATCTCATCATCGCTAAGATTAGCCTTTGTCTCATTGATTTCTAATAATTTATCATTATAACTTTCTGGAAGTGTTTCTTTTCCAGTCTCAGCATCTCGAATTAACGGTGCTTCTTCGCCTTCTTCGTATACTGCAGCAAGTATTTTACCTCTTGCATTTAAGATATAAGTGTTTGAATCCATTAATTCACTTAAAATCTCACATAAATCATTAAATGAGAAGTATCCTGTTGTACTTTCACTTAATACCCAGTTTAGTTTTCTAATTTTACTTAAAATTTCATTATCCATATTTTCCTTACAATCTCCTTACAATATAAATCTATCAATATCTTCTTCGTGTATCTTTTCCATAAACTTATTCTTCACATAATCTCGATCAATTACCAGTTCTTCTTCTTCAATATCAGGTATATTATAAGAAATATCCTCAAGTAGTTTTTCTAAAATCGTATGAAGCCTTCTTGCGCCTATGTTTTCTGTCTGCTCGTTCATCAAATATGACATAGTAGCAATTTCATCTATAGCCTCATCATTAAACTCAAGTTTGATTCCTTCTGTTTCTAAAAGAGCCTTATGCTGCTTTATTATAGCATTTTCTGGCACGGTCAAAATTTTAACAAAAGATTCTTTCGTCAAATTTTCTAGTTCTACTCGGATTGGAAATCTTCCTTGAAGCTCTGGAATAAGGTCTGTCGGTTTAGCTGTATGGAAAGCACCTGCTCCGATAAATAGTACATGGTCTGTTTTTACAGGTCCATATTTAGTGTTAATTACGCTGCCTTCTACAATAGGAAGAATATCACGCTGAACACCTTCTCTTGAAACGTCCGCTCCTGATCTGTAACTTGATCCTGATGCTATTTTATCGATTTCGTCTATAAATATTATACCGTTTTGTTCAGCATTTTCAAGAGCTTCTTCAGTAACTTGGTCCATATCAAGCAAATTTTGTGCTTCTTGCTCCCTTAATATCTTTCTAGCTTCTTTAATCCTAACTCTTTTTTTCTTGGTTTTCTTTGGCATCATATCACCAAAGATATTTCCAATTGCAATACTCATACCTTCATTGCTCATGTCTAACTGGTTTCCCTTAGGAGCATCGTTTACTTCAATTTCAACAAATTGTTCTTCGAGTAAGCCCTGTCTAAGCTGTTGTCTTACCTGCTCTCTAGCCATTTCAACATCACTTTGTTCAGGTTCTTTATCTTTATTTTTGCTCTCTTCATAGAGTTGCTTTTGACTTGGGAAACCTCCACTATTCATTATAAAGTCAAAAGGATTCTTAGGCCCTTGGTTCTGGCTTTGATTTTTATTTTTCTTGCCAGGAATCATTGCCTCAATAATTTTTTCTTCAGCAATGCCTTCAGCAATATCATATTTTTCCTGAAGTCTGCTTTGCTTTGTTATTCTAATAGAAGCCTCTACAAGGTCTCTAACCATGGAATCAACATCTCGTCCCACATAACCGACCTCTGTAAACTTTGTTGCCTCAACTTTAACAAAGGGTGCATCCATTAGTTTTGCAAGTCTTCTTGCAATTTCTGTTTTACCCACACCTGTTGGCCCCATCATCAAAATATTCTTAGGTGTAATTTCCTCTCTCATCTCTTCTGAAAGAAGGCTTCTTCTATACCTGTTTCTCAATGCGATTGCAACAGATTTTTTAGCCTCGTCCTGACCGATAATGTATTTGTCTAACTCAGCTACTATTTCTTTTGGAGTCATACTATATAATTTACTTGCCATATTGTACTTACCTCCTTATAATTTTTCCACAGTAATATGATCATTAGTATAGACACAAATTGATGAGGCTATTTTTAATGATTCTCTAACCACATCTTCAGCGCTCATGTCAGTATGATTAAATAGTGCATTAGCAGCTGAATAAGCATAATTCCCTCCTGATCCGATTGCTATAAAATCTTGATCAGGATCTATTACTTCCCCATTACCTGAAACAACTAACAGGTTATCTCTATCTACTACAATCATTAATGCTTCCAGGCTTCTCATGCCCTTATCTGAACGCCACATCTGTGCTAGATCTACCGCTGCTCTCTTTAAATTTCCAGAGTGTTCTTCTAGTTTTTTTTCAAACTTTTCTGTCAGTGCAAAAGCATCTGCAACTGAGCCTGCAAACCCTGTCAGTACAGAATTTTTATAAATCTTTCTAACTTTTTTTGCTCCGTTTTTCATAATAGCAGTTTCGCCCATAGTTACCTGACCATCGCCACCAATGGCAATATCATCAGGACCTCTTCTAACTGCGCATATAGTTGTTGCGTGAAATTGTACCATTCCTCTACACCTCCAATATTATCCTTTATAATCACATTCCGCATTTGAACACGCATATTTGGTAGTCTTTGTCTTTTTTTCTAGTAATAGTTCTCCACATTTTGGACATTTTTCGTTTGTAGGTTTGTAAGAATAAATCTGTTTGCATTCTGGGTATCCACTACATCCATAAAAGACTCTTCCCCTCTTACTTTTCCTCACTACTATATCTTTACCACATTTTGGGCATTTTACATCAATAGTTTTCATAATGGGTTTTGTATTTTTGCATTCAGGATATCCTTTACATGCAGCAAACTCTCCAAATCGTCCTACCTTTACTACCATAGGTTTTCCGCAAAGTTCACAAAGTTCTCCGGTCGGTACATCCTCAACCTCCACTTTCTCAATGGCTTTATCAGCCACTTCAAGTTCTTCTTTTAGTGTACCATAGAAGTCTCTAACTATAGACTTCCAGTCTAAGTCCTTGATTTCAACGTCATCAAGCTTATCTTCCATACCGGCAGTAAACCCTGCATCCACAATTTCTTTGAAATATTCTTCCATTAATTTAGTAACTAAAAAGCCTAAATCTGTAGGTATTAGTGTTTTCTTCTCTCTTGATACATACTTTCTTTCAATCAAAGTTGCTACTATAGGAGCATAAGTACTAGGTCTGCCAATATTTTTTTCTTCTAGATCTTTTACAAGGCTAGCTTCTGTAAATCTTGAAGGTGGCTGAGTAAAATTTTGTTCCCCTGAAACATCCTTTAAATTTAACTTTTCTCCTTCTTCAAGATGTGGCAAAATTTTGTCCTTATCCTCTTCTAGTGAACTTTTATACACTTTCTGGAAACCGTCAAACAATAATTTAGAACCTGTAGTTTTCAATACATAGTCTCCGTTAGCTATTGCTACCTGCAAATTATCAAATCTAGCAGGAACCATTTGGCTGGCAACAAATCTAGTCCATATCAACTTATACAGGTTATATTGATCCTTCGATAGAGAATCTTTTATTTTGTCAGGTTCAAATTCTACCTGGCTGGGTCTAATAGCTTCATGAGCATCTTGAATGTCTTTTTTCTTATTTGTAAAAACATTATTTCCAAGATACTCTTTACCGAACTTCTCAGTTATATATGAAGCAGCAGATCTTTTTGCTTCTTCTGATATTCTCACTGAGTCTGTTCTGATGTAAGTAACAAGACCTATAGTCCCATGGCCTTTAATCTCTACTCCCTCATATAGCTGCTGTGCCACCAACATTGTTCGCTTCGTAAAAAAGCCTAACTTTGTCGATGCTTCCTGTTGCAAGCTACTTGTTGTAAATGGTGCATAAGGTCTCTTTATTCGTTCTTTATTAGTTAGAGATTTTACAATATATTCCCCTTCCTCTAACTCTTTAAGAATTTTATCTGCACTATCTTTATTGTCTACAGTGATTTTGGAATTCTTATATTCAGCAAGCTTTGCAGAGAAATCTTTCTCTTTTTTAAAACTAGCAACTATATTCCAGTATTCTTTAGGTACAAAGTCCCGAATTAAGTTTTCCCTATCACATATTATTTTAAGTGCCGCAGATTGAACTCTGCCTGCACTAAGACCTCTTCTTATTTTTCTCCACAGCAAAGGACTTATCTGATAACCTACAAGTCTGTCAAGAACTCTCCTAGCCTGTTGCGCGTCTACAAGTTTCAAGTCGATTGGTCTAGGATTCTTAACTGCTGCTTTAATTGTATCTTTGGTTATTTCATTAAAAACTATTCTGCACGGCGTCCTTTCATCTATTCCAAGTAAATATGCAAGGTGCCATGATATAGCTTCACCCTCTCTATCCGGGTCAGTTGCAAGATACACTTTAGAAGCTTTTTTTGCTTCTTTTTTTAGTTCTTTAATTAAATCACCTTTTCCCCTTATAGAAATGTATTGGGGATCAAAATCGTTGTCTATGTCAATACCCAGTTTGCTTTTTGGTAAATCTCTTACATGTCCTACAGAAGCAACGACTTTATATGTGGACCCTAAATATTTTCCAATAGTCTTTGCTTTTGAAGGAGACTCTACTATTACTAATGTTTTTTTTGTACTAGTCATTTTACCTCCTGTTATCTTTTACAAAATAACTTTTGTACAAGATATGATTGTATTATTATTTTCAGAATTTTGCAATAAAAACTTTGCCTAAAGATGAAAAAATTATTCCTTTCATCTCTAAAACAGTGATTATGCCATTTATTACCGACAGTTTTATGTTGGTTTTGTGATGGATTTCCTCAACACTCATTTCGCCACACTGTCTAATTACTTCATAAATCTTTCGTTCATCTTCACCCATATTGTTGGAAATTTCGTCATCAATTTTAGGATTTATTCCAATATCTGTAAGAATATCATCTAACACTACAAGCGGCATTGCTCCATCTCGAATTAGTTTGTTTGAACCAAAGCTATAATGACTAGTAATATTTCCGGGT
>JAWRJF010000022.1:0-20434 GCA_040307645.1 Anaerovoracaceae bacterium | reverse complement strand
CCCCAGTATATGTGATGCCAAGCTGCCATTTGGGTAATATCGCTTAGTTTCCGAAGTAATATCTACCCCAGGGATACTCATTTCTTCTAGATATGCAATGGTTTCTTTACTAATATCTGACGCAACCTTAATCGGAATATATCTACTGTAGCTTAAAGTAGCTACTTCATTTCTAACTATGAAAATTTTTCTTGCCTCCAAATCAGACAAGTTTTTATCTATCTTAAAATCTTTTCTTAGAGTCTTAAATGCCTTTTCTGCAGAAATCCCTTTATCTATATCTTCTTGAATAAATCCAAATTTGCCTAGAAAGTTTTCAAGCTCAATATCGTTAGTATATATCATCTTTTTCACATATATTGGCGGATATACACCATAATCATTCTGAAGCCTATCCATGGCATCATATCTTGACAACTTTGAGTCTATATTATATTTATTTCTTAGAAGTTTAAAGGCCTCTTGAGCAGTGGCATCTGTCGGAAACCCTTGTTTAGAAAGCCATTTTTTTGTGTTTCTTTCGTAAGTATAATAAAACTCACCATTTTTATTTATTTTTATCGGAAAATTATCTGTATATTTATCTCCGTTTTTTATCAGCGTATTTATTAACTTATAAATTGAACTATTGATTTCCTCAGTAGTAAGACCACTAGAATTAAACGTTACTGCAAAGACTTGTTTATTAGTTGCAATTACTCTTCCATAACGGTCAAGAATCTCACCTCTAGGTGCTGAGGTATATATTTCTTTTACACTTTGACCAGTTGCTTCTGATTTCCAAGTATCTTCTTGCATTACATTCAGAATAAATAACCTTACACAGAGAATGATCATTAGAACTAAAATAAAGCCTACGATCTGATAAAATCTGGAATCTGTAAATTTTTTATTCATTTAAAATACCTATCTCTACGAAATTTAATAACCCTTTTTATTAAAATGAAATACAAAATAACAATTATTACTTCATTAAAAATAATAGACAACGGAAGTATTTCGATTGCCATCATATAATCATATGGACTCCCTGCTAATTTCATTATAAGCCATACAATTGAAACGTGTAGCCATGTAGAAACAGCTCCAGTAATCACTGCAGTAAATACATTTTCTACATTAGCGAACTCCCGCAAAAACAATACTATTATTGCAATTATAACAAAGGCCAGTGAATTTATACCAAAATACTGTCCATAACATACATCGGATAAAAGACCAAAAATAGCGCCATTAAAAATACCATAATAGTTGTCGTCATATAGCAGAACTAAAACAACAGTCAGGCATAATATCAAATTAGGTGTTATTCCAAGCTGAGGGGCAAAACTATAAAGTACAGGTTGGAGCAAAAATGCGCCAAAATACATTAATAAGGAATGCCAATACTTCATAGAATCACCACTACTTTCTGTAGAGTCTTAAAGTTTACAGAAGACTTTACTTCTATAGTTTTTAACTGTGTATCGCTATCATATTTTATTTTTGATATTTTCC
Source organism: Anaerovoracaceae bacterium (assembly GCA_040307645.1). Classification (GTDB taxonomy): domain Bacteria; phylum Bacillota; class Clostridia; order Peptostreptococcales; family Anaerovoracaceae; genus JAVXAG01. The sequence goes on along the minus strand of JAWRJF010000022.1, from coordinate 18,937 downwards.
CTATTTCTATACCCTCAGGATACATTCCCATGCCAGATGTAATAATTACATCCCCCTCTGCTATATTTGCAGATGCATCTAACATATATCCCTTTAATTTGCCATCAGAAGATCCTGAAACTATACCAATTTGTTTTAGATTTCTGCTAATCTTAAAGCTGACTTTGTTAGCTTCGTCTATTACTGCCACAACTTTAGACCAACCGCTACCGGTATCAATTACTCTACCTATTAAACCTTCTCCACATGTAACTACATTTCCTATTTTCACTCCACTTTCAGTACCTACATTAATAGTAAATAAATTCATCCAATTTGTACCGTCCATTGATATCACATCACCTGAAACAATGTCTTTAGAGGATTTAATACCTTTATAATTTAACGCTTTGGTAAGATTTTTTAATTCTTCCAATTGATTTGCTGAAAGTGCTGAATCTGTAACCTTCTGCTTTAACTGATTGTTTTCTTCTTTTAGAGCTCTATTTTCCTCTTGTAACTCTTTATATGAAAAAATTCCTGTTACATTATCCGATATTCCTCTTGCGGCTTTAACTAGAGGTTCCGTTGTAGCACTAACCCCTGTATTTAATAATCTGGTAATAAAATTGCCCTGTCCCCCCGTAGCAATTGCTGTCATTAAAAATATGAATGTAACAAGTACCACAACTATTAAAAAAGTTATTAACTTATGTGTCTTAATCCATTTCATACCCAATTTATCCTATCTTCTTTTTATGCTTGATGCATAAATCTTCAATTTTTCTATATCGTTTAAGCTTGTCCCTGTGCCGGTTGCAACTGCATCAAAAGGATTTTCTGCAACTCTTACCTTCATTCCAGTTCTCTTTTCGATTAGTTGGTCTAGATTTTTTATCATGCCGCCACCGCCTGATAAAATCATACCATCGGTTGCAATATCAGCTGAAATTTCAGGTGGTGCCATTTCGATTGTGGATTTTATTCCATCTACAATGATATCCATTGATTCTTGAAGTGCAATCATCATATCCCTATTTGTAACAGATAATGTCTTTGGCAGACCAGAAATTAAGTCTCTGCCTCTTGCATCCATAGTCTCAATAATTTCATTGCCATTTTCATCAATATCTAAACATGCACAACCAATGTTGATCTTCAATTCTTCTGCTGTCTTTTCACCAATGAAAAGTGCATATTTTTTTCTCATATATTGAATAATTGCCTCGTTAAATCTGTCGCCGGCATGTCTTATAGATGCACTAGCAACGATCCCTCCTAAAGCTATAATAGCAATATCAGTAGTTCCTCCGCCAATATCAGCAATCATGCAACCAGTTGATCCATCTACCTCTAACCCGGCTCCAATTGCTGCTGCCATAGGTTCTTCAAGTATGTAAACTTCGCTTGCACCCATTTGCCTAACTACTTCTTCAACAGCTCTCTTTTCAACTTCAGTTACGCCACTTGGAACGCCTACAACCACCCTAAAGTTTTTAAATTTTGTTGATGCAAGAGCCTTTTCAATAAATGCCTTTAACATATCTGCAGTTCTATCAAAATCAGAAATAACCCCGTCTTGAAGTGGGCGTACTACCGAAATATGTTTAGGCGCTTTTCCCAACATCTCCTTTGCATCTTTTCCAACTGCAAGAGTGACAGATCTATTCTTATCAATTGCAATAACGGAAGGTTCATTCAATACAATCCCGTTATCTTTTATGTAAATCAGCGTATTTGCTGTACCTAGATCAATCCCCATGTTTTTTGATGTAAATAAATTTACCATTAATATTACCTCCAATATAAGAAATCATTTTTCCGTATCAAACAAACCCAAAGCTCTCAGGCTTGAATATTCACCGTCTCCTATTATGATATGATCTAATACCTTAATTCCTAAAAGTTCGCCGCTTTCAATAAGCCTGCCTGTAGTAACCACATCTTCCTTACTAGGTGTTGGATCACCACTAGGATGATTGTGCGCAAAAATTATAGCTGCAGCACTTTTCTTTACAGCAGCGCAAAAAACTTCTCTAGGATGTACTACTGTACTTGAAAGCTCGCCAATAGAAACATCTTCCACAGATAAAATCTCACCTTTGCTATTAATCAGCAAACTTTTAAAGTGTTCCTTTTTCAAATATCTCATTTCTTCCATAAACAAATCGGCTACTGCCTTTGAACTATTCACACAGACCCTATCCATTTTAGGAGTCGTAGCAATTCTTTTACCCAGTTCTATGGCTGCAAGTAACCCACACGCTTTAGAAACACCTATACCTTTAACTTCCATAAGTTCCTCTAGGGAACATCTTCCCAGATATGCTATACCTTGTTCATCTTTAGATATCACATCTTCAGCTAAATGAATTGCCGACTTGTCTCTAGTCCCAGTATGTAGAATCAGAGCTACAAGTTCCGTGTTAGATAGAATATTTATTCCTTTAGCGATAGCCTTCTCAATTGGCCTTTCGGTTTTTGGCATGGATTTTATTAGCATAATAACCTCCCTAATCCCTTTTTCTTCAGAATTACCAAAAACACCCAACTCATTTTAAATCATTAAATCACAATATATCACGCTAAATTATATCATTTTTTAACTATATATACAAGCGGAACAAATTAATAATTTTTTCCTATTAAGGCATACTAAAAGGGTAAAATATATTAAGGAGGTTAATTATGAGTTGTAAATCAAATTCTTGTGTTAGATGTACTGTAACCCAGTGTAAACATCACGCAGGAGAACAAGATTACTGTTCTCTTGACAGCATAACTGTAGGTACCCATGAAGCAAATCCTACTCAGAGCCAATGTACAGATTGCTTATCATTTGAGTATAACAAATAAGCAATAAATAAATAAGGTCATGCCGTTTTAATGTAAGCCATGCACTTTTCCCCCTTTTTCAGCATATAGTTTTATTCTAAAGAGGGGGATTACATATATGAGCAGTTCTTTTCCAAAACCACTTACAGAAAAAGAGGAAAAATGTTATGTAAAATTATTAGAAGATGGCAATTCAGAAGCAAAAAATATTTTAATCGAAAGAAACTTAAGACTTGTTGCTCATATTGCCAAAAAATATGTTGGGCCTAATTTTCTTCAAGATGACCTGATTTCTATAGGAACAATAGGCTTAATTAAAGCTGTAAATACATATACAAGCAAAAAATCAACCAGGCTTGCAACATATGCAGCTAAATGCATTGAAAATGAGATCTTGATGAGTATAAGAACCTCTAAAAAAAGTCGTCAAGAGGTATCTCTTAGTCTGCCTATTGGTACTGATAAAGATGGTAACGAAATTAGTTTTAACGATATTTTAGGAACTGATCCGGATGCAATTTTAGAAACTATTAGTTTAAAAATTGAAGTTGGAAAGCTTTATCGTGCTATAGATAAGCATCTTAATTCTAGGGAAAAAACGGTTGTTGTAAAGCGATACGGTTTAGATGGAAACGGAATCAAAACTCAAAGAGAAATTGCATCTGCCCTGAAAATTAGCAGGTCTTATGTATCAAGAATCGAAAAAAAAGCCTTAGAAAAATTAAAAGTAGTTTTAAAAGAATAGGAAAGTTTGGGGCTTATTATTAAAGGTCAAAGCCCCAAAAACACTAAATCCACTTATCTTAATAAATTCAAAACTTGTTGATAGACTAGTTCTGCCTCTTCTTCATTATTTTTCATTTTTACTGTAACACCATATTTCATGTTTTGGTTTTTTATAATTCCAACCCTCCACCCATCAGAACACTTAATATTTTTTAGAGATTCTTCCGCTATATTCTCATTTATGATACTCACCTTTTCATAATCCACATTATCTTTTATTATTTTTAAATTAGAACTATTTCCTTTATTTCCAAGAATAGATAAAAATCTTGCCACTTGTATTGGTGTTGCAAATATCTTACCATCTTTAGAATTATTACTCGGAAGCGTCCCTGGTTTCTCGTTAGGAAATTTCTCAAGTACCACTTCACCAAACCCCATTTTCATGGAAAGTGACGCTAAATCTTTTTTTTCTTCTCTATTTGCAATTGATTTTAAGGTTTCTTTAATTCTTCCTATATCATATTCTTCCTGACAAGCTTTATTTATAAGCTCATCACCCTCCGCCCTTAGGTGCTCGTATACCTTATTAGGATTAAACGTAGGAGAGCTAGCCATAACTAGAATATCACCACTTTCTATTTCAGAAATTATTACACTGCCATTTACACTATTATCCTTCAATATATGTTCAACTTTTTCTTGCAGACCAATATCAAGTGTTAAAACCACAGAGTTAATTTCCATTTTCTTTATATCTGAATCCATAAAAAGTTCTACTCCATTTAAAATCTTGCCTTGACTGTCTGCATATAAACACAGCTTTCTATTTTTAGCTTTCAAAATGTCTTCACACATTACTTCTATTCCAGAGACCCCCTTTTTTTCTGACTCGTTAAGATATCCTATGACATGGGATGCAATCTGATTATCCTTATACCTGCTACAAGATTTAAAACCGTAGGCATTATATTTTGTTGTAAGTTTTTTGTTTATATTTTTGTCAAATCTTTCGCTTCTATAAATAACATATTCACCATCTTTTACAGTGACCTTTTCAGCCGAAAGTTTGTTTAATAGTCCATAAAAATTCTGATCAATCTTTTCTTTAAGTATTAAATAATAATAATGATCACAGCTATCAGTAATGGCCACAAGGTTCCTGTCATAGATTACTCCTCTAGTATCCAAACCTTCTAAATTCATAACATATTGACTTTTTGCACCCTGTTCTAAATCTTTATGCCCTATTATTTGAATGTAAAATAATCTTAAATTCAATGCAACCAAAAGAACTATAAAGGTTATATATATAAGTTTAATTCTCTTAAACATGTTTCCTCCCTAAATAAAAAACTCTAAAGGTATTTTTTCCTTTAGAGTTTTATTTATTCAAGTAATAAACCCAAGTATTTTATAATCTATGCATAAAAAGCCCGCTTCCCAGCTTTGGCTCAAACCACGTGGATTTTGGTGGCATAACTCTCCCAGCATCGGAAACCATCATTAAATCTGAAACCTCTACAGGATATACAGCAAAAGCTATTTTCATATCAGTTGAAACTCTTTTTTCCAGCTCCTCTAAACCTCTTATTCCTCCAACAAAATCAATTCTATTATCAGTTCTAGGATCATTGATCCCTAGAATTGGTTTTAATATCCGATCTTGTAATATAGATACGTCTAAAGAATCGATTATATCACTAGGTATAATAGTTTCTTTGGCTGTTAATGAATACCAATTACCTTCAAGATACATAGAAAACTCGTGCTTTTTCTCAGGTTTGTATTGACTTACACCTTTTTTCTCGACATAAAAACCAGCCTCTTTAATCTCTGCTATTAGCTCTTCAGGCATCTTTCCATTTAAATCTTCAATAACCCTGTTATAATCAAATACTTTTAAATCCTTATCAGGGAAAATAACTGCCATAAAATAATTGAATTCTTCTTCCCCTGTATAGTTAGGATTTTCTTCCCTTCTTTTCTTTCCAACCTTACAAGCTGAAGCACTTCTATGGTGTCCATCAGCAATATAAAGAGCCGGTATTTCTTTGAAAACATTAGATAAAGTGCCTACAACACTTTCGTCATCAATTGCCCATAATGTATGTCCTACGCCATATTTATCTGTAAAATCATACTCTGCATCATTTTGTCCAATATACCCTTCAATTAGGGTTCTTATCTTCAAATTATCTTTGTATGTTAAAAAAACAGGTTCTGTATTTATATTACAATTGTCAAAGTGTTTAATTCTATCTAATTCTTTTTCGACTCTAGTATGCTCATGTTTTTTTATTATGTTGTTTTCATAATCATCTACACTTACACACCCTACTATTCCCGTCTGTGTTCTTCCACCCATGGTCTGTCTATAAATATAAAAAGTCTTTTTTTCATCTTCAATAAAAACTCCCTTTTCTAGGAAAGTTTCTATGTTTTCTTTTGCCTTAACATAAACCTTATCGCAATAGGGGTCTTCAACATCAAGATCAATTTCTGCACGGCATATGTGCAAAAAACTATAAGGATTATCCTTAGCCATTTCTTTTGCTTCTTCTCTATTCATTACATCATAAGGCAAAGATACAACTCTACCCGCATATTCTTTTTCTGGTCTTATCGCTTTAAAAGGTCTAACTATTGCCATTCTTTTTTATCTCCCTATATATATAATTTACCACTTCATTAATAGACATTTCCGTTGTATCTATCTCAACTGCATCAGCAGCTTTTTTTAAAGGATTTAACTCTCTGGTAGAATCATTGTGGTCTCTATTCTTTATATCTTCAAGTATTCTCTCATAGCTGACAGATTGCCCTTTTTCAATCATTTCATTATATCGTCTTCTTGCTCTCTCCTCTGAAGATGCCGTAATAAAAAATTTGTAGTCAGCATCAGGAAATACATTTGTACCTATGTCTCTACCATCCATTATTACGCTTTTACTGTTACCCATCTTTCTCTGTAAATCAACGAGCTTTTCTCTAACGATTCCAATTGCAGAGCAATTCGATGCCATTTTTGAGATTTCCGGCGTTCTTATATAGCTATCAATAATATCTCCATCAAGATATATGCTTCCACCTTTAAAATCAATTTCTGTTTCACTAAGGAGCTGACTTAATTGAGCATTATTAGTTCCATCTATATTTTCTTTTAACATCTTATACCCTATCGCTCTGTACATTGCTCCTGTATCTATATAATCAATTCCCAGTTTAACAGCAAGTTCTTTAGCTATGGTGCTTTTCCCTGCACCGCTGGGTCCATCAATTGCTACCTTATAATAAGCCATATTTTTCTCCAGTCTTTTTAATTATTTCCGATAAGTTTTTCTATTTCTTTTACAAATGTATTAACGTCAGTAAATTGTCTATATACTGAAGCAAACCTAACATATGCAACCTGGTCAACTTTTTTTAACTGTTCCATAATCAGTTCACCAATAAAAGTACTTTCCACTTCTTTTTCCATGAGATTGTTTAAACCTCGTTCAATTTCAGCAACCATTTTATCGATTTCTGCCATAGACACCGGCCTTTTTTCACAAGCTTTTATGATTCCATTGACAATCTTATTTCTATCAAAAACTTCTCTTCTACCGTCTTTTTTTACAACCATTAAAATAGATTCTTCTACCTTTTCGTAAGTAGTAAATCTCTTGTTACACCTATCACAGCCTCTTCTTCTTCTAATAGCATGTCCTTCCTCTGTAGGCCTGGAATCGATAACCTTTGTATCTGGATTTTCACAATATGGGCATCTCATATGATATTCCTCCTAAATCTATTACTGAAATAAATCATATTGCTATTGTACTACATATTGTGCTTTATTTCAAACTTTTATTAATATCCTTCTATTTCTACTAAAACTACGTCATCTCCTATAGTTCTTATTTTATCCCATTTTATTACAAAATCATTATCATTTTTGCTAAAAAAACTCATAAATCCTCTCATTGCCGGTATTACAATCCCATCTATTGTACCATCATCTAAATTAACCTCTATATCATAAATAAAACCCAAACTCTTCCCATCAAATATATTTATTACCTCTTTATTTTTTAGTTTTTCTGTACTTAACATAGTATCCCCCTTGTACAAAGTTTTATATAAATATATTCAGTTTCTTAATAGTTATGATTATATTGAGTATCAAAATAAAAAAACAAGGACACCTTTTCCAAAAGCGTCCTTGACTTTAAATAATATATTTTTTTAGTTTTTAGCTTTTACACCATTTTCAACTACAACATCTAAAACTTTATCTAGCAACAATCCGGTTCTAAAACCTTTTTCTTTACCATATTGTTCAATTGTTTGTCCATATGCATCTTCAAAGGTCTTTTCAGTAAATCCAGCTTCATCTAGTAAATTCTTAATATACTCATCATATTCCTTATCAGTTACTTCTAAGTTTTCTTTATCTGCTATTGCGTACATAATCATTTCCTGTCCGACTACTGTTTTAGCATAGTCCTCTAAGGATTTATCAAAGTCTTCTACTGACATCTGCATTGACTGCTTAATAAAATCAGCATATTCCATATTATACTGTTTAGCTAGTGCTTCATAGCTTGCTTTAGTATCCTTTATCTTAGCCTTTAATTCTACTTCTGGATAATCAATAATTTTAGATGCTGCTGTGATCTTCTCCCAAAGGGCATTTTTCTGTTCAACCTCTGCATCCTTATATTTTGATTTATAAACATCTTCTTTTACTAGTTTTTTATATTCTGAAATTGACTTAGCTTCACTGTTTTCCTTTACAAAAGCTAAATTGAATTCCGGCACTTTAGTAACCTTCTTAGCGTTTACTGTAACAGTAAATACTACATCTTTCCCTGCAACCTTATCATCATGATAATCTTTAGGGAATTTTAAGTTTAACGTTACTGTATCTCCAACCTTAGCGCCGATTAAGCCTTCTGAAAAACCATCTATCATAGGTGTTGTTCCTATAGTCATATCATATGATTCTGCAGAGCCATTTTCAAAGGTTTTACCATCAATTTTACCTTCATAGGATATATTGATAGTATCTCCGTCCTTAACTTCGCCTTCTTTTACATTCTCGGTTTTAGCAGCTTTCTCAAGTCTTGAATTGATTTCATCCTGGACTTCTTCATCAGTTACTTTTACCTTAATGTCACTTACCTCAAGACCCTTATATTCTCCAAGGGTAACATATTTTGAAAGATCATAGTCGTAAGCTTTAGTCTGTCCACATGAGGACATAACGCCCACCATAGCCATTGATAATGCCCCGACTAAAAATACTGTAAAAATTTTTTTCTTCATTTCTCTCATCCTCTAATCTTTATTGTGTTTTCACTTTCGAACATTTAAATTCTATCATGTATTATGTCAATTATCAAACACAAAATACCGTTTTCACAGAAAATACACAGAGTTTGGTATTGTAAGTTTATCTTTGTTCCTTTATTACTCTTTGGGCTTTTCTTCTTCTTTTCTTTTCACCTGCAGTTACAACATAAATAAGCATTATAACAGTAACAATGTAAGGTGTCATAGCTGTTAAATCTGCTGGAACACCTACTGATTGTAATCTTAAGCCAAAAGCGTTTAAAAAACCAAATAAAAGAGCAGCTAAGAATACCTTTGGTGGATTTGCCATACCAAAAATAACACATGCAAAAGCAATAAATCCACGATTAGCACTCATCCCCTCTGAGAACATTGTAAGATAACCTAATGATAAATGAGCACCAGCAAAGCCACAGAAAACTCCACAGAGTATACTTGCTAAAAACTTCATTTTATTAGGATTTATACCTGCTGTCTCCAAGGTTTCAGGATGTTCACCTGCTGCTCTAACCCAAAAACCACATGGAGTTCTATAAAGGAATAGCCATGTTAAGAATACAAGTATCCATGTAATATATACAAAAATTGAGTTATCATTTAATAATGGTCCTAGAATAGGAATGTTATCTAAAAAATCCATATGAACAGTTGGTAGTGATACAATTCCCTTGTCTGCAAAAGTACCTTTTACCCCAAAAATAGAACGAAGCAAAAATACTGTAAGCGCAGCCGCAAAGGTATTAAGTGCCATACCTATTATAAATTCATCACTTTTAAACTTTATTACAAACAGACCAAACAATAAGCCAACTAGTATTCCTACTAATACCGCAGCTAAAACTCCAAGTCCCGCACTAGTACATGCAAAACTAACAGCTACAGCTGCAAAGGCTCCCATTACTATCATTCCATCCATACCAATATTCATTATACCAGCATGTTCTGTAAGAAGTCCGCCCATAGCAGCTAGGATTACCGGAGTCGCTGTACGTAAAGTATTTTGTAAAAGACCTATACTAAATATTTGTGTAAGCTGATCCATGGTTTTTCTCCTTTCCTGTAGTCTTTTTAGCCTTTCTTTTTGCAAGCTTTAGCTGAATTTGTTTAGTTATTCCAGACTGAGCCGCCATTAAGAAAATTATAATTGCAAAAACGATATCTGATATTTCTCCAGAGATACCTGTGCTTAATTCCATTGCTGCTGCACCTATTTTTAGTGCTCCAAAGAAGAAACTCATTATTATTATTCCTATTGGATTATAATTCATTATCATAGCAACTAGCATTCCATCAAAATAAAATTCATTACTTATTGTTTCTGTGAACCTCCACTGAATGCCATAAACTTCAAACATACCAACAAGGCCACATATTGCACCTGACGCCACCATAGACCAAATCATTATTTTATCTTTTTTTAATCCTGAGAATAATGCAAATCTCTGGTTTTCTCCTGTGACTTTCATCTCTAAACCTACGCTGGTTTTACTCATCAAATACCATACAAAGAATGCTATTACCACAGAATAAAATAACGCAGTTGTCAAATTAGATCTAGGTATAATTGTGGCAAATCTGTGAGCTACATCGATAGAATCTGTCCCTGCAAGTACACCCTTATCAGTAGTTTTTAGAGGACCGTTTACTAAGTAAGTGCAGAAAAATATAGTCGCAGAGTTAAACATAATGGTAGTGATTACTTCGCTGACCTTCAGCTTAACCTTTAGCCATGCAGGAAACCATGCTGCTGCACCACCTACTGCCATTGCCGCTATCAATGCACATGGTATGGCAATCCATGGTGATAATCCATGGCAGGCTATTCCAGCAAGTGTCGCACCAAGGCCTCCTAAGAAAAGTTGTCCTTCACCACCAACGTTAAACATTCCTGCCCTTGCTGCTACTGACATAGCAAGACCTGTTAAGCATAAGGTAAGAGCTTTTGCTATAGTGTTACCTAAAACCCTGCTGCTTCCAAATACACCATTGAGCATTGCCCCATATCCAACAAACGGGTTATTCCCAGTGGCTGCGATTAGAACTCCTCCTATTACCAGGGCAACGAAAATACTAATTATCAGTGAAAGCAGATAAACTTTATCTATTTTATTGATTAGTCTTTTAAGCTTCTCCATACTAAGCTTTCACCTCCTCTGTACTTCTGTTACCTGTCATGTAGTAACTGATACCCATCTTATCAATTTCACCTGACTTAAACTCCCCTGTAATTTTTCCTTCATATAAAGTGATAATCCTATCACTTAGCCTAAATACTTCGTCTAAATCAGCACTTACTAAAATAATTGCGCAGCCTTCATTTCTCTTGTCAATTATACACTGATGTATAAACTCAATGGCACCAATATCTACACCTCTTGTTGGCTGTGCAATAACAAGAACCGGTGTATCAAAAGAAAATTCTCTTGCAATCACAACTTTTTGCATATTTCCACCTGACAATGAGCCTACTTTAGTATCGATACCGGCTCCTCTCATGTCGAATTTTTCAAAAAGTTCTTTGGCATACCTTACTACAGAAGAGGTTTTCATATGAATACCCTTTTTAGAAAACTCAGGCCTTCTTTCTTTACCAATTATTAGATTCTCAGTTATGGTGGATTCCTTTGAAACCCCTGTTGACAGTCTATCCTCAGGAATATGTGCAAGGCCAAGATTTCTGACTTCTCTTGGTGACATACCATTTATTTCTGTACCTTCAACTAGCACCTGTCCCCTTTCAATTCTCCTTAATCCTGTAATTGCTTCTATCAACTCACTCTGTCCGTTTCCCTCAATAGCGGCAATACCAAGGATTTCTCCTGCCTTTATCGACAAAGATACACCATTGACCGCCATCAATCCTCTATTGTCTGCCACAAAAATATCTTTTGTCTCAATTTTAACCTCTCCCGGCACTCCTGTTTTCTCAATTTTATCAAATAAAACATCACGCCCTACCATCATAGAAGCCAAGATGCGTTCGTTTACGTCTTTAGTCTTTTCAACTCCAACAAGCTTTCCTTGCCTCATAACGCCAACTCTATCTGAAATTGCCATAACCTCATAAAGCTTGTGAGTGATTATTATTACTGTCATTCCCATTTCTTCTACTATTTTCCTAATGACAGCAAAAAGTTCTTCGGTTTCCTGTGGAGTCAAAACTGCTGTTGGCTCATCTAATATCAATATATCTGCCCCTCTAAACAGGGTTTTTAAAATTTCAACACGCTGTTGTAGACCAACACTGATTTCTTGAACAATAGCCTTTGGATCTACTACGAGACCATACTCTTTTACTAAATCAATAGTAGCTTTTTCAGCTGCTTTCAAGTCATAAAATAATCCCATTTTTTTTGGTTCTTTACTAATTACTATATTCTGAGCAACCGTAAATGAAGGCACTAACATAAAATGCTGATGTACCATACCAATTCCTTGGGATATTGCTTCACTAGGATTATATTTTTGTATTTTTTTTCCTTTTATATACACATTCCCGCTTGTGGGTTCGTTAATGCCATAAAGGACATTCATTAGTGTACTCTTGCCTGCACCGTTTTCACCGACTAATGCAAATACTTCTCCTTTTTTTATTTCAAGAGAAATATCATCATTAGCAAGAACACCTGGAAACTGCATAGAAATATTTTCAAATTTTACTATTGTTTCTTGCAAAGCTTTTACCTCGCGTTTCTAAATATTAAATAACTTAATAAAGGCGTGACGCCCTAAACGTCACGCCTAAAAAATCAACAATCAAACTTATCTAGTTGTCTTTACCTTGATTTCACCTTTTACTATTTTATCCTTTAAGCCTTCTACTTCAGCTTTTAGTTCATCGCTAACCTGTTGCGGCATATCCTTGTCACCATAAGTAACTTGAACATATCCTGTTGCCATATCAGCTACCCAAGTTCTATTTGCTTCAAATTTACCGTTGTCAACGAAATCTTTAACTGTATCAAATATTGAGTTTCCAACTTCTTTTTTCATTGAGCAAATAATTGTTTCAGGTTCAATCCATTTTTGGTCTGAGTCTACACCTATAGCATAGAATTTACCTTCTTTAGCTGCTTCAATTACACCTGAGCCAGTGTTTCCTGCAACCTGGAAAATTACATCGGCACCTTTACTGTGAAGTGCAGTTGCACATTCCTTACCCTGAGCTGGGTCTTCAAAGTCTCCTGCATAGTTGGTTACTACTTTAATATCTTTATTAGCATATTTTGCACCTTGTTTATATCCTACAAGGAAATCGTTAATAGTAGCATTGTCCATACCACCTACTGCACCAACTACACCTGTTTTACTTGTTTTAGCTGCGATATATCCTGCTAAGAATGAACCCTCGTTCTGTGCATATGTGATGCAAAGTACGTTTTCAAGTGGTTTGCTAGTTTCGTTATCAACCCAAATAAACTTTGTATCAGGATAATCTGGAGCAACAGTTTCTATATCATAGAACTGCCAACCTACTGGAACAACAATGTCCGCTTCTTCAGCAGCATTCATCATTTGCTGTTTGAAGTTTTCACCGTTACATTCAATAACCTTAGGTGTTACTCCACATTCTTCTACTAATCTGTCTAGACCTTCTTTAGCTGAGTCATAGAAGGATCTATCTCCTAATCCTTCTGCAACTACTACTGCTACTGTAATTGATTCTTCTTTTTCATCTCCACCGCCGCAGCTAGTGAAAAGTGCTAATGATAGTACCATTGTTAGTATCATTAGCATTGAAACAAACTTTTTCATTTTTTTCCTCCATAATCATATAATAAATGCATTATAATAAAATATTAGCACAATGTCCGTCTAATTTCAATGTTTTTTCACCTTTTATCAAAATGGATTTATTGATAAATTATTTAATTTATGTTATTTTTATCATATACAAAATGAAAGGAATACAACTATGTTACAACCACATATAAACTTAGATGACAAAATTAATACAAGGTATGCCATTTTGCCTGGAGACCCCGCAAGACTAGATAGAATTTCAACCTTTTTAACTGATGTTGAAGAAATTTCTTTTAATAGAGAGTACAGAAGTCTCACCGGCTACTACAAAGGGGTTAAAATATTGGCGATTTCCACTGGGATGGGTGGAACCTCTACTGCTATTGCAGTTGAAGAGTTAAAAAACATTGGTGTTAAGGCTATGATAAGAATTGGAAGCTGTGGCACAATGCAAAGTAATATTAAAGTTGGAGATATTATCATATCTAGTGGTTCTGTAAGAGATGAAGGTACATCACGAAGTTATGTCGATTTATCTTATCCTGCGGTACCCGACCCATTTCTTATGATGCACTGTATTGAAAGCGCCGAGGAATTTAATTTTCCTCACCATGTAGGTATTACAAGGAGCCACGAAAGTTTCTATTCAAAAAAAGAGATTTCTTTAGAACCATATTGGCAGGAAATGGGGATATTGGGAGATGATATGGAAACGTCCGCATTATTTACTGTAGGTTCACTTCTAGGAATTAAGACCGCAGCTATTCTAAATAATGTTGTACCTTTTGAAGGGGAAATCAAGGATGGCATAGGCGGATATTCGGAAGGCCAAGGTCTAGCGGTTGTTGGTGAAAGGAATGAAATAGAAGTTGCACTTGAAGCCTTTTACAAACTGTCACAGAAGCAATAACATTTCTTTACAAAACCGTCACAAACCAGCAGTATACTAAAGATGTCAAAAGGGATAGGATTAGATAAACTTTTGAACGTTCTTTCTTAATTAAATATTAAATATCGCAACAGAATGGGCAGTTCACTGATGATCACATGTCATTAATGAACTGCCCATTTTGTTTGTATTTTTTATCTTAACCTTTTCTAGATTCCTGTACTGCTACTGCAACTGCTACAGTGGCACCTACCATTGGGTTATTACCCATACCTAAAAAACCCATCATTTCCACATGTGCTGGAACAGATGAACTTCCAGCAAACTGAGCATCAGAGTGCATTCTACCCATTGTATCAGTCATTCCATAAGAAGATGGACCTGCTCCCATATTATCCGGATGAAGAGTTCTTCCAGTACCACCACCAGAAGCTACAGAGAAATACTTCTTTCCAAGCTCTAATCTTTCTTTTTTATATGTCCCTGCAACAGGATGCTGGAACCTTGTAGGGTTAGTTGAGTTGCCAGTAATAGAAACATCAACATTTTCTTTATGCATAATAGCAACCCCTTCTCTTACATCATTGGCGCCATAGCATCTAACCTTTGCTCTGTCTCCTTTAGAGTATGCCGTTTCTTTTATAACCTTAAGCTCTCCTGTAAAGTAGTCATATTCAGTCTGAACATAAGTAAATCCGTTGATTCTAGAAATAATCAAAGCCGCATCTTTACCTAGACCGTTTAGGATTACTCTTAAAGGATTTTTTCTTACTTTATTTGCTGAGTTTGCGATTCCTATTGCACCTTCTGCTGCTGCAAAAGACTCATGTCCAGCTAAAAATGCAAAGCACTCTGTTTCTTCACTTAAAAGCATTGAGCCAAGATTTCCGTGGCCTAAACCAACCTTTCTATCGTCTGCAACAGAGCCCGGAATACAAAAGGCCTGAAGTCCTTCACCGATTACTTTAGCCACTTCATTTGCCTTGGTAATGTCTTTTTTAATAGCAATTGCAGCACCAAGAGTATAAGCCCAACAAGCATCCTCAAAGCAAATAGGCTGTATTCCCTTTACTATTTCATATGGGTCAAAACCTTTATCTTTGCAGATTTCTCTAGCCTCCTGCAAATCCTTAATACCATATTCCGCCATAACTTTTTCTATATTACCGATTCTTCTATCATAGTTTTCAAACAATTCCATTCCTGCACCTCCTATTCTTTTCTTGGGTCAATCTTCTTTACGGCTTCACTAAATCTGCCGTATTCCCCACTGGCTTTTTCTATTGCTTCAATAGGATCAGTTCCAGCCTTAACGTAATCCATCATCTTGCCAATGTTTACATATTTATATCCAATAATACTATCATTTTCATCAAGGCCCACTTCAACTATGTAACCTTCGGCAAGTTCCAGATACCTAGGCCCCTTTGATTTTGTTGAGTAAATAGTACCCACCTGGCTTCTATGACCTTTTCCAAGGTCCTCAAGACCAGCTCCAATAGCAAGTCCCCCTTCAGAAAAGGCAGACTGGCTTCTTCCATATACGATCTGCAAAAACAATTCTCTCATTGCTGTGTTAATAGCATCGCATACAAGGTCAGTATTAAGGGCTTCTAAAATAGTCTTTCCAACTAGTATCTCTCCTGCCATGGCTGCAGAATGAGTCATACCAGAACAGCCAATAGTTTCAATTAAAGCCTCTTCAATAATACCATCTTTAATATTTAGAGTAAGCTTACAAGCTCCCTGCTGTGGTGCACACCATCCAACTCCGTGGGTCAGTCCTGAAATGTCTTTTACCTCAGTTGCCTTTACCCATTTACCTTCTTCCGGGATTGGGGCAGGCCCATGGTTTGCGCCTCTGTTCACGATGCACATATTTTCAACTTCTTTTGTATATATCATCTTCATCCTCCGTAATATTTCTTTCCTAATTCGAGTATAACATTAGAATTTATTTTCTTCAACCCGAATTAATTTACAAAATACTTTACTAAATATATCCATATTTATATTTTATCATTCTGTTGTATTTTTGCCTTGCAACTCTTACAAGTCCCAAACAGAATGGAATTCTTGCACTTTAAGTTAAAATCATGGTCTTTTTTGATATGCTCTGCAATCTCATCCATAAAATGACAGTCCAAATGAATAACAGTACCACATTCAGTACATTTTAAATGTAAATGCTGGTCGCACTTATTTCCTCTTTCAACATATTGGAAAGTAGCCTTATTACCTTTTTCACTAACATATTTTTTTACAGTACCATCCGTAGTAAGCTTATCCATGTATCTATATATTGTTGTCAAATCTACAGGGCAACCTATATCCTTTAAATGTAAATTAATATCACTGACGCTTACAGTCTTATTATTATTCTTAATAAGATAATCCATTATCTTAGTTCTACTACTAGTTTTATATCCATTAACCTTTGTCATTATAGTCCCTCCTAAAAGGAAATACCTAAAGCTTCGATTATAACGCCCCATATCACACTAACAGTATACAATATTGCAACTATTGATATGTTCTCTTTAAAATTATGATTCTCTTTAAATAAAACCAATAAACCTATTCCTGCACTTGCTAAAAGCCCCGACATCATTGGTCCTGATCCAATAATTCCATCAAGATACAGCTGAGTAACAACCACTGAGGCTGCACAATTTGGGATAAGTCCAACTAATGAAGCAATTAACTCTCCCAAAACCGGCACATCTGAAAACAAAAGATACAAAGCCTCTTCTCCAATTATACCAATAATATAATTTATAGCAAATGATACTATAAATATGAACACAAACACTTTTAGAGTATGGATTACTGCACTAACAAATACTCCGGAGCCACAACTACACCCACAGAAATGTGCTTCTAAGTTGAAATCTACAGGTTTCTTATTTTTTCTTGACAGCCATCCAAAAAATAATTCCACTGCAAACCCTGTAACCATACCAATTAAGACCTTTGCTCCTAGAATTTTAACAATAGTTGAAAATGCAACATGCTCTGATATAAAAATTGGCAACATTTCATCTGAAGTAGAAAGATATATTGAAATCAATGTTCCAAGAGTAATCATTCTTCCAACATAGAAGTTTGAAGCAGCTGCACTAAATCCACATTGTGGAAAAGCTCCTAAAATACCTCCCCAAAGGGGCCCTACTTTTCCGGCGTCTCTAATGGCCTCTTGTGCCTTGCTGCCTGCCGCCTTTTCCAAAACCCCCATTGCTAAATATGTTAAAAATAAAAAGGGTATTAATCTTATGCCATCTATTCCTGCATCTAATAATGCATCTATCATATTTCGTCTCCTCTTTCACCTGTATTATTTATCTTGATTTACAGTTTTCTTATATTCGCAAATCATTTGCATTTTATTATATCATCAACATTTATCCAAATCAAGAAGGTAATTAGGAGAACATCTGCCACATATGTCTAAATAAAAAACCAGCATTCCGTCAAGGCGCTGGTTATTTAAAGCATTATTTTCTTCGCATAAGAAGAATTTCATCTATTATTGCCTTTGCAACCTCTTCCTTGGTCATAAGCTCCAAGGCTTTTTCTGTGTCTTTTGAAATCATAGTGACAAGATTAGTATCAGTGCCAAAACCAGCACCTTTATCTTTTAAATTATTAGCTATAATCATATCTATGTTCTTTTTAATAAGTTTCTTTCTTGAGTTTTCTATCATATTCTCTGTTTCCATAGAAAAACCACATAAAAACTGACCAGCCCTTCTATTTTCACCTAGAGCCTTTAGAATATCCTTTGTCCTTGCCATAGGAATAGAAAGATCATCATCCTTTTTCTTAACTTTCTGATCGCATACATTTGCAGGCCTATAATCTGCTACAGCCGCTGATTTAATAATTATATCCATTTCCTGGCTACAAGATATAACCTGATCATACATGTTTTCTGCGCTTACTATATTGACTAGTTTAACAGAGACAGGGGGCTCAATTGAAGTGGGGCCACTTACTAAAGTAACTTCTGCACCTCTCTCCATGCACTCTTTTGCTATAGCATACCCCATTTTACCTGTAGAATGGTTAGTAATATACCTTACAGGGTCCATTGATTCCCTGGTAGGTCCTGCAGTAACTAGTACTTTAAGACCTGTCATGTCTTTCACAGCTACTGCCTTTTCAATATACTTTAAAAGGACATTAGGTTCAGGCATTTTACCAGTTCCTGTATCTCCACAAGCTAAATGACCGGAATCTGGTTGGATTATATCCATACCATAATTTTTCAAAAGTTCCAGGTTATTTTGAGTTATTGGATTTTCGTACATATTTGTATTCATAGACGGAACTATTATCTTTGGTGCCTTACAAGCTAAAAAAGTAGTTGTGAGCATATTATCGGCCAGACCTCTGGCAATTTTCGCAATTGTGTTTGCAGTGGCT
>JAWRJF010000021.1:0-28716 GCA_040307645.1 Anaerovoracaceae bacterium | reverse complement strand
AGATAATTTCTTTTTTGCCATCTGTTAGTGGCCCGATTTTTCTTACTTCCTTTTTTGCCATTTTAAATAGCCTCCTTTGATAATTCTATCATAGAAGGCTATTGTTTAATACTTATTTACAGACTTTTTTCTACACTCTCATCAATATAAAAACGCAGATCAGAATATTGCATCACTTGCTCAAAAACTAGTAAGAATTGAAAAGGACTTTGCTGATAAACTCCTTGCATATGTTTAAAAAAGCATTAAAATGCAATAAAAAAGTCAGGTGGCTTAGATGGTTTTCATTCTAAGCACCTGACTTTTGGTTTCAAGTTATTTTACCGCCGCCTCTAGAGCAATCTTCATCATATTTGTAAATGTGTTTTGTCTTTCTTCTTGAGTGGCTTTCTCACCAGTGACAAAGTGATCACTTATTGTCATTATAGCTAAGGCATTTACGTGGTTATAAGCAGCGTTCATGTATAAGGCTGCAGCTTCCATTTCTACTGCCATAACCCCCATTGATTGCCATTTTTGCCACCAATCATTGCCTAATTCATAAAACACATCACAGGAAACGGTATTCCCTGCTTTAAATGGTATATTTAAATCTTCCCCTGCAACTCGGATCTTATTTAATAAATCCCAGCTGGCACATGGAGAAAAATGGCCTGGCAAATTAAAGGCATGAGAGTAGTTTGAGTCAGTTGAAGTAGCCACACTAGCTACTATATCACCAACCTTTATATTTTCATTAAAAGAACCGGCAGTACCAATTCTTATAATGTTTTCAACATCATATTCGGTCATTAGTTCCCACGAATAAATTCCCATAGATGGCATACCCATCCCACTTCCTTGAACGGAAACAGGTACTCCCTTGTAGGTTCCTGTATAACCGAACATACCTCGTACTTCGTTATAAAGAACAGGATTCTCTAAAAAGTTTTCTGCAATAAATTTTGCTCTTAATGGATCTCCAGGCATCAATACTGATTTAGCTATTTGGCCTTTTTTAGCGGAAATATGATTACTCATTGTTACCTCTCTTTCTTTTTAAAGAAAAAACGATGGGAGACACTTTCCATCGTTTTTTTTGCTCATAGCATGTGCATTTAACTTATGCACTGGTGGGGACGGGTGAGACTTATTTAGCTGCTTTTGCAGCGTTGAATCTTTTAGTTAGTCTTGAAACTTTTCTTGAAACAGCCTTTTTATTAAGTGTTCCTTTTGAAGCAGCCTGCATTAATCTCTTTTCAGCTAAAGCTAATTTTTCTGCAGCTACATCTAAATTTCCTTCTGCCATTGCAGTATCAAAGTTCTTTAAGATTGCCTTAATATGTCCTTTGATTCTTCTGTTTCTTGCAGTTTTCTTGTCGATAACTTTGATTCTTTTTTTTGCGGATTTAATGTTTGCCATGTTTTATTCACCCCACTATATTATATTTTTAGCAATTTTTTTAGCTAAATTCGCAACCTAAAGTATATATGAATAAAACTGAAATTGCAAGGGAAAAATGAACTTTAGAAGAAAAAAAGGAGAAAACTATGGAATACAGAACTGATCTCGCAATAGAGAATAAAGAGCTATATGAAGAGGCACGAAAAAAAGCTGGAGAAAACGCTGGCGAAATAAAAGGTGTCATAATGGAAAAAGAAGACTTTGATGAAGACATAAAAGTTACAAGAATTGAGGTGGTTTCCGAAGAAGGTGCTAATACACTGGGGAAACCTATAGGCAATTATATTACGCTAGAAATAAACGGAATAGTTGAGGAGGTTGAAAATATAAAAGGAAGGGCAGCTCAAGCTCTTGCAGCTGAGTTGAAAAAAATGATAAATTTCCATTATTATCTAAAAGTTTTAGTGGTAGGTCTTGGAAATGAAAAGGTAACACCGGATAGCTTAGGTCCACATTCGGCCTCTAAGGTAAAAATAACTAGGCATCTGTTTAAAATTTATGATTGCGATGGGGATGAGGAAATGGGCAATGTTGCAGGTATTACGCCCGGGGTTACAGGGACTACAGGTATTGAAACTGCAGAGCTGATTCAGAAGACAGTGGAAATGACTACGCCTCAAGTGGTGATTGTAATCGATGCTCTTGCAGCAAAAAATATTGACAGAGTAAGCACTACGATTCAAATCTGTGATACCGGGATTTCACCAGGAGCAGGAATGGGAAACAATCGTAAGGTACTAAATGAAGAGACTTTGGGTGCTAAAGTAATTGCTATTGGTGTGCCAACGGTTATTGATTCAAGGACTTTGATAATAGATGCATTGTCGGATACAAAACTAGATGATGACATGATAAAAAAATATTTAAATGATAAAAAACTTGATATGATTGTAACTTCAACAGATATAGACATTATCATAAAAGAATTTTCGGATATTATTGCAAATGGAATTAATATAACGCTTCATCCCGGCATATACTCATAAAGTATATTAGGGGGAGACTATGAATAAAAAGGGATTTATACTTTGGGTGATTTTTATTTATTTAATATCTGTGGCATTGTCATTTGGATTTATGGTAAAGGGTGTTGAGAGGACCGGTAGTTTTGGAATAAACTTAACTGGAGAAAAAATTGGCACCCTTTGTATGGCCACTGTTTATCCTGCCATGAAAATAGATGATGATGGGACAGAAAATAATAATCTTAATGTCCAAGAGTCAAATAAATTTGTGGATGATCAAGATAGGCACGACGGCGAGAAAAAAGATTACAGAAAAAGGACAAAGACTGCTAAGGGAAAGCCTCGTGTCCTTATTTATCATACCCATGCAACGGAATCGTATTTACCTTCTTCCTCTGGAAATTATCATACTACAGAGGAGGAGAATACAGTTAGAGAGGCAGGGGAAGTTTTAAAAGAATCTCTTGAGGACGAAGGAATAGCTGTTGTTCATGACAAGACTCTCCACGATAATCCTTCTTACAATGATTCTTACACCCGAAGTTTTTCTACATTGTCCGCTTTGCTAAAAAAATATCCTTCGATTGAATGTGTTATTGACCTGCACAGAGATGCGACTCCTGCAAAAGTAGACGGCCCTGTGTGGCAAGTCGGTAGCAGAAAATGTGCGGTGTATTCATATGTGGTTAGTAATGGCGTAAGCACATATGAGAAAAATAAAAATTTCCTTGTAAAATTAAATAAAATTGCTGGAAATAATTTTGGGGGATATACAGGAGAGATTCTGGAAAGACCTTATGAGTATAATCAGGAATTATTAGGAAAATCAATATTAATTGAAATAGGAAATAATAGGAATAATATAAAGGAAGCTAGGAACTGTGCTTATATATTTGGTAAAATCCTGGCTAAAGGACTAGGAGACTAAAAAATGAAAAATATTACAAAATGGTTAATAATCTTTTCTATTTTCTTTTTTGCTACTCTAGCAGTGTTAATTGTAGATGAACAATGTATGTATATGACCGGAGAAGGTGGAAAACTAGTAGATATTCTGCAAGTTTTCGTTGAAATTTGAATTGATATAGATTAGAATATATATTGACGTAGTATTATAAAAAGCGAGGTAAAAATGGATTATCAGAAATATATAAGAAATTTTAGTATTATTGCCCATATTGACCATGGCAAATCAACTTTAGCAGATAGAATTATTGAAAACACTGGTCTTGTGGCACATAGAGATATGAAAGAACAATTCCTTGATAACATGGACCTGGAAAGGGAAAGAGGAATTACTATAAAACTTCAGACTACCAGACTTGTATATAACGCAAAAGATGGCAATGAGTATATATTTAATCTAATTGATACTCCTGGACATGTTGACTTTACATACGAGGTTTCAAGGAGTCTTGCTGCCTGCGAAGGGGCAGTTTTGATTGTTGATGCAACTCAAGGTGTAGAAGCGCAGACATTAGCTAACGTATACCTTGCTTTAGATGAAGATTTGGAAATCGTTCCATGCTTGAACAAAATTGACCTTGCAAGCGCTAGGCCCGATGAAGTTAAAGTGGAGGTTGAAGAGGTTATTGGCCTTGATGCTAGTGATGCTCCTTTAGTCTCTGCCAAAGAAGGCATAGGGATTACAGATCTTCTAGAAGAAATAGTAAAAAAGATACCTGCACCGACAGGCAACGTAGATGGAAAGCTTAAAGCCCTTATATTTGACTCTATTTACGATAATTATAAAGGTGTAGTTATTTATACAAGGGTTTATGATGGACAAGTTAAAAAAGGTGATACTATTCGCCTTATGAATACAAAAAAGACTTACGAGGTAACAGAGGTTGGCATAATGGCGCCTAACCATATACCAACTAAAGCTTTAAGGGCTGGTGAGGTAGGCTATATTTGTGGAAGTATTAAGCAGGTTAGTGATGCTCGTGTAGGTGATACTATTACTTTAGATAATGATCCTACCGCAGAAGTTCTTCCTGGATATAAAAAAGTCCAGTCAATGGTTTACTGCGGGATTTATCCTGCTGAAGGAGAAAAATATGAAGGGGTAAAAGATGCCCTTGAGAAACTTCAAGTAAACGATGCAGCGTTTTTATTTGAACCTGAAACTTCAACGGCATTAGGGTTTGGTTTTAGATGCGGCTTTTTAGGATTACTTCATATGGAAATCATTGTAGAAAGACTTGAACGTGAATTTGGATTGTCGGTAATAACCACATCTCCAAGTGTTATTTATAGGGTAATCTTAAATAATGGAAAAATAGAAATGATACAAAACCCTACAAATCTCCCCCCACTTACAGAGATAGACCATATAGAAGAGCCGATTGTAAAAGCGGATATAATGATTCCAAAGGAATATGTAGGTTCAATTATGGAGCTTTGTCAAGACCGTAGAGGTAAAATGATTCACATGGAATACATTACTGAAACAAGAGTTCAGCTTCATTATGAAATGCCACTTAATGAAGTAATTTATGACTTTTTTGATGCTCTAAAATCTAAGACTAGGGGTTACGGTTCTTTGGACTATGAATTTATTAGATATGAGAGATCTAACGTAGTAAAGATGGACATCCTATTAAACAAAGACCTAGTAGATGCTTTTTCTATGATGGTTCATGAATCAAAGGCTTACTCTAGAGGTAGATTTGTTTGTGAAAAGTTAAAAGAAATAATACCGATGCATCAGTTTGAAGTTCCAATTCAGGCATCGATAGGTCAAAAGGTTATTGCAAGGTCAACTGTTAAGGCTTACAGAAAGGATGTAATATCCAAGTGCTATGGCGGTGACATTTCTCGTAAGAAGAAACTTCTTGAAAAACAAAAAGAAGGGAAAAAGCGTATGCGTCAGTTCGGTACTGTTGAGGTTCCGCAGGAGGCGTTCACGGCTGTCCTTAAATACGACGAAAACAAATAAAAAACCAATACTATAGACTAGTTTAGGGGTGCACGTAACTTAATACGGGTCACCCCTATTTATAAGATTATTATAAGCTAGAACCAGAAATATAAGGAAGTAAAATAGATGAAAAAATTAGGGATATACATTCATATTCCTTTTTGTCTTGCAAAATGTAAATACTGTGGATTTTTTTCAAATAAGGCAAGTGAGAAGGAACAGGATGATTATATAGATAAGCTAATAGAAGATATGGACGAGTATGGGAAAACTTATGGCGATAGATACACGGTAGACAGTGTATTTATTGGTGGAGGAACACCTTCAATACTTAATCCCGAGCAAGTAGAGAGAGTCTTTGAAAGCCTTAAGAAAAATTTTGTTCTGGAAAAAGATCCAGAGATAACCATTGAGGCAAATCCAAAAACTTTGACAAAGGAAAAGCTTACAGCATATAAAAAGGCTGGGGTAAATCGTCTGTCTATTGGTCTGCAGTCTTTCGACGACAGTGTACTAGAAATTTTGGGAAGGGCTCACAGGGCTGAGGATTTTTTAGAGAGTTATAATCTGGCTAGGGCTTGTGGTTTTGATAATATTAATGTTGACCTTATGTTTGGGGTGCCGGGTCATTCTATGCAAGTATGGGAAGACACTTTAGAAAAGGTTGTAGAACTTGGGCCTGAACATATTTCTTTTTATAGTCTCCAAATTGAAGAAGGGACTCCGTTTTATGACATGTTTATGTCGGGAGAGCTAGAACAGATTGATGAATATACTGACAGGGCCATGTACCATAGGGCAGTTGGGCTTTTAAAGGAGGCAGGGTATTGCCATTATGAAATTTCTAACTGCTCCAAGAATGGATTTCAATGTAGACATAATTTGAAATACTGGTCTTTTGATGAATATCTTGGCATTGGTCAGGCGGCAAGCTCTTTTATAGAAGGTATAAGGTTTACTGAGGCACCTTATATGGATTATCATGTAAATACCTTAGAGGATGATATGTCAGAATTTACTTTTACAGGTCTTAGAAAAACCTGTGGATTAGATATGAAGGAATTTTCTCATAGATTTGGACGTGAATTTTGGCAGGTATATGGGGAACAGAAAAATAGTTTAGCTGATTTTTTTAGGCAGGGTTTTTTAATTGAAGAGGGAAATATTTTGAGACTTTCTGAAGAGGGAATTGATATTTCCAATACCATTATGGCAGAATTTGTATAGTTGGGGAGGCGTAGCAGTGAAGAAGTATATTATGGCGCTTGATCAGGGAACAACCAGTTCAAGATGTATTATTTACAATAAAAAAGGTGAGATGCTAAGCGTAGCGCAAAAGGAATTTACACAGATTTATCCTGCGCAGGGCTGGGTGGAACACGACGCAAATGAAATTTGGTCAACGCAGATGACTGTTGCACATGAGGCACTTTTAAAGCTAAAGGCAACTTATAAAGATATTGAGGCTATTGGAATTACCAACCAGAGGGAAACTACAATTGTATGGGACAAGGAAACAGGGGAACCTGTCTACAATGCTATAGTCTGGCAGTGTAGGCGGACAGCTCCTTACTGTGATGAACTTAAAGAACAGGGACTTACTGAGAAAATCAGAGAGAAAACAGGTCTTCTTATAGATGGGTATTTTAGTGGAACTAAGTTAAAATGGATTTTGGATAATGTAAAAGGTGCTAGAGAAAAGGCTGAACAAGGAAAACTTTTATTTGGAACTGTAGAAACCTGGCTTATCTGGAAAATGACTGGAGGCGAAGTTCACGTTACGGATTATTCTAATGCCTCAAGAACTATGATGTTTAATATAAGAACATTAGAATGGGATGATGAGTTATTAAATATCCTTGATGTGCCAAAGTCTATGTTGCCGGAACCTGTCCCTTCAAGCATGGTTTATGGCGAGACTTTTGACCTTTTGTTTGGAGGACCTATAAAAATTGCAGGAGCTGCAGGAGATCAGCAGGCAGCTTTGTTTGGACAAACATGTTTTGAAAAAGGAGAAGCAAAAAGTACATATGGTACGGGATGCTTTTTACTTCTAAATACTGGAGAGGAACCTGTATTTTCTAAAAACGGTCTCCTTACAACAATTGCATGGGGCCTTGATGGGAAAGTTAACTATGCTCTTGAAGGTTCTGTTTTTGTATGTGGTGCAGCAATTCAGTGGCTGCGAGATGAACTTGATTTAATTGAAAGATCTTCGGATTCGGAGAAAATGGCAAGGGCTGTGAAAGATTCTAATGGGGTTTATGTGGTCCCAGCTTTTGTAGGACTGGGAGCTCCTTACTGGGATCCATATGCAAGAGGTGCAGTCCTTGGACTTACACGTGGTGCCAATAAAAATCATCTTGTAAGGGCAACACTTGAATCTATGGCATACCAATGCAACGATTTGCTTAGAGCAATGTCACAGGATATGGGTAAAGAATTAGTGGCCTTAAAGGTAGATGGTGGGGCTTGTGCCAATGACTTTTTGATGCAATTTCAATCTGACATTTTAGACAAATGTGTAATGAGACCAAGGTGTATTGAAACCACTTCTTTGGGGGCTGCATATTTAGCAGGTCTTGCAACAGGTTATTTTGAAAGCACTGATGACGTAATTAATAATTGGCAGATAGATAAAACTTTTGAACCGAAAATGGATGAAACAAATAGAAAGGAATTATTGTCTGGCTGGGCTAAGGCTATTTCATGCGTCGAAGGCTGGGCAAAACAGGAGTAGTGTTTATGGAACAGATAAAACAAAGAGATTATATGTTTGATACATTTAGAGGTCTTTGTATGTGGTGTATTCCTATTTCTCACTTTGTTAGGGTAGCAGGGGATTTCCACCATGGTTCTCTAAGTGGAATTGTTTATATTACAATAAATGTATTCGTGATGCAGGCTTTTGTATTTTTATCGGGGTACTTTTCTAAGAAGACAGATCGTGCAAAGCAAACGGCTTTTAAGACTTTTTTATGGCCTTTATGGGTTTGCACTCCATTTTTCTTCTGCGTAAGGTATATAATTTGGGGCAACGCACGTTTTCATTTTGATACACCACCTTTTGCGCTGTGGTACTTATTTGCACTTTTCTTTTATAGATTTTTCTTAAAGGAGTACATAAAAATACCTCATATTTTCGCAATTAGTATGGCTGTATATTTTTTGGCAGGCCAAGTACCTTGGCTTTCGGATAAATGGGCTCTTGGCAGGATAGTATCTTATTTTCCTTTTTTTCTAATAGGCTATTATTGTACCGGTGATCATTTAAAGGTAGTACAAAAATTAAAAAAATGGCAGTGCTGGGTCCTTGGTGCTGTCTTGACTGGCATTTCCTGTTTTCTTGCTTTCTTCGTAAAACAACTGCCTGTTGCTTTTTATTTACTAAAAAGCCCGGCATCTGAGGTTGGTATTCTCTGGTGGCAGGACATCCTTGGCAGAGCTATGATTTTTCTTCTTGCATGTGGTTGGATTATTCTAATGGTAAATATTTTACCTAGCAAAATGAACTATGTTGCATATGTGGGAATGAATACAATGCCTATTTATATACTACATTTAATTGTAAGATATGAGATCAAAAAATATGGAATTTTCTTCGGAGTATTTCCTGAAAATCAGGTTATGTATTACTTCTTGATTTTTGCTTTTGCATCCCTGTGTGTTTTGGTTTTCTCATGGAAACCAATTTCAAAAGGTTACGATTGGATTATTGAAAATCTTTACAAGGTGTTTATGTGGTTGGTAGCTGGTCTCTTTGGCATTTTAGCCAAGGGAGACAGACTATTTTTAGCAGGTGCAAATGGAATTATGAACATTATAAAGAAAATAGGCCAAAAGGATTAATAAAAAATACATAAAAAATCAAAAACACTGTTGACATTATATGCTAGCAGTGTTATCTTTTATATAGTGATTAGCACTCGAAGAGAGTGAGTGCTAATAAGGAGAGGGTAATATGGAATTAACAGAAAGAAAACTTAAGATTTTACAGGCCATTATTGGCGATTATGTCAGGTCTGCAGAACCTGTTGGTTCGAGAACACTTTCCAAGAAATATGACTTGGGTATAAGCCCTGCTACTATTAGAAATGAAATGTCTGATCTAGAAGACATGGGGTATTTAACTCACCCTCATACTTCTGCAGGAAGAGTTCCCTCGGATAAGGCGTACAGGTTATATGTAAATAGCATGATGGAGAAGAAACAACTGACCCAGAATGAGAAAAATATAATTGCTGCTAAATTACGTTCAAATATTTCTGAATTTGAAAAAACAATACAGCATGCAGCAAGCATTTTGTCAGAGATAACTAATTTAACTTCTTTTGCTATGACCCCTAGCCAGGAAGACGATACCTTGAAATTTGTAAATCTGTTGCCGGTAGATAATGCAACAGTAGTACTGATGATAGTTTCAGAGAGTGGAAAAGTGTCAAATACAGCTTTGAGGATGAAGGTGCCATATACGGAAGAGAGTCTTCAGCTTTTATCTAAATCCATGACATATAACTATAGAGGTAAAAGACTCAGTGATGTTCTTACGAACAATATAATTGCTAACTTTGAATCAGATATAGAAGCGATGAGTAAATTAGCTGAAAATATTATGCCTAATTTTATGAAGACACTTGAAGATATGTTGAATGTTAACCTTTATATGGATGGGCTTACAAATATTTTCAATATACCTGAGTACAATGACTTGGATAAAGCGAAGAGCTTCTTGGAATTACTAAATAAAAAAGAGGATTTTACTCGTAAACTTATAGAGAGAGAAGATGGTGTTATTGTCACAATCGGAGAAGAAAACCCCGATGATTTAATGCATGATTGTTCTCTTATTACAGCTACTTACCATGTGGATGGTAAATTGGTTGGAAAGATTGGTGTTATAGGCCCAACTAGGATGAAATATGGTGAAGTAACATCAATAGTTGAATTTTTAACAGATAATTTAAGCAATACATTTAGATTAAAAGGCGGTGAAGATGATGAATAAGGAAGCTAGCCAGAAGGCAGCAGAAAGCTTTGAAGATGTAGCAAAAGAAACAAAGGAAGCTGCTGAACAGGCCTGCGAAGAAAAAGAAAAAGTTAATGTTGAAGAAGAAAAAGAAGAAATAAAAGAGGAAGTTGTAGAATCTGAAGAGAAAGAAGAGCCTATCAATATGCAATATATGAGATTGATGGCTGATTTTCAGAATTATAAAAAACGAGTTGAGAAAGAAAAAGGCGACATTTATGCATATGCTAACGAGAAAATCGTTACAGATTTGCTTGATGTAATAGATAATTTTGAAAGGGCATTAGCCCAGGGAAGTCAGGATGAGAGTTTTATTGAGGGAATGGAGATGATTTTTAAACAGTATATGGGGGTATTAGAAAAAGCAGGGTTAGAAGAGATTAAGGCTTTTAGTGAAGACTTTGATCCCAACTATCATAATGCAGTAATGACAGAAGATAATTCTGATTTTGAAAGTGGGAAAATAACCGAAGTTTTGCAGAAGGGGTATTTGTTAAATGGTAAGGTTATACGTCCTAGTATGGTAAAGGTAAACAACTAGCTTGTTAAATTGTCCCACAGCGTTGTCACCGGCAGCATTTTGCAGTACTCACGTACTGAAGGTACGCTCCGTGCTTTAAAGCTTTGGTTTCTAGCTGTGAAACAATTTTCCGGCGCTAGTTCGAGAAAGTTAAATTGTCCCACAGCGTTGTCATCGGCAGCATTTTGCAGTACTCGCGTACTGAAGGTACGCTCCGTGCTTTAAAGCTTTGGTTTCTAGCTGTGAAACAATTATACTAATCTAGCAAATTTAAAATTTTGTAAAAATAGTAATGTAAAATATATTGAGGAAAGGAGAGTTACTGATTTAAAGGGACCAGTAACGAATAAGATAATGGCAAAAGTAATTGGTATTGATTTAGGAACAACAAATAGCTGCGTTGCAGTATTAGAAGGTGGCGATCCAGTAGTTATCGCCAATGCTGAAGGAAATAGAACTACTCCA
This sequence comes from Anaerovoracaceae bacterium, assembly GCA_040307645.1. GTDB lineage: Bacteria > Bacillota > Clostridia > Peptostreptococcales > Anaerovoracaceae > JAVXAG01. The sequence continues at coordinate 17,373 of JAWRJF010000021.1, read as the reverse complement.
TCTGTAGTTGGATTTGCGAAGAATGGAGAAAGATTAGTAGGGGAAACTGCTAAAAGACAGGCAGTAACTAATCCAGATAGAACTATTGCATCAATTAAGAGACATATGGGTGAAGATCACACTGTAGAAATCGATGGAAAAAAATATACTCCACAGGATATCTCAGCTATGACTTTGGCAAAATTAAAGGCAGATGCTGAAAGTTATCTTGGTGAGAAAGTAACTGAAGCTGTAATTACAGTTCCAGCATATTTCTCAGATGCTCAAAAACAGGCTACTAAAGATGCTGGAAGAATTGCAGGTCTTGAAGTTAAGAGAATTATCAACGAGCCTACAGCGGCATCCCTTGCATATGGCCTTGATAAAGAAGAGGGTTCACATAAAATATTAGTATATGACCTAGGCGGAGGTACTTTCGACGTATCAATTCTAGAACTTGGTGATGGAGTATTCGAAGTACTTGCAACTAACGGAGATACTCGCCTTGGTGGTGATGATTTTGACAATGCAGTATTAAACTTCTTAGCAGATAGTTTTGCAAAGGAAAATGGTGTAGATCTAAGACAGGATAAAATGGCCCTTCAGAGATTAAGAGAAGCAGCAGAAAAGGCTAAGAAAGAATTATCTAGTGCTCAGACAACAAATATCAATCTTCCGTTCATTACAGTAACTGCAGACGGTCCTCTTCACATGAATATGGACTTAACAAGAGCAAAATTCGATCAGCTAACTGCAGATTTAGTACAGAGAACAATTGAACCTATGAATAAGGCAATGAAAGATGCAGGCGTAAGCAATAGCGACATTGCTAAAGTAATTTTAGTAGGTGGATCAACAAGAATACCTGCAGTTCAGGAAGCTGTTAAAAAAGTAACAGGAAAAGAACCATTCAAGGGAATTAACCCAGATGAATGCGTAGCAGTAGGTGCTGCAATCCAGGCAGGTGTATTAACAGGTGAAGTAAATGACGTATTATTATTAGATGTAACTCCGCTTTCACTTTCAATCGAAACATTAGGTGGTGTTGCAACTAAATTAATCGAAAGAAATACAACAATTCCAACTAAGAAGAGCCAAATTTTCTCAACTGCAGCTGATAACCAAACAGCAGTAGACATCCATGTTATGCAGGGCGAAAGAGAAATGGCAGCAGGAAATATTACATTAGGACGTTTCCAACTAACAGGAATTGCACCAGCTCCTCGTGGAATTCCACAGATAGAAGTTACTTTCGATATTGATGCTAATGGTATCGTTAACGTAAGCGCTAAAGATATGGGAACTGGTAAAGAACAGAGAATTACAATTACTTCTTCAACAAAGCTTTCTGATGAAGAAATTAAAGCAAAGGTTAAAGAAGCAGAACAATATGCAGAAGAAGATAAGAAGAGAAAAGAAGAAATCGAAAATAGAAATAAAGCAGAAAGCTTAATCTATGAAACAGAAAAATCTCTAAAAGAACTTGATGGTAAGATTTCTGAAGATGAAAAGAAAACTATTGAAGACGCAAAAGAAGAATTAAAGAGTGCTTTAGAAAAAAATAATGCAGATGAAATTAAAGAAAAGACTGAAAAACTTACAGAACAGTTCCACTTGATTTCAACAAAGCTTTATGAACAGGCACAGGCAGCTCAGGGAGCTCAGGGAGCACAGGGTTTTGATCCTAATATGGGTGCTCAAGGCGGCGAAAGTCAGACGCAAGATTCTGCAGGAGACAATGTAGTTGATGCAGACTATGAAGTTGTAGACGACGAAAAATAATTATGAAAATCCTGCACTTTAAACGTGCAGGATTTCAAACTGTAGATATTTAAAATGAAGGTGAAGAATAATGGCAGAAAAACGTGATTTTTATGAAGTGCTTGGACTTAAAAAAGGTGCCAGCGATGATGAAATAAAAAAAGCCTTCCGAAAGATGGCAATGAAGTACCATCCTGATAAAAACCCAGGAGACAAAGTTGCTGAAGAAAAATTCAAAGAAGTAAATGAAGCTTATAGTGTATTGTCTGATCCTGATAAAAAGAGCAAATATGATAGATTTGGTCACGCAGGAGTAGATCCAAATGCAGGCTTTGGAGGCGGCGGCTTCGGTGGTGGAGCTGGAGGCTTTGAAGATATATTTGACATCTTCGGAAATATGTTTGGTGGTGGCTTTGGTGGTGGCACCCAAAGTCGAAGAAGAAATGGCCCTATGAAAGGCAGAGATTTACAGAAAGCAATTACTATTACTTTCGAAGAAGCTGCTTTTGGTACAAAAAAAGAAATTCAGCTAAATAAATATGTAAAATGTGGAACCTGTAACGGCGAAGGAAATAAGCCGGGAACAGAAAAGAAGACTTGTCCTAAATGTAATGGCACAGGTCAGGTTCATACTGTTCAAAGAACACCTTTTGGCCAGTTCCAAAGTACAGGACCATGTGACCAGTGTGGAGGCAAAGGTAAGATTATTGATACTCCATGTCAAGACTGCGGTGGAACAGGTAAAATCAGAAAAAATATTAAAATTAATATAGACATTCCGGCAGGAGTAGATAATGATAGTGTAATTCCTATTAGAGGTCAAGGTGAGCCAGGTGAAAACGGTGGACCTAATGGAGACCTTTACGTTGTGATTACTGTAAGACCTCATGACATGTTTAAGAGAAAAGGCAGCGACTTATACTTAGATATTCCAATTGCATTTAATCAGGCTGCATTAGGGGATGATATCACTGTTCCTACTCTTGATGGGAAAGTATCCTATAAGGTACCTGCAGGAACACAGCCAAATACAGTATTTAGATTAAAAGGTAAGGGCGTTAGAGATATCCGCTCAGGTAGGATGGGGGATCTTTATGTAAAAGTAATTCTGGAAGTCCCTACCAAGTTAAATTCTAAACAGAAAAAGGCTATTGAAGAAATGGGTAAGGCAGTTCATAGCGACTGTTACCAAAAAAAATCTAGCTTTTCAGATAAAATGAAAGAGTTTTTTGGGAAATAGAAAATAGACGTAATGAAAAGAATTTTGGATCACAAGATATCCTAAAAATTGTACAAGAATACTGATATATTAGACTAAATCAACTGATAGATTTATGCTACACTCTAGTTGTAATTAATAATGGATTAAAGTGACTGGAGGAAAACATGAAGAATATTGATGCTAGGCTAATTGATATATTTGATAAAGCATGGAGCAACGTACCTTTAACCAGGGAAGACTGTAAGTTTTTATTGAGTTTTGACGAGGGTTCGTATGAATCAGCTTTAATTAGAACCACCGCTTCAGCTATAGTAAGAAGCAAAAATGATAGCTCTGCTATTATTTTAGGCCAGATTGGTGTGGATATCTCACCTTGTCCGGGGGGCTGTAAATTCTGTACATTTGGGGAAAAACATACTCATTTTGAAAGTACTAAGCTCTCTAAAGAAGAGCTTGAGATGAAAATGTCTGATTTTTGCAAAGAGGGTGACCTTTATGCATTGTATTTAATGACAATGCACGAGTATGATATAAATAATTATTTGAAGATTGTTGAGCATGCTAGGAGGATTGCCCCTAAGGAGACTCAGATATGGGGAAATATTGGCGATACAAGCTATGAACAGCTTAAAGAGATTAAAGATGCAGGGGTTAGTGGAATTTATCACGTATGCAGGTTAAGAGAGGGCTCAGATACTGATCTTGACCCTAAAGACAGGATAAGAACCATGGAAAATGCGAAAAAAGCAGGACTTGAAATATACACATGTTGTGAACCTATAGGACCGGAACATACTATAGATGAACTTGTGGAAAATATTTTCATAGGTATTGATATGGGAGTTTATCAGCATGCAGCAATGAGAAGGGTAGCTGTACCGGGAGCACCTTTATATGAAAGAGGTATGATAAGTGAGCTTAGACTTGCTCATATTGTAGCGTGTATTGCACTTACTTCTGTTACTGTGCCTACACTTGCTTACATGGGGGTTCACGAACCAAATGAGCTTGGATATCTATCCGGTGCAAATATTATTACTGCTGAGGCAGGTGCTAATCCAAGAGATTGCGAAAAAGATACTTCTGGAAATAGAGGTTTTGATATGGCAAGATGCAGAAGAATGCTTTTTGAATGTGGGTTTAAAAACCTGCGCAAAGGGGATGAAAGTAAAATCCCTCTAGACTTTGACTATTTAGTAAAAACAAATTCTTTAGAATATTAATTTAATATAATTAATGTCCCAGGCTTATAAATTACACGCTTGGGGCATTTTTTTTGTTTTGCGCCATTAATGGAGGTGTTTTATAGTTCTGAAGTGTCTGATAAATGTGTTGAAAATGTGAACATTCTGTGTTAAACTTGTTAAGCTGACAGTTGAACTGGTGGGCCGAATTGTTTGACAACTGGCCACACTACTAGAGTCAGCCGAAAAATCAACATTGACGTCAAGTGCTGAAACTAAAGTTAAAATGTGATGCGAGAATCGCAAAATAAGGAGAAAAGAAATGGCAAGAAAGATGAAAAGACTTTCTGTAAAGGTTATGATTTTAATCATGGTCTTTACACTAGCAATGCCAGCTTCTGCGTTTGCTTCTGTTAAGTCCACTGCAAACGACACAACTACAGCTGGTAAATCCCTTGCAGGTTTACATCCTGCACAGCCGGTAGATCTTCAGATCGAACAGTCTGCAGATGATACTGATACTGTTACTTTTGAGATGAAAGGCGTTACTGCTGAAGAATTAGCTACAGCAGTAAAGAACAAGACCGTTAAATTTGACCTTACTAGAAATGCTACAAGAGTTTATTTTGATGAGAAATTATTCCCTTATCAGAATAAAGGTGGAGCATTAGAAAATTGGTTATGTAATGATAACAAGCATAAGCAGTTTGAAGTAACTAGCATGAAGGCAGAAGGGACTAAGCTTACTATTACTCTTAAGTCCAACTGTTATTATTGGAACAACTATGGTGAAGACAGAACTGAAAAACAGGGGCCTGATTATTCCGCTGCACACGATGAAGGTGGTGTATACTTCGATGACTGTGGTTATTTTGATTTTACAGCTTCTGTTAATGGAAAAAAATCTGACGTGGTTGATACAAAGATTGTTCCTTATGATTCATATAAAAATGTATACGAATTATACGATGAAATTGATGAATTTGCTACAATGGAGACTAAAAATGGATCCTACTGTGCTAAGAAATCAATGGGTCATACAACTGTAGATGGATATGATATGCCTTATTTAGTAGTGTCTGACAGCCAGAATTCTATTGATTCATGGTTAGCGTATACTGATCAGGTTGAAACTGATCCTGATAAAACATTAAAGGAAATCGCTGCAGGTAAGTATAATGATTTAAGAGTTCCTGTAATCATTACAAACTGCCACACTAACGAAAATACTGGTGTTAATGGACCAATGAATTTTGTTAAGATGCTTCTTACTAAGGATACTGTAAATGTGGATGAAATCCAAGGCTTAACTGACGAAGGTAAGAAGGTTTTAGCTGCTGAAATGAAGGCTAGAAATACTGCTGTTCCAGAACAGATTAAGGATTTCGTTTCTTATATTGGTTACATCAGAGGTGAAGATGCTGAAGATGAAGACGGTAATAAATATAAGATCTCCGCTCACATTAAGAACTTTGATAAGATTTATACGGAAAAAACCCAGACTATAAAAGTAAGTGATTTATTAAAGGATGTAATGTTCATAGTTGTTCCTACAATGAATGAAGAAGGCTATGAACACTCCACTCGTGAAGCGTCTACAGGTATCGATCCTAACCGTGACGAAGCTAACCAAGCTACAAATGAAGATGCTAACTTACAGTCAATTGTAAATACTTGGGATGCAATGGTATTAAACGAACTTCATGGAAGAGTTGAGGGTACTTTAATTGAACCTTGTACACCTCCACACTTACCTGATTTTGAATATGACTTAATTGCTAAGCAGTTTATCCAGTTGGGTGAAGCTCTTGGTAATGGTGCTATCGCTAACACTGAAAACTATCAGAGTTTTGAAATGCCATACAGAGATTATCTTTCAAATTCTTCCTCATCTCCATCAGGAGTTCAATGGACAGAACCTTGGGATGATATGACATCTGCATATGGTTCTCAATACCCTGTACTTACCGGTACATGTGGTATTACTTGGGAACAGCCGGCATATAACGAAGAGAATGCTTCAAAAGTAATTCCTTCAGCCCTATTTACACAGGGACTTTATGTTCAGAAAAACAAGATGGCATTATTGAATACTCAGGCTAAGTTCTTCTCAAGAGGCGTTAACAATACTAATTCTAATGCAGAAGTAGCTTCCTGGTATGTTGACCAGTATGATAGAGCTGGTAAGCAGGCTGATTTAATGAGACCTATATACGATGGTGAAGGCCAAAATGGTAACTATTATCCTGAATGCTACATCATTCCAATGGATAAGGTTAACCAGAATAACATTCAGGCTGCTGCTGATGAATTAAGATATTTAACTAGAAATAGTGTTAAGGTAAATGTGGCTAAAAAAAGCTTCGTTTACAATGAAAAAGTATATCCAGAAGGTACTCTAGTAGTATCTTGCTACCAAGCTAGAAGATCTCTTGTGAACTCCCAGTTATCTGACGGTTCATTTATAAGTGTTTGGAAGGGATTATTTTCTGAATCTTATGCATCTAGATCTAATGCTCGTGGTTACGACAAAGTGATTTGTGCAGAACCAGCTGCATACAAGAAAATCATGGCATCTTGCAATGACACTATAGAATATGATGAAGCAATTCAGCTTATTTCTAAGATGAAAGCTCAGTTTGATGGAATCGAAGGAGAAGATGTTATCATCGAAAATGACTCCACAGAAGCTATGGAAGCTGTTAACTACTTACTTGGACAAGGTAAAGAAGTAGCGATGATTACTAAAGGTGACAACAAAGGGGATTTCATTACAAGCTATGAAAATTACTCTAAATTTATTGAAAATGATTACATAGTATCTGCTACAGGTGTTAAGTCCAACACAAGAATTGCCACAGTTCTTAAACAGCCTACAGTTTATATCGTAGGTCAGAGAGAACCATTAAAGGCTGGTTATGTTAATACACTTGAAGTTGATTGGGATGCTTGGAACTTATCTTATGACAGATTTGCAATGAACCTTATGGGCTTCAAGATGACAACAGATGCTACTAAGGCTGATGTCATTATGGGTGCATCTGCATTTTCTGATAAGGATAAGGAAGCAATAAAGGCTATCAAGAAAGGCACTCCATACATTGGTTATGGTTATGAAGCAATTCCATCAGCAACAGAAAATAATATCATCTCAGGTGTTAAATATGCAAGCTGTGATTATGGTACTGATGCATTAGTTGAAGTTAAGTATCCAAAGAAAACTTTGACTAACGCTACATACATTAACGAAGGTGACACTAAGACTTATGAATATGGAACAGGCTACTTTAAGGCTATTCCTTCGGGAGCTAAGGCTATCATGAAGAATGCCGGCAAGACTCCTTATCAGGGGTGCATCGGATTATTCGATAAGAATCTTAAGAAACAATTTAAAGAATACAATAATGCAGTTGTTGCGTTCGAGCACAAGAATATTGCTTTATTTGCTAATACATTAACTCACAAAGCTCACATTAGAGACGAATACGGATTTATCTCTAACTTTATCTGCTCAAAGGCTCTTACTGGAAAGGCTTACAACATAGTAAGTGCAGAAGCAGCTAAGACAGAATCAGCTAAGATTGTAAATGGAGTTAAGGCTACAAAGTTAAATACAATCAAAGCAACTACTGCTAAGAATAAGGTTACTCTTACTTGGAAGAAGGGTTCAATTTATAAGATGGATGGCTATAGAGTATATAGAGCAGCATCCAAAAACGGAACTTACAAACTTGTATATACAACTAAGGTTAACAAGGCTGCGGCTACAGTAACTACTAAGTCTCTTAAGAAGGGCAAGACTTACTTCTATAAGATTAAAGGTTACAGAACAGTAGATGGAACTAAGGTTTATACTAAGGTGTCCTCTAAGGTAGCTTCTAAGGTAGCTTAGAGCTTATACTTGGACAATTCCAAAAGTAATTAGATAAGAATAAAGGATCGGATTTTTTCCGGTCCTTTATGATTTATGCGCAGAATCCAAGATTTATCCCTAAAAACTGGGGAAGTAGGGCAACATTGAACGGCACACAAAATAATCTTCCTTCAAAGTTGCTTTGCCTTCATTAACAAGTTATAATTAAAGAAAAGCATAAAAGAGGTATGAAACTATGAAATATATTGAAATTAACATCCATACCACAACTGAGGGAATTGAGCCTGTAATTGCAGAACTTTTAAACCTTGGAATTACGGACACTGTGGTAGATGATCCTAGAGATATTGAAGCGCTTATGGAAAAAGAACATGATTACGATTGGGATTATCTTGATGATGAAATAGTTGCTTTGGCTGATGAAGAACCTAAGGTAACCGTATACCTTGAATTTGATGAAACAAATTTGCAAAGAGCAGATGCTGTAAAGCTTGCTATGGAGCAGCTTTTGCAGAGAGCTAAAGATGGGGCCTTTGGAGTGAAGGTGGATTTTGGCAGCCTTGCTACAGAAATAAAAGTAGAAGATGATCAACAGTGGAAGGATAACTGGAAGGAATATTTTAAGCCAACCAAGGTTTCAAATACCATTGTCGTAAAACCTACTTGGGAAGAATATAATAAGGCTGAAGGTGAAAAAGTCATAGAAATAGATCCAGGGATGGCATTTGGTACAGGAACACATGAGACTACTTCCCTTTGTATAAAAATGATGGAGAAATATATAAAAGAGGGCGATTCCGTATTAGATGTTGGCTGTGGTTCGGGGATATTGTCAATTGCAGCCGCATTATTAGGTAGCAAAAATGTTTTGGGAGTCGACATTGATCCGTTGGCAGTACAAGTTTCTAAAGAAAATATCGACCTAAATAAAGTAGGCAAAACAGTAAAATCACAGTATGGAGATTTAACAAAAGGTATAGACTTTAAGGCCAACATTTTAGTTGCAAACCTAATGGCAGATTTAGTAAAGCTTTTATCAAAGGACGTTGGAAAACATCTTTATCCTAAGGGAATATATATATCTTCGGGTATTTTAGTTGAAAAAGAGGTGGAGGTTGCAGAAGCGATTAGGGCTTGTGGTTTTAAGATATTAGAGGTAAGAGAAGATGGTATGTGGTGTGTTATTGTAGCTGAAGTTTAGATGAAGAAGCTAGGAACTATGTGTCATATAATAAACTTTTTTCGTGTTCATTTGTACGCAGTAGTAAGCAAGTGAGCACGATTTTTTTATACTAAAAAACCGGGAAAGTTGAGGTTTGTATGATTTATCACAGAGAAGCAACTTGGGCAAAATTTGGGATAAATTTTTATCCCAAACAGTTAAAAAATTATAAAAATGTGATAAAAAATGCGAATAAAATGACAAAAATGTAAATATATGTAATAAAAACGTAGATAATTATCACATATCAAGGTAAAATGTTTAATCTGGGATAAATTTTTATCCCAAAAAACTGGGAAAGTGGAGCATTGTGATAAATCATTAAAAAATCAATTATAAACTCCAGCTCCCAAGCCCCATGGACCCTTATAAACTCCAGCTCCCAAGCCCCATGGACCCTTAGACCTCGTGCGCCTTAGACCTCGGGCCCCTTAGACCTTTGGGCCTAGGGGCCTAAGGAAATTAGGAGAACATTTGGAATGTATATAAGGAAACGTACCTGAGATTGCCATTATGCTCAATTTTTTTGTATTATATGTTGACAGATATACTACTTTGTATTACAATATAGTATATCTTGCAATGCAAGGTAGTTAGAAACAAAGGGGGTATATGTTTTGATATCATCACAGATGCTAAAAGGCGTTTTGGAGGGTTGCATTTTAGCTATTATTGAAAGAGATACTGTCTATGGCTACGAAATATCTCAGAAGTTAGAAAAATTAGGGTTCGGAGTTATATCTGAGGGAACAATTTATCCTATTTTGTTACGACTAGAAAAAAATAATCAAGTTGTATCAGAACTGAGAGAATCGCCAAATGGTCCTAGAAGAAAGTATTATTTTTTGACTGATATAGGAAAAGAAAAAGTTAAAGAATTTGAAATTGGTTGGGAAGAAGTATCACGAGCGGTAAAGAATTTATTTGGAGGGGAATAATATGAATAAAAAAGCTAAGAAACTGGCTAAAGAAAATGAAAAATTAGATAAAAATATCTCTGAGGAGAGTTCTGAAAAATACATAGACATGGTAGTCTATATAAGGGGTTCGCAACTTTCAGATTATAATCAGGAGGTTGTGAGACAAGATATAATTAATATGATTATAGATGGAGAAAATAGAGGCGATAGTATAGATACAATTATTGGGGAAGATTATAAAACTTTTTGTGACGAGATAATCGATGTATTCCCTAAAAAGACAGAAGCAGAAAAATTTAGGGATAGAATACAACTTCTATTGATGTGTCTATATATGCTAGGGACAATAAGTATAATTTTTAATACTGTAGAAAATATAATAGCCAAGAACCCTTGGACGAATTACACATTGACGTTAGGCGATGTTGTTGATTTCGCAATATTTATAGCCATTGCATCCTTTGTTGTCGATGGAATATGCAAAGGTGCTTTTAATCCTCCTAAGTTCAAAAGTAAGGTTTTAGAATTTTTTGCATTGTGGGCAATAATGGTTTTAATTATCGGAGTGGCTGTAGGAGTAAATCTACTGTTGAAAAAATACGCCGTTACATTTAATATATTAATAGCCATAGCTATTTATGTTGTTGCATTTGTTGGCAGTAAAATTATAGATAATATTGAATAATATAAGGAGTGGGTATGAGCAAATTTTTTACAAGTCCTACAAACATAGAAGAAAAATATATACGAATAACAGACAAAGAAGATATACATCATTTGAAAAAAGTTTTAAGATCTAAGGTTGGAGATGAAATTGATATATCTGATGGTGCAGTATGGGAGTATAAAGGAAAAATCGAAACCCTTGATGATAATGAGGTTTTGCTTAGGATTTTAGACAAGCAAAAATTCGCCAGGGAACCGCAACTTCAGGTGACTTTGTTTCAGGGTATTCCTAAGGCAGGTAAAATGGAAGTTATCATTCAAAAATGTGTTGAAATGGGGATTAAAGATATAACTCCTGTTTTTATGGAACGAACCGTGGTAGTAGAGAAAGGGAACTTTGATAAAAAATTGCAAAGGTGGCAGAAAATCAGTGATGAAGCGGTTAAACAGTGCAAAAGGGGTTTGATCCCACAGATTAATTGTCAATTGCAGTTTAAAAATATGTTAGAGATTTTAAAGGAATATCAGCTTGTATTATTCCCTTATGAAAATGAAAACAACTTTACTATTAAAGACTGTTTAAGAGATCTTAATACTGTTCCTAAGTCGGTTGCAATCATTATAGGCCCTGAAGGAGGGTTTTCGGATAACGAAGCTCAGGCCCTAGATAAAATAGGCGCAAAAAGAGTTTCCCTTGGAAAAACGATTTTGCGCACTGAGACGGCTGGACTTGTGGCCTTGGCTATGACTATGTATGAATTAGAATTATAAATATACTGAGCACTATAAAGCCCTATAAAGACCTTATTCCAATAATTTTTTTAATGATCCATCAGGCGTTCTGATATTTCTCTTCATTAAGTAGAGAGATTCAGTATCGCCTTTTTTTAGTGTATTAATACCTCCATAACAGCTCAATGTTGCTTTAAACCCTAAATCCTTTAAAAGCTGATGGGCATCTTCTGTTACCTCTCCAAAAGGCCATGTAAAGGTATTGGGGGTTGTTCCGGTTACCTCTGTAATTTTGTTTTGTAATGTATTAATATCCTTTGACAAAATGCTTTCATAAGCACTTTCATTTTCACCATTTTTTTTGCTTGCACCTTTTCTTCCATTTTTTATTGCATGGAGGTCATAAGTGTGGTTTTGTATTTCCCACAGATTTGAGTCACTCATTTCTTTAATTTGTTCCCAAGTTACATTGCAGTAATCTTCTGATCTGTAAGAGACTACACTTGCTACTTCACAGGCGGAACCTATTATGGAAATAACTGCCTTCATATTATATTTTTTTAAAAGGGGTGTGGCGAAATTATAGTTATTACAATATCCGTCGTCAAAAGTTATCACTACAGGTTTTGTGGGAAGGCGTCCGCCATCTACGAAACTAATTAAGTCTGTAATTGTAACAGCATTATAACCGTTTTCTTTTAGATACTTTAAATCATCTTCAAAGGTTGTTACACTAATGAAATATGTGTTAATATGTGAGGGTTTATCTGTAAGCCCGTGATACATTAATATGGGAACTTCTACTGAATTATTTGCATCGTTTTCAGTTGAGACAGATAAAGATGCAGCTTGCGTTTCTTTTGATACATCAGCTTTGTGTCTTGATAATAAACGTATAATGGCATAGGGGTCTATCCATATCTCCGAGTTGCATTCTTTTTGACTTTCGTCGAAAATAAGCTGCATTCCAAAATGGAGATGTGGGACATTAATGTTGTTTACGTTTTCTTTTATGCTATAACCACTTTGCCCGGTATAACCAATTAGTTGACCTGCTTGAACGAGAGAACCTTCCTTTAAGCCTGAGGCATATGGGGCATCTTTGCGAAGATGGGCATAATAATAATATCTTTTACCATCTAGACTACGTATTCCGACCCTCCAGCCACCGTATTGATTCCATCCTAAAGCTTCAACCCAGCCTTTTTCTACAGCTGTTACAGGCGTACCCACAGAGGTGAACATATCATGACCTAGATGCTTACGCTTAAAACCATAATCTCTTCCGTTACCAAAATCATCACAGTCGTTATACCAATAACCAGAAGCAATAGGGCTATATGCGGTAAGGCCATAGTTTCCTTCCTTGTCAAGGCCGATGAGCCCTGAGAGGACGCTGCTGTATGCTTCGTAATAGTAACTAAAATATTTCATGTCTTTTGTCAGATCTTCTACAGAGCTGCCTTCCTGGAGTTTTTCAACAAAAATATCTACGTCACTATCTTTATATTGATGAAAGTTGCCACCGTATCGAGTACCAAGATATGCTAATATATTTATCCAACTTATGTGCAAATCCTGGTTAAAAGTTTCAATGTCAACTTGCAAAGCTTTATCCAATGCGTCATAAGAAACATCAAAATCAACCCATTTAATGTAATCATTTCCGTCACTATCTGTGGCAGTTAAATCATTTTTCTCAAGGGGTTGTATAGCAAGGGTAAAAGTCAGCCACGCCACCATAAAAACTGCAAAGAAAAACTTTATTTTTTTCATAAGATTATCTCCTCAAAAACAATATATAGAAGAAAAAATATATTATTCTTGAAGAAATGGATAAAAGGTTGTACTATTTATAGTATAAACAATAGAGGAAGAAAGGATAGAGATGAAAATAGCGTTTCACACTTTAGGTTGTAAAGTTAACCAATATGAAACAGAAGCAATGAAAGAGCAGTTTTCTTCAAAGGGTCATGAAATTGTTTCGGAAGAAGATTTTGCAGATGTTTATATAATAAATACATGTACTGTCACTCATTTGGCGGATAGGAAGTCCAGACAGTATATCAGAAAGATGAAGAGAGTAAATCCTGACAGTATAGTAGCAGTTACAGGATGTTATGCTCAGGTAAGTCCTGAGGAAGTAAGTAAAATTCAAGGCGTTAACATAGTTGCAGGCACTAATGAAAAGAACAATTTAGTGTCTTATGTGGAGGATTTTAGACAAGAATCTGTGCCTACAGAGTGCCATATAAAGGCTTACGAAGAACTTAATAATTATGAGAGTACAGGAATAATCACATCTATGGAGTCAAGAACTCGTGCATATATAAAGATTCAAGAAGGCTGTAATAGATTTTGCTCATATTGTATCATTCCCTATGCCAGAGGTAATGTAAGGAGTCGTGACTTAGAAGAAATTATTGAAGAGGCTAAGGGCCTTCTTGAAAAAGGATTTAAGGAGATTATTCTTACAGGAATAAATACGGCATTATATGGCAGTGATTTTGGTGATGATGGAATAGAACCTGTAATTGCAGCATTAAACCAATTACCATATGATTTTAGAATCAGACTGAGCTCTTTAGAGCCTACGGTAATAAATTCAGAATATGTAAGGGGATTGCTAAAATATGAAAAATTATGTCCCCATCTTCATTTGTCTATTCAGAGTGGCAGTAATAATGTTTTGAAAGCCATGAACAGGCGATATGATAGAGATGAGTATCTAGAAATAGTCCAGGTACTTAAACAACATGATCCATTGTTTGGGATTACAACTGATATTATAGTTGGCTTTCCCGGCGAAAGTGAAAATGATTTTTTAGATAGTGTAAGGATAATTGATGAAGTTGGATTTTGTAAGGTTCATGTCTTTAAATATTCTAAACGTCATGGTACTAAGGCTGCTGAATATACGGGGCAAATCGACGAAGCTATAAAAAACAATAGAAGTTCTATTTTACTAGAAAAGGCAAAGGCTGATGGAGAAAGGTTTTTCCAAAAGAATATAGGTAAAAAGCGCAGAGTGCTTTTCGAGGAAGTAGATGAAAGTGGAATGATTACCGGTTATACCGATAATTATATCAAGGTCTATGCGAAAGGAGACGAAGGGTTGCTAAACAGCTTTTCTCAAGTTTTGCTCTTAGAACAGTATAAAGATGGTATGAAAGGAGAGATATAATGGCAGATTGTATTTTTTGTATGATTGGAAGTGGAGAAATTCCATCCAATGTTGTCTATGAGGATAATAAACTTATAGCTTTTCATGATTTAGAACCTCAGGCGCCTGTACATGTATTGGTTATTCCTAAAAAACATATTGAATCTTTAGATGATGTTTCTGAAGATGATAAGGAATTATTAGGACACATTATGTTTAAAATCCATGAAATAGCAGATATGTTAGGAATTGAAAATGGCTACAGGGTAGTTAGCAACAATGGTGAAGATGCATTCCAAACTGTTAAACACTTACATTTTCATGTTTTAGGGAAACGTAAGATGACATGGCCACCAGGCTGATTTCATAAGTAAAAAAAATCGCAAAATGGGAAACTATTTTGCGTTTTTTTATATTGTTTTCTGATATAATATAGAAAATATACTAGGAGGTACATTTATGAGCAAGGGTTGCAATAAACAGGGGAAATTTGTAATATGCGCTGCGCTACTTATTTTCATGATTTTTTCAGTGTTACCTGCAGACATTTATGCTGCAAGTTCTATGAGAACATCCAAAGAGGTGAAAGAATATGTAACAGGACCTTTAGATTATGATAACATAAAGGTTTCTATTTCAGGGGAAAAAATGAATGTTAAGTTCTATCATAGAGTAGATGCCAACTTAGAGACTCAATTCGCGGTGTCCAAAGGATATAATGATGGTGGCTTTTACAGCAGTGACAGAGTCATGACTCACAGATTTAGACGTGGAATTTCTAAGGATATTCCTGGAGTTTTAGAGGCAAACCTAGATTTTTCAGGGCTCAGTAATGGAAAATACAACTTAATTGTTAAGTGTAACCAAAATGGAAGATGGACAAATGTAGTTAGACAAACAATGATAAAAGTATATAATGGTCAGCCGTCTATTTTAGTTTATGATAGCATACTTGCCCATAATAAATCTAAACAGAGGACTAAAAATTACAGTCGGAATAAATATACATCATTAAGCGACCTAAAGGGACTGCTATATACAGATCCAGTGACAAATATACTTAAGATGCCAACTAAGTCACAGATAACTTATTATAAAAAGATATCAAGCAGAGTAGTTGCTGATGCAAAAAATGATTATGAAAAAATGGAAAAGATATATAAATATGTATGTGATAACTATTATTATGACAGAGTAGCCTATGAGACTAAGAAACTACAATATGATAATCCATATAAAAACTTGTATAATTTAAATAACAAAAAAACTAGTCCAAATAGTCAGGACGGGAGAGTCGCCACAACCTGTAATGGATATTCCGGACTTGTTACAGCTTTAGGGAGGGCACAGGGAATCCCTTGTAGAATAGCGTATGGACATAGGGCTCACAATGATGTGTCAGAAGAAAAGTCTTTTAATAAGAATCATTTTTGGGTTGAAGCATATATAAAATCCGAGGGTAGGTGGATAACTATTGATTCTACCAGGGGAACTGACAGCTTGTGGGATAAAAAAGGAAAAAAATGGACTAAGGCTCAAGGTCTTGATAGAATGAATAGGTTTGATATTTCTGACGAAGCCTTGGCCAACGAGTATTATATTTTAGGATATTATTATTCAAAATAAACAAAAAATGATACTTTTACACTTACAGGCATTATTTTGCTACTATTTTGATGTAATAATGCAAAAATAGGTAAAAACGACTTGCCTAATCCCAACAAAAAGTGTATAATATTTTCGTTATAGGCAAAAGACTGTTCACAGCAGAATATTTCATGTTAGGTCAGGAGGTGAATTGGAATATGGCACAAGTAATCGTAAGAGAAAACGAAAGTTTAGAAAGTGCTCTTAAGAGATTTAAGAGATCATGCGCTAGAGATGGAGTAATGTCAGAACTTAGAAAAAGAGAACATTATGAGAAACCAAGCGTAAAGAGAAAGAAAAAGTCTGAAGCTGCAAGAAAAAAGGCTAAGAAATACTAAAAAGTATTAGTCATTTAGAATCGAGGTGATATAAATGACTCTTAAAGAACAATTAATGGCAGACTTCAAGGGGGCTATGAAGGCTCGTGACGAAGTTGCAAAAAATACAATTAGTTTTGCTCGCGCTGCGATTAAACAATATGAGGTTGATCACAGAGAAGAGCTTGACGATGAAGGCATAATTACAATTTTATCTAAACAAGTTAAAATGAGAAGAGATGCCCTCGCTGATTTTGAAAAAGCTGGACGGACAGATCTTGCTGACTCTTATAAAGCAGAAATAGAAATTCTAAATAGATATTTACCTGAACAGTTATCTGAAGAAAAAATTCTTCAGATAGTAAAGGAGACTGCAGCCGCACTTGGTATTGAAGGTGGCAAGCAGAATATGGGCAAACTTATGGGTGCCGTAATGGGTAAGGTAAAGGGTGTCGCAGACGGTAATGCTGTAAAGAAAGCCGTTTCAGAATTTCTAGCCTAATAATTTAAAGATGGACAACCTGATATTGATATCAGGTTGTTTTTTGGCTCTGTGTCAAATGTTGGGGTGACACACAATTTAATAAAAAAATTGACTTTCTGGACGCATTTTTATGCGTCCAGTTTTGCTATTTGATCTCAGTCAAATAAGTGATGTTAAATTTTATGGTTTATGATATTTTAAG
>JAWRJF010000020.1:0-38999 GCA_040307645.1 Anaerovoracaceae bacterium | reverse complement strand
ATATCCCTTGCAGCGCAATCCCTATACTTGACTTGCCACTGGCCACCTTACCTGTCACCCCAATAATTTCTCCAGTTTTTATGTCAAAACTACAGTGATTTACAGCTCTAAACCCCATATTGTCAACCCTTAGAAACACCTCTTTTTCAGCAGTAAAGTCAACCTTATTATACTCAACATACTCAGAAAGATAGGGTTTTATTCTTTGCCAAGAGACTTTTGCCTTTTCTACAGAGTTAAATAGTTTTGCTGCCTTCCCGGTCTTTACCGAGAGAGCAATAAATATAGCGACATAGGCTGAAAAATCACCTACAGAAAAACTCCCTTGAATTACCCTTTGCCCACTTACATATACTATTGCAACTATGCCGATAAGTGAAATAGTTTTATATACTGGCTGCATGGAATTTTCAAAAATATTGGCCAAAACAGCTTTTTTCTCTAGCTTGTTCAACTCTTCACTATACTTTTTTGTGCAAATATCTGTAACACTGTTAACTCTATAAAGAAGTTCGTTCTCAATATTTTCATTAGTAAGCTCTGCGATTTTGCTAAGCTGCGTCCTATAACTTTTCGTATATTGGTATATCTTGGTTTTTAGTCGTTCTGCTATAAAAATTGCTATAGGCATAAAAATACAAGCAATGAGAGATAGCTTTACATCATAAGTCATCATAGTAATGAAATAGGTTATCATCAACACCCCTGTATCGAATAGCTCTGTTGTAAACTTTCTCATGCCCTCCGTGCACGCATTTACATCAGATATAACCTTTGTCATCAGGTCCCCTGCCTTTTCATCCAACAGATCATTTACACTTCTATTTATTATATTGTTATAAACCATAAGGCGCATAGTAGCACTTGTTCTATTGGCAAAATTCCTCACAAAATACCTCTTAAGGAAACGCATAAATTGTATTATAAAAATTGCAGCCAGAAAAACTCCTATCCACTTTAGTATTACTAGTTTTTCTTCACCTTCTAGTATTTTGTCTATTATTTTTCCCTGTAAAATCGGGCCTAAGGACATTGACCCATTATAGATAATTCCAGAAATAAAAATACCCAGAACAATTAGCCATTGGTTTTTCCAATAGCTTATCATTTTGTCTGGGTTTTTTATTACATCAATGTTTTTCTTTTTCATAAGTTACTCAAAGGCGTAAATTCCGAAAAATCCTGCTTTCTGACCTTCAAACCAATACTCAAAACCTAGTTTTGCTGATAACTGTTCTACATTTATACAATAGGCTGACATACAAGAATATGCCTCTTCGGGGGACGGACAAGGGAAACCCTTAATTTTCCCGCATGTTTCACATGTAGTACAGCAGCCTGCCATAGCAGCAATTCCTTTATGCCCTTCCTCCTGTAATCTTTTTATTGCTTCTTTCATCAATTTCTTATGATGGCTCTTTGCACTTTTAATCTCATTATTGTCGTTAAAATCTTTAATTTCACATATAGTCTGAAATACTATTGCATAAGGAAATACTGTGAGTTTGTGCTTCATTTCTTCCGGAGTGCCACAGTCAGGTGGACATGCATAATTCCTTCCATATGAACCACAGAAGTTTTCTTCACAATATTTTCGAAATGAAAAGTCAAAGGGAATTTCCTCTGTTTTAAGTAATGAGATATTATTAAAACCAATATCATCTAGTATGTTTAAACTAACCATTCTTTTCCTCCTAAGTTAAAATTATAGTTAAATTATAACTAACTTACATCTCATCCTCTATAATATTTAGGTTTTTTAGTTGTATTTCTTTTAGATGTTTCACAACACCCTTTGATATTTCATCTAATAAAGATGAATTAATTATAATTATTTCTAAATTATTATCTAAACAAATTAATTTAATCAATTTTATAAAAGCATTTGCCACTCTTGCCACAGATGGGGAATATTTACATTCACCTAAATTAGCCTGTATATATGCCAAATCCGAAATATCATCTCTGTTTAGATATTTTTCTATATCAAAGCTTGAATCTATAAGGATTTTATCAATTACATCCGACATCCAAAAGCAAGGTATCTCCTTAATGCAGTATGATAAAATAGATATTTTATTTGAATCCGTCTGTGATTGTCCAGATGATTCTTGGTCTTCTATTTCTATAAATTTTTTCTTAAGAATTTCTGACGGTTCTATATTCAAATCACAGGCCAAACGATTTACCATGGTATTATAAAACTTTACGGCTGCACCCCTATTATTAGCCTTTATATAGGCATCCAGCATAAGAACACCATTTTTTTCATCGTAGGGGTCAATACTTAAACTTGTATTTAAAGCTTCAATACATTGACTTAGTAGCCCTTTACTATAATATTGCCTTGCCAAATAGTTAATTATGGACAACTTTTTCTTCTCAAAATAGTTTCTTTGAAAAATAATAATCTCATTAAATTCCTCACAATTACTAAAATAACACCCTTCAAAAAAATCCCCATTAAATAGTGCAAAGTAATACTCAAGCCTCTGTATGCTTTTTTCTTCATTTAGTTTTAAACTGATAATATCAACAATATCACATATATAATTATACTCAGCATTTATACTACAATAATCTTTAGTTATTAGTAAAAATTCATTTTCATCTTCATCTGCATTAATGACTTTCTTTAATAGCCACAAATTATATCGCAAATTATATCTAGCCGCATCTTCTGAACTGTCCGGCCACAAATAGGAAATAATTTTTTCCCTGCTCATTGTCTTGTTTTTTTGTATCAAAAGTAATGCAACAATTGCTGCAGTTTTATTATTGATAGCGGCAGTAATATCCCTGCCATCTTTTTCAAAATAAAATTTTCCCAAAAAACGAATTTTTAACATGTTATAACTCTATCCTGATTTTTACAAAAAACAACTTCTCCATCCTTTATAGTAGTCTCTACTTCAACATCCTTTATGTCACTTTTTTTAATATTATATATATCCCCATTGAGGATTATAATATCTGCCTGCTTACCCTTCTTAATACTGCCTAGTCTATCTTCTAATCTAAGGGCAAAGGCTCCGTTTATCGTAAACATTCTAAGTGCCTCGTCTAAATTTATTCTGTGAAAAGGTACAGGGTGATTAATCGCACAGTGAATTCCAAGCAAAGGATTTGCCTCTGTTACATCACTATCAGAACCTCCACATAATACTAACCCATGATCTATTATTTCTCTATATGGATTAGTCTTCAAATAATTTTCTCCTAGACGCTGTTCATACATTTTCCCTTGTCCGCCCCAAAACCCTTCATAGGTCGGCTGCATTGAGAGGACCAACCCAAGCTTTGCAGCGCGTTCCATCTGTTCTTCATTAATAAGCTCGCAGTGCTCAATCCTATGTCTAAGGGGACTTAAACCAGCATGCTCCACAGCATATTCATGAGCCTCAATTACCCACTGAACTGCATTGTCTCCAATAGCATCAAGAGCAAGTTGAAGATTATTTTTATAGCAGTCCAGAGTAAATTTATTTAAAAAGTCTTTATTTATACAATAAACACCATAATTATCTTCGGAATCCTTGTATCCAAAAGATATTGCAGCCGTTCTGCAGCCAATAGTTCCATCTACATAAAGAGCCCCGCCTATACGTGTTAAGCCCATTTCTTTAATCTTATTTATATTGGTGCTTTGATAAAAAAGCTCCATCCCCAGATGATATTTATCCTTATATTTATAAATAAACTCTGCGTCACGGTTGTAATGAGGAGAAACCCCCATACTTCCCCCCTCCATAGCTGCTACAGTAGTTATGCCTTTTTTATGTAATTTTTTCACCACAGATGAAACAGCCTTATCACAATACTCATCTGAAAAAGAGTCGGAAATATTCATATATAATATAACACCTGCCTGCTTCTTAAAAACACCTGTAGGTATATAATTCTCATCAACCTCTACTCCATCTAGTGCAAAAGGAACTTTGAAAAACAACATCGCACAGCTGTTAAGCATTATAGTATGATAATCCTTACCAAAAACTACTAGAGGCATTGAATTACAAAACTTGTCCCAGACCGCTCTGCCTGGAAAACTGTCCATGTTTATTTGTTCACACTGGAAATTATGAGCTAAAAGGACTTTATCTGGATTATTCGCCATGGCATCTTTAATTAGAATACCCACCTCCTCTAAACTCTTTGCATTTATCAGATCTACAGAGTTCTGGTTGATTCCTGTTATTACTACATGAAAATGGTTATCTATAAAACCTGGTAAAACAGTTTTCCCCTCCGCATCAATTATCTTAGTATCTTCAGAAATATAATGTAAAAACCCATCACCATTGCCTACATCTTCAATTAAGTCATCTCTAATTGCAATCCATTCGTAGGTTTCATCACCTTCCATAGATAAACACTTACCATTTTTTATAATAATATTTGCTTCCATCTTAGCCTCTCGAATTCAATTTTTCAAACAAAAATTTATACCTAATTATAACATAGTATTAAAAAAAAGACCACATTTCAGGAGACCTAAAGTCCACCTCAAAATGTAGTCTTTCTATTATCTTCTATCCTTTGTTCTATTTCTGGTAAACTATTTTTCCACCAACAATAGTCATTACAGGTAGTATGTCTTTAATTTCCATAGGGTCTACAGTAAAAATATCTTTATCAAGAATTACCATATCTCCATAGTATCCCGGTTTAATTCTACCTTTCTTGTCTTCCATAAACTCGGCATATGCACTGCCAATAGTATAAGCATCGATAGCTGTATAAACATCTACGCACTCGTCACAATAAAAACCCCCTGCAGGGTTTCCATTTTTATCTTTCCTTGTAACTGCCTCGTAAATATTTGGGAATGGATTACAATCCTCCACAGGGCAGTCTGTTCCAAATGAAATCAATCCACCTTTTTTAGCTATAGTATTAAAAGCATATGATGTGGATGCTAATTTTTTGCCACATCTATCCTCAACAATATGCATATCGTAGTCAAGGAAAATAGGTTGAGCCATTACTAAAATCCCATTATTTACTATTCTATCGATTAAAGCCTCATCAGTAATCTGGCAATGTACAAGAGCATGTCTTAGTTTATTTTCACCATCCACAAAAGCCCTTTCATAACAATCAATAGTTTGCTCAATTGCACCGTCCCCGATAACATGAGTAATAACCTGTAAGTTATGCTTCTTAGCTAACTGACAATATCTATCCATCTCCTCTGACTTTATCCACTCAAGTCCAAAATTATCAGGAGCATCGGCATAGCCATTTCTTAATAGAGCTGTCCTGGCGCCTAAACTTCCATCTTTAAACAGCTTAAGTGGTCCTAATGTAAGCCACGAATCCTCTGGATATTTTCCACA
Organism: Anaerovoracaceae bacterium; assembly: GCA_040307645.1. GTDB lineage: Bacteria > Bacillota > Clostridia > Peptostreptococcales > Anaerovoracaceae > JAVXAG01. The sequence continues at coordinate 33,660 of JAWRJF010000020.1, read as the reverse complement.
AACCTTTTCACCAACAGAAACATATTTCTCAAACTCCTGAAAATCATTAAAGCAAACCTGATGCCTGTATCTAAGCAACGCCTCTCCATTATCATATATTTCATGGAAAAGTTTGAAAGCTGCCGGTCCATCCATAAACGTGGTTCCCACGTCATTGCTTTGAACACTAGTCAGACCATGAGACACTGCATATTCCATAGATTCCTTAAGGAATTCTCGTCTCTCCTCCATAGTAAAATCAGGAATTACATTTTTTGCTATATTACAAGCATTTGCTGTAAAAATCCCGTTAGGGTAACCGTCCTCCCCTATTAAGAAATCCCCATCAGGGAACTGCGGTGAATTACCATCTATGCCAAGTATTTCAATAACCTTTGTATTCGTCGACACGATATGTCCGCATACTCTTTCAAGAACAATTGGAATATCAGTAGAAATTTTATCTAAATCAAATCTATCTGGTATTCTGTCACTATCTGTAAATAAATCCTGATTCCATCCTATTGCATGTATACCATTTTCAATTCTCTCAGGATATTCCTCCATAAAAACCTTACATCTTCTAATCATCTCATCAATAGAAGGAACCCCATCGATATCTACCTGATGCATAGTCTCGCTCATCTGCATAAAATGCATGTGAGAATCATTTAGACCAGGAATAACAGTTTTCCCAAGGCAATCTATTTTTTCAACATTATCTCCGGCAAGCTCTAAAATTTCCTCATTACTTCCAATTTTTTTTATAATTCCGTCTTCTAGATAAACTGCCTCTGCAAAAACATCACGTTCAATATATATCTTTCCATTAAAAACAACCATATTCATAGTACTTACTTCTCTTCTTTCTTAATTTTTTTATCAAAAATGAAATAGACAACTGCACCAAGTGCTGGTACGCAACATCCTGCAAGCCCCGTAATTGGGTCTTCAATAGCAGCATTAATAAGCAAACCTGTAAATATTAAAGCTGTTATTACAACTGAAACAGGGTATAACCATACCTTATATGGTCTTTCGATAGTTGGATATTTTTTTCTTAAAATAGGAACAGCCAGAATTACCAGAACACTAAATACCATTCCTGTAACTACTACTAAGTTAGTTAGTTGATCAAGATTTCTTGTACATACTAATATTACCGCTAAAACACCCTGGACAATAATAGGCACTGTAGGAACCTTATGTACTGGATGTAGTTTTGCAAAGGATTTAAAGAAATGTCCTTCCTCTGCCATTGCATAATACATACGAGGCTGTGCCATAATAAGGCCATTTAATGAGCCAAACATAGCAAGAATCATACCTATTGATACAACTAAAGCACCTGCACTTCCTAAAACTTTTTTTGCAACCGCCGTACCTAGATATAAATCTCCACTATTAATCATATTTACGATTTCTTCATGAGGAAGAACCTTCATAATTGCGAAGTTAAATAGAGTATAAATTACTGTTATTCCACCTATACCAATGATAAGAGCAAGTGGAAGGTTTTTCTTAGGGTTCTTAACCTCTTCAGCCACAGTGTTTAAGTTAGTCCATCCTTCATATGCCCATAATGATGCCACTACAGCTACAGCAATCATTCCAAATAAACTAGTATCGTTTGCAGTAGCATAGTCACTTGCAGATGCTAATGATAAATCAGGGCTTACCCTTCCTACAAACAAAGCCGCAAGCATTACAATACCTATTGGAATCAGCTTTGCAACCATAGAAACACTCTGTACCATAGATGCCAATTTAACCCCAATTAAGTTATACCCAGTTAAGCCTATTATAATTACAATAGCAGCTGCTTTTACACCGAAGTCACTAATATCAAAGAAGGACTTAAACACTGTCATTAAAGCAATTGCAATTGCTGCAACAGAGCCTGGTCCTCCAATAAGCCAGTCAGTAAACCCTGCCATAAAACCAACTGCAGGATGAAAAGCTTCATTTAAATAAACAACTCTTCCTCCGGCTTTTGGCATAGCAGTGCCTAGTTCAGCATAACATAATCCTCCAAATAGTGTTATTATCCCACCTATAACCCAACATAACAGTGCAAGTCCTGCATTCATACCTGTACGCTGAAATACATAAGATCCAAGATAGAAAATACCTGAACCGATCATAATTCCGCCAATAATACTTACTCCGCCAAAAACCCCGATTTCTCTTTTAAACTCGGTTTTTTCTGAAGTAAGATCTTCTAAACGTTTTTTCTCACTCATAACAATTTCCTTTCTTAAATGTAATTTTCATTCATTATATAATAGGTATGTTTGAGTAAGCGTTTACCATAAATTTGAATTTTTTTAAAATTTAAACACATTTTAAACAGCCTGCTACATTATGGCTTCATCAAGGATCACAGTAAATGGCCCATCATTTACAAGGGACACCTTCATATCTGCCCCAAAGCTGCCGGTTTCTACAACTGGCACAACCTCTTTACATTTTGAAATAATATATTCATACAACTCTTCTGCCTCTTTAGGTCCTCCTGCATCTACAAAACTTGGTCTATTGCCTTTTTTACAGTTAGCATAAAGGGTAAACTGAGACACTAAAAGTAACTGTCCGTTAACATCCTTTAAAGATAAATTTGTTTTACCATTTTCATCCTCAAAAATTCTCAAACCCAGCATTTTATTTACATATTTATCTGCAATTTCATATGTGTCATCTTTTCCAACTCCTATTAAGACTAAAAAACCTTTGTTAATCTGTCCGTGGATTTTCCCATCTATCTCAACAGATGCTTCTGTCACTCTTTGTATTACTAGTTTCATAAAATATCTCCTTTATCTATTGTTGATTTTTTTATCTTATCACATATTTCCCTAAATTTAAAGAAAACAAAAGCCCATACTTTATTAAATATAAGTATGGGCTTATAAACATTAGAGCAATGAAGAAATGGCTTTCTCTATAGAACTGGCTATTAACTTATGCCCTTTTTCATTGGGATGCATTCCATCGATACATAGAAAATCCCTATAGTCTTTTTTTGTTAAAAAATCTTTTCTAATATCTATGACAGGAATTTTATATTCCGTGGCCAAATCGTATATCATACTATTGTAGCTTTCATGCCACCTGTAAATAAAATTAACATCGTTACCTAAAAAAGTCATAATATTTTTCTTATTTAAATCTTTAGAAACCCATTTAAAAAAACGTTGTGAATCCAGTGGTGGAAGAGAAAGCAGTATAGGCTTACTTCCAAGTGTTCTTGCTTTTTCAATCATTTTTTCGTAACATTCTTTAAACAAATCAATTGGGACCTGTGCGCCATGTTCACAATCAGGTGAAGCTGCCACTTCAGGCCAGTTAAGATCGCAATCATTGCCACCAAACTCCAAAATAGTATACTGATACTCAGATATCTTATCACCCTGTTTCTCCATGATTTCTGCACCCTTAGTTACAGTACAACCAAACTTAGCGTAATTTTTTATATTAATTGGCATCACAGACTGAATCAGTGATACAAAATTATCTTTTAAAAATGTATATTTATCTTTCACTTCGTCATAAACAACGCCTTTAGCAACTGAATCGCCAAATACACAAACATCCACAATACCACCTCCATTATTTTAATAATAAAAATTGTGTAATATCATATTCAATATTATATTAAACAATATCCGTTATGTCAATTAGTATTTGCAAAATAGTTTTTAATATTATATAATATTATTGATGTTATAAGAAAAAATATGAGGTTATAATGGAAAATATAAAAGAAATAAAAGAAAAACTTAAAAGGTATAGACCAAATTCATGGGACTCTATTCCAGACATAGAGCTTTACATGGATCAGGTCATCGGCTATATGCAGCGACAGCATATTGGCTTCGAAGGTGATGAAAACCTTACACCTGCCATGATAAACAACTACATTAAAAGTAATCTTTTGCCTAGAGCAAAGGGTAAAAGGTACAATCGCCAGCATATTGCTTATCTTACTGCTATTTGTCTTTTGAAACAGGTCCTATCTGTTGGAGATACCGGCCTTTTACTAAAAGAACAACTTGAAGATAAAGACATACAGTGTTTTTATGAAAACTACCTAAAAACACTAGATGATGAATTCAACATAACTTCAGAGAAAATTGACGAATCTGCAACAAAAAACCAATTAGCTCAGAAGGCTTTAGAACTAGCCGTATCAAGTTATGCAAACAAACTGGCCTGCGAAAAAATATTAAAAATATTGGCGAAAGATAATCCAGAATAGGCACATCTGAAAGACCCCCTTCATAGTATAAGATATCTTACTATGAAAGGGGTTTTATTTTGAATAAAAAAGAGCCTTATATTGGTATGCCAATAGATTTGGAACATTGGGGTGAAATGGAAATCGTTCCAAATACCAACAATACTATTAAAGATACTAACAACGATACGGGAATTCCTAGTATAAGTAATTTCGAAAATTTTGCAGTTGCAATGGCTTATGTCCCTTGGCAACGCTGGAACAAGACCTATGACCTTGAACAAGGGTTTAATGTGGGAACCATCTTCCCAGATCTAGACTTGCCTTTTAAAGGATATCAAGGGGGTATGAAAAAATGACTAGAGATGAAGCAATGAAACGGGTGCAGATGTACGATTTTGCCATGGAGGATACTATCTTATTCCTTGACACTCACCCTACCAACCAAATGGCATTAGATTTTTACAACGCCACCAGAAAAAGCTACATGGAAGCAGTGGCAGACTACGAGGAACAGTTTGGACCTCTAAGTGCTGAAGACGTAAATATTGAAAACAAATGGACTTGGGTAAATACACCATGGCCATGGGAAATGGAGGGTTAATAGTTTATGTGGATGTATGAAAAAAAATTACAGTATCCTATCAAGATAAAAAATCCAAACCCTGCTATGGCGAAATTTATCATTTCACAGTACGGTGGACCTGATGTCATTTGCATATGCTATAAAAAAGCAGCCTACAGACAGCTGTCTGTAGGCCACACACTCAATTCACCAATCGCTTGGAGGTTGATTATATTTTATACTGTTTTATTTATGTTTGCAAACATCAGATCACTGATTTTCGACAGTTAAATACTAATTATTGTTTTTATAAAAATATTTACTAGTTTTGAATAATTAGTATTTTATTATTTATTATTGCATATAATATACTTAAGTATACTAAAAAGTGCTTGGTTAAATTTTTTATATGTTCTTTTTCACACCATAATATCGCTATCATCATGTTCTAAGTGGCAACTCTCGTCACAATATATGTTATATTCCATCGGAATCCTCCTAACAAATTATGAATAACAAAAAGGGGAGCCGAAGCTCCCCAAATTAATTACTATTCTTTTACCTCTGGTAAACCTGCGACACTAGTTAGCACTGATAGTGCACCAGCTAGGACTGATGCCGAAGCTACCATCACCCAATTAACACCGTCTAATACTGCCGCACTCCCGATTGTTGCGATAGCCGTTTGAGCCATCGTTTTAACCGATCTTACTCCTGCTGCTTTAATCCACTTTTTTGTTTTTATTTTGTTTTCCATTTTCCTATTTCCTTTCTTTTTCTTCTAGATCTTCTAATCTATGATTTACAACTTTAATCTGCTCTTCCACCACTGGCATCCGCCTAGCAAAGTTGTTGTGTTCTCTAACTTCACGAGTTAGTTCTTCAATTTTATAATCTATTAATGAATTTGATTTTTTTATCCCATATAGGCTTCCTGCTCCTGCTCCTGTGGCAGTGATTATTGCTACTATAATACTAGTCCAATCCATGCATCCACCTACATGCTTTCGGCAAACTTCACACAAGCTTTTCCAAGCGCCCTTCCAGCACGTCTGATTTCTTTGTCAGTGTCGAAGATTTTTCTGTCTACTGGATTGTTGATAAAGCCAAACTCCGTTAGTATGGCAACATCTCGACCATATTTAATCCATGTAAGCGAATTATCATGTTTGATGCCCCTTGAGTTTTGACCTATGGCTTTCCATTCGTTCAATACTAGATTAGCAAGTTTCTTTCCTTTTCTGCTCCAAGTTGCAGCATAAACTTCCGCGCCATCACCATTAGTTCCTGATGCACTGTTCATATGTAGCTCAATTCCAACAACAAAGTATCCTTTTTTTCGATAGGCTTTCATCGAATCCGTCTTTCCGTCGGTCTTTTCCCTTGTTGACATTTGTCTTTTTCTTTCAGGGTAAGCAACTTTGTACTTTCTGCCTTTGACGGTTGTAAGATAGCGATACAGGGCGTCACACATTTTTCTATTGATTTCAAACTCGTCAAATCTTCCACTCTGCGCCCCTCTGTCACCTAGACAGCCATGGCCATCAGAAATATAAAATAATATTGTTTTTTTCATAATGACTTTCCTTTCTTCCCCATTAAAAAAAACAGCCCTTAAGCTGCTGTTATGTAATCATATTCATCCTGCGTTATAGTACCTTCTTTTAGCCATGTATCTAGCTTTTCTTTTGTGACTATTCCTTTAGTGTATAGTCTCTTTGCACTCTCTACAAACTCGCTCATTATAGTCTACCCTCCTCAATTAAACTCTCTAGCACAGCGTCATACTGCTCCTGGGTGTAAGGTTTCGGCTCAACCCAATCCGGGTTAGGATAAAACCCTTTTTCCTTCGTGTAGCAAAACTTACCTTCCTCAACTTCAGCTGGTATGCCTAGCACGCCTGTTTTAATTTCGAAAAACTCCTTCGGAAAAGCTGTGTCTATGCTACGAACAACGGGATAACCATTGTCAAGCACACCCAGATTTGTACCACCTTCGAACTCGTCAGCTTGGATTTGCATGACTACACTTCTCTGCTTGTCGATAACTAATAACATAATTAACCTCCAATTCTAGCTACCCACACGTCGCCTAACTGCGTTTGTGAGCACTTTGTCTTAGTAATACCGTCTACTTTGTTCACGCTCGGTAAAGCAAGCATTTGCATCTTGTCAAAGTCAAGTACAGTCCACCCATTGTAGTTACCTCCATCATATATTCTGTGAGCCGCCAAGCAAAAGCCTAGGTTACCTAAAAGGGTCATGCTAGCGTATAAGTCACTAAAGCCGGTTAGGGTGAAGAACGTGACTGGAACAATTTTACTATCTACTACCTTAAAGACACCAATGCCTCCCTCGCTTGGACAATAAATCATGTTGCCGTATCGGATTGCTGAGTCACGTGCGTAATACGTGGCTTTCAAACTATCGTTATACAGTACTTTGTTTATTGAGCTGATGATAGTAGGGACACTGCCCTTGGTATCAATGAGGCAAGCAAAAGTGCTGTAAGCGGGTGATGAGCCGCCCTCTCCCCCTAGAAAAACACTGCCATCAGGCATGAGTGCAGGTTGAATCTGTTTACCCGACGTCTTGGTAAATGGCATCGCCAGCGCTGTGCTCTTTGTCAAGCTAGTTCCTGAACGTGTAAAAAAGACGATCTGTGTTGTTCCTACTAGTATAAACTTGTCATCACCTAAGTTTGACAAGTGTGAGTATGCGTCAGGCGGGTTCGGCATTGCAATAATCGCAGGGGTTGATGCAGACAAGCTTGTTCCAGAGATTGTGAGAAAAGTATACACACTATCTGAGGCAGCATATGTTTTGTCACGCCCGAGCATCAGCACTTTACCATCTGTGCACACACTTAGCTGCACACCTTCAAATCCGAACTCATATCCCGTGAGTGCTAGTGGAGTCTCCACTGTGATAGTCGAACCTGAAATCGAGAGAACATACGCACGAGGCACCTTAGTGGACAAGCTTGTATCTGCAGGTGTCGCATACACTACTTTATTACTATTTATTGTTACTATGTCAAATGAGGTCTTCGAATCAGATCCTTGACCAATAGAAACTATAGTGCCCAGGTTCAGCACATTTGAAACTGGGTCATAAGTGATGACACGAGCTTCTGTGGTGGGATAAGTGCCTGATGACCTACATACTGCAAGCACCTTGTTTTTCTCAAGCAAGCAAACCTTCACCATTCCCGGCTCATACCAGCCCTTGACTGGCGTAAAAAATTGATAGCCCTCACTCTTTATAAGCTCCACTAAAGTGTTAGGCTTGATCTCACCTGACTTCGCGCGATGTTGTTCTAAAAGCCCGTTTGTTACTTTTAAGTAGCCGCCACCTGCTCCCATTTTGATTCCTTCGCCCATTACACTCCCCTCACTTTCACATTTATCGATTTGTCAGGGTTTTCTAATGCTTTAAACTCCACATAACCATCTGATGTGGTCATACGTTTTATTTCTGCAAAGGCAGCCTCTTCATCTTCCAGCAAAGCACTGCTTGTTGGTAATAGAGAATAGAAAGGTTCATATTCTTTCTTCATTCCCGCAACAGCAATCTTATTGGTATAGTAGCCTTCGCTGTTTACCGCACTGCTCCAACCTTCTATACTCACATTTACTATAACACTATTAGTCAGCTTGCCAAATGCGGCATTAGGCGTTTCCACGCCATACCTGGTTGCCTGTACAGAATCAAAGAGAGTCGCTTTATTAAGAGGTGTCCCCACCTCTGTAGGCTCATCTGCTCTCTCCATAGTTACATATTCCGTTGTGCCATCAGACCTAATGATTTTCATTCGCCCCGGCAGTGTTGGTATTCTGTCTTTCATATTTAAACCTCCCCACTAAGTATTTCCCCACTAAATAAAAAAGCCTGCTCGATGTTGGATATTAAAATATCTACAATTTCTAGCAGCTTTTCTATGTCATTGGCTTTTTCATAGTCTAAATTGTTTGCTGTATCTGGTACATTTGGTGTACCCATTGGCACAGTCAAAGCACTTCTTACAGTTCTAAGATTATATAAGTATCTTTCCATATTTTTTGATGTTGGCCAGTCTGTTGTCTGCCAGGTGTTTTTTGTTTCCAACTCTAAAAATATACCCACTTTTTCTAAGCGATCTAATAGGTACTGTACAGCAGACTCAACGCGGTTTAGATCACTAGCGTTATAACAGCCTTTCATTCCTGATAGCCATTCTTCCATTTCTTCAGTTGTCATTCCCGCTATACCTTTTTCATTTAGATATTTTACTCTTTCAACATCTGCATATGTTCTATCGGTGATCAGATGCAAACCATAATATAAAACAGTGCTAAAATTACTCTGGCTACCTATATTATTAACGGCTGTAACGTTAATATCATACACATCGTTAGGGGTTCTTGGGACATCGGCTGCCCATATAGACCCCTCAGTAGTTAGATCTTGCAAAGTAAATGTGGTGTCTAATCCATTAACGGTACCCGTTACATAAACAATATCAGACTGTAGCTGTATTGATACTGGCCTTATCATTTTACTACCACCTTAACGGTCATTGTTGCACCTGTATTAGCTGGATTAGGAGTTAAGGTTACACTTTCTATAATTGGAGTTGAAGTGTCTAATGTTACTTTTCTCGTAATTGTTGTTGATTTTCCAGCTTTATCTGTTGCTTTTATAGTAATTGTGTTTAGACCTTCCGTTAAAGTAACCGTTGTACTAAATGATCCATTGGCATTTACAGTAACTACTTGGCTATTAACGGTTAAAACAACCGGGCTTGATGTAGTATCATTGGTTGTTCCACTCACCACTACACTTGCATTATTTGTAATTAATCCATCTGTAGGACTTGTAATATTTAAAGCCGGAGGAACAGTATCAACTGTAAATGCTGTGCTCTTTTCAATTGCTATATTTCCATCATTATCAGAACAGTTTACCGTAACAGTGTGGCTACCATCACCTAATGTTTTTGGAGTGACTGTTACACTATAACCGTTTGTAATAGGAGTAGTAACTATTCCTGTAGTAATTATGTCATTATCAATTTTCACAGTTAGACTTGCAATATTAACACCAGAACCACCACTTTCATCCATCACAGTAAATACTACCGGTTGCTGATTATTTGATACATATGCCCCATTTGATGGACTAGTTATCGTGATAACCGGTTTTATTGTCTCTTTTACTGTTAAATTAGCTGTCTTAGTAGCCTTGGTACCTGCATTGTTAGTTGCCTCTGCTGTTGCAACGTAGACTCCGTTTGGCTCATTGAATGATGTTTTGCCAGGTGCAGTTACTGTGCCCTCATATGCGCCTGTGGCCGAATTATATGTAAGATTTGTCCAGGTGCCGTTTATCTGAACCCGGACCGTTCCGTTAAATGCCATTTTTTATACCTCCCCTGCGAAGACATCTCCGCTTCGTATTATAAATAATTCTTTTTCTATGGTTCCCTCAAATACTCTTACTTCTGCTGTAACTTTCGTGTTTATTGTTGCAACACTTGGTTGCAATTTGAAGTCCTGTATAACAAGCTCCTCTACAACCATGTAGCCATCAGATTTTAACAGTAGTAAGTTGCCTTCGCTGTCTTGCAACTCATTATTATCTTTATCAGCCATAATCTGTGCATTGATAAACATTTAGTACACCACCTTAAACTGCAGGCTGTCATTGCCGTTGTTACCTGAACTGTCTTTCCTGTACTTGATGTAGAACTTGGCAGTTTCATCTTTGATAGTCCCTAGTGATACCTTTTGTACACTTGGGCTGGATAGCCCTTTGAAAGATTTTAAGACATTTGTTGTGTCTTCTGAGTAACTAGTTGAGAGGGTACCATTCTTAACGCTGATTATTCCAAAGTCATAATTACTCTCACCATACGAGATACAATCAAGAGTTACATCAAAAGAACCAACAGCTGTCAACGTCAAGATGCATACTGAGGCAGAAGAGCCAATGCCTTTATTTTCACTTTCATAATAGCCGCTTGCATTGGTCTTGAAACCGTACGAAGCACCACTTGCTGTTTCTACTGTGTAGGTTAGCTTGTTTGGTATAAAGCTCTCCAAAGTCATAACACAGTCTTCTAAACTCGAAGTGGGTGAAACTTCATACCCAAGCTCCGCTAGTCGAGTTCTAAGCCTATTCCTCAATTCAACTATTCGATTTGCTTCACTTCTTATGCTCATTTACACACCTGCCAGGATGCCTTCAACACCTGCTAGTTCCTGTTCTATTAAATCTATCTTGCGCAACCTAGCCTCAATTTCCTCAGCTGTAAAATTAATTATCTTTGCCATTATATCGCCTCCCCAGTGATTTTCATGGTTCCTATATATCCACCCGTTAGGTTTATCTCTAGGCTCTCAATATATCCTTTTATAGACTTATTTGACATGGACTCCATGGTTACTATAGTTCCAGTCTCTTCATCTGTAAAAAACATTTCCCCAGTATCTTCTATTCGCCTTTGATAATAGTCATATAATCTCTGTGCGACTGCATTACTATTTGATTCTGATATCAATGTTGCATCTTCTACAGTTAAAATATTCTTTTTTTCATTGGCTGGTAGTTCTGGCATATATACTGCAACTTTATTCATTGCATCACTATAGTTTTTTCCACTTAATGTCACCTCACTATTTGCAGTAACATTTAAAATACAATAATTACAATGTTCTTCTAAAATTTTTGCCCCTGTTCCGGTAATAGTAAAACTATGTTTAGGCTCATTAAACACAATTTCATGATTACCAGCGGGTAAAACACCCTTGTATAGTTCTGAACTTTCAGTTGAAGCTACATACTTATGAGCTGTCACTTCTACTCCTGTAACTAGTGATTTTTGCTTTACACTATGACCCTGTTGTTTCATATCTTTACTAATGCTTTTTGTTACAAGTGTTGGAACAGGATAAATTCTAACTGCCTCAGCACGACTGCAGTCTACTATTGCACCAATGGCAAAGGCTACTTGTTGTAATGCCTCTCTATGGGTACAAATTGGTAACCAACCTGTTACTGTAGTTGTATCAAAACTGCTATCAAGGATAAAAGGAAATCCTGCAGATATCATAATTTCTGTAATAAGATCTTTAGCCAATTTATTGTTATATAAGCCCCCTTTAAAAGAGGTTTGGTCCATAACCCCAATAGCATCTATACAGCTCATGCTTACAGTATCATCAGATGCAGACTCAGGCGCATCTAAATAAAATGTTCCCATATTTCTTTTTTTCCCATCTATAAATTCTGTTACCGTAACATCTTGTTTTTTTTGTAATAAGCTGTATATGCCCTTTGGATCTAAAAGACTAAACTCAGAGGAATATACTTTAAAGTCTAAAGTATTAATACTTAATTCAGATGATGTGATATCCACTTCTTCAAGTAATGTAGCTTCTATAACTTCATCTCTGCTAAATAGTTTTACTGCGCCGTACTTTATCTCTGATAGTTTTAAATACCTATAAGGTTTATTTGTACCATTAAAAGTTATTACTATTTTCCTGTAGTCCTCTGCTTTACCTTCTGCAAAATATACTGCTGCATTAGGATTAATATCTTTTGATAAGATTAAACCATTGTCACCATCATAATACTTTATGTTTAAATCATTACAGAAGTCATTAGTCTCTGGCATAAAATACAGTGTTAGGCCTTGGCTAGAATGATTTTCTGTAAATGAAATTATCAGTTCAATTGGCGTCTCAAACTTACCAAATTTATCTGACATTGATAATGACCACAGTCCCCAATTTTCATTATGTGGGTTCTCCGGAAAAAGTTCCATCATTCCATCTAAAGAAAATTGGTTAAGTTCCAGAGTTGCACTTTTTTTCACAATAGTATTATTCAGTTTTAACTCTTGAATATTTACAAAAGGTTGCTTGTCATTGCAACTAAGCACACTATCGGGTTTCGCGGTAACATCAACCAGGCCATATTGTATTTCTGTGTATGTACTCATTGCATCACTTCCTTGCCGGTACTTGTGCTATAAAGTTTACAGTTAAATCTTTGAAATAGTTTTTTGCACCTTTTTTTCTTAGCATTTCATCAGATACATTAGAAAAATATGCTGTAAAAGTATAACTTCCACTCTCATCAGGAACAACAACAGTATGAAATTCTTTAGGTTCTGTTAGCTTACTCCATAACCTAGCATATTCAGATGTGTTTGTGGTAACTCCAAATTGTAGCTGATAATTGAAAAACACTCCAATCAACTCTCGCTTTAATTTCCCACTTTCTGTTCTGTTTGCATATTTGTCAAGGAAATCTGCAGTCCTTTTGAGCGAAACAACTGGAACATCAAAAGTCAATCCATCTATTTTAATCATACTGGTGCCCCCTTTACTAGTACCTTACCTTTACGCTTATTTTCTTTGTCAATATATGGCTTAAGTATCCTAATTAGCTGTGCCATATTGCCTGCAAAATTAATAGTTACCTCTTGACCACCGCCCTCTTCTCTTATGATTTGTCTTATAAGTTCTTCAGGAGCTTCAAGATTTCTCCCGTGCTTTTGGTCACCAAGTATGGCCGCGAATTCCGCATTAGGTGGGATTACTGCACCTGTTGCAAGGCGAGGAAGGCTAATTTCGCCTACGCTCGGCAAGTTGAAACCCCATGTTTTACCACCAATAATTGGTACCCATTTTGGTATATCAAAATTTAATTTATTTAGTGCTCGTATAATAGCATTTATACCAGATATAAAACCGTTTACGAACCCCTCAACAAAACCTAGTAAAAAGTTGATTCCGCCTTTAAATGCATCTTTGATAGGGGTAATTACTGTATTTTCAAACCATTCCGCTGCTTTCTTATAAACTTCCTTTATGTCCTCCCAAACTGCAGATGCTTTATTACCAATACCTTTCCATAGGTCGCTAAAAAAATCTGCAATAGGTTTAATGACAGTATCATTAAACCATGTAGATGCCTTTTCAAATACAGCCTTAATTGCCGTCCATATAGCGGCAGCTTTATCCGAAATGGAATCCCACATTTTCGTGAAGAAATCTTTAATTGGCGTAACTACTGTAGTGTCGAACCATTCAGCAGCCTTTTCCCAAGCAGCTTTTATGCTATCCCATACTTCTGTTGCTTTTTCCTTTACTTCATCCCAATGCTTTACCAGTAATATGACAATGGCTACCAATGCGGTTATTGCTAGAATTACTAAAGTTATTGGTGATGTTAGTATATTCATAGCAATGCCAAATGCAGTAGTAACCACAGATGCTATTGCCCCCGCTACATTCCATAATGTAATTGCTGTTACTACCGATGTTATTGCAATGGCTAAAGCTGCGAAAATAATATCCTTTCCCTCTAAACTTGCAATCCATTCGTGTATATCTAGCTTTCCACTAATTACATCTGCAAGGTCACTAAATGCATCTGCCATTTGTTTAATGATAGATACTATAATACCACCTGTCCAAGTAGCAATAGGTTTTAAAAAGTTTTCCCATAGCCAACCTGCAAATGGTGCAAATGCTTTAATAACTTCTGTAATCACCTTAATCGCCCCACTAAGCAAATCTAGAAAAGCTGGTAACAATTCTTCTATTGTCCATTTTGCAAGTGGAACTAAAACATTAAGATATAACCACTGTAAACCAACACCTATAACCTGGCCAAAAGGCTTTAGTGCCTCTTTTAATCGGTCTAAAGATGCATTAAGATTATCAAAACTAATTTCTTGTAATGGTTTTAATAGTTCTAGCATTTTCTTAGTAAAGGCTGTCATTTCCTCTTCAGTACTAGATGTATCGCCTAGCAGATCTGAGGTGTCTATACCGCCACCTCCTCCACCAGAACTTACTCCTCCTCCGGAGGGAACTGCTGATGAAGTAGTATCCTGACTTAAAACATTTAGCTCATCGAATGCCGCCGTATTATTCTTTGCTTCTTTGCCAGCTTTTTTAGTGGCGTCTGCAAGCCCTTCTTCGGCAGCAGCTGCTTGATCAACGGAACTGCTGTCCACCTCGATTTTAGCTTTAGCTTTTGGCGCCTGCTTACCAAATAGTTTTGCTGTTACTTGGGCAAATGCATTAGCTATGGATATCAGACTTAATAAAAGTGAATTTAATGCCTTCACAACTGGAGCTAACACTTGGATTAAGCCTGTACCAATTACTCCTAAAAATTCCTTCCACAATTCTGATAAAATTCTAGTTTGGTTGGCCCAGCTGTCTTGCGTTTTAACAAAATCTCCAGCTGTAAGCCTGGTCTGTTGCATAACAAAGGCATATCTTAGCTGTGTTTTTTCTGCCTGTGTCATTGCAGATATATCTTTTGTAATCCCTTGGCTAAGTGCAAAAGCTGCAAGGTTAGTTTCTGTCATGACTACACCTATTCGCTTAAGTGATTCTGTCTCACCTGTCCAGATTGATTTCATCATAGTATCAACTTCGGAAAATGACTGATTGTAAAAAGAGGCAACATCACCAACTCTTTTAGTTGTTTCTATAGCCATGTCTGCAGCATCTTTACTTGCAAGACCCATTCCTTTTCCCATAGCCATATAGGTACTAGCATACTGTTTAGCTGCAAGCTTGCTCATACCAAATTGCTCAATAGAGGTTTTAGCAAAGTCTTCTGCCATATATGCCATATCGCCAAAAGCTGTATCAACAACGTTCTGAACCTCTGTGATATCAGAAGCAACATCAAGAGCAGTTGATGCAAGTTTTACAAGTCCTTTTATAGCAAAAACACCAATCATTACCCCGCCTAGCTTTTTAAAAGCTGCGGATATTCCGTTGACATTTTTTGTAATCTGCTTTGTTCCCTGGTTGAATCCTTTAGTATCTATCCTGGTATCAAACCTTAAAGCTCCATCATACCCTGCCATTGTCATTGCCTCCTTTCATCAGTAATTCATTAAATCTTTTTAGTGCTTCCTCTTCATCTGGTGTATATTCCAATCTAAGTTGTGCGATGTCTTTATTCTCACTCCACCACTCTCTATCGGCTTCCGTCTGTTTACCCTTTTTCTTTAATTTTCGTTGATGAATAATGGTTGAAAAGGTACATTCGCCTATTTCATAGAAAGCTCCAACAAAATCCCACCAGTGCAGTTCTTTAGCTCTCCTAGAAGAAAAACCAAGGACTCTATCTGTTGCGGAAAAAATAAAACGACCGTCCTGCTCCCATGAGAAAAGACGCCCGTAGTCTATTCCACTATTTTCTTGTATAGTGCCACCTAAATTCAAAAACCACGTTGCTTGCTGTGCAGCTTCGTAAAGATCTTCTTCTGCTATTTCGTCGACAAATAAAATACCGACCATGATTTTAATTTTTTCATAGTCGGTTAAATCTGTTCTCTCTAATATTTGCATTATAGAAATACAAGGACGAAAATCATAATTTATATCATGAAGTTTACCCTCAACTTCCAACTGTTCAGGAAGTGTAAGTATATTGTCCATAAAAAATCACCTTATTTTTTCTTTTTCTTCTGCTTAGGCTTATGATCCTGAATTAGATCTGACACTTTTTTGTCGCTAGCTTTTTTAAAGTACGGATAAAGGGCCATTAAAAAATTAGCAAGGACCGTATCTCCATTTGAAGCAGTTGTGGCCACATTTATATCCTCAAAGATAATTGCTGATGCACCCTCGCCAAACACGATATCTAGTTCATTTCTAAAATAATTATCCATGTCCTTAAGTAATATCACCGTACGTTTTGTGTCATTTGACTCATCTACCACCTTAGCCTTTTCAATGAATTCCTTTTGCTTCTCTTCCGCATGCTTAACTAGATCAAAAAAGCGACCAGCCATATTATAATCTTTTGGATTAAAGGTCAATGGTCTATTAGGGTCACCTTGAATATATACTGTTACGTTACCTGTATCAAAATTTAAAGCTTTGTTCATTTCCATCACCTCTTATACCGCATCTGTAAAAGCTTTTGTTGTTGGATTAAAAGTACCCTTTGTTCTCTTTCCTGTCATATGCAAGTTGAAAGGTATCTGGAAACCTTCAGTGTTTCCGCCATAAGAGACAACTTCTATAATCGCTTCTTCTTTGATTGCTGGATAAGAGCCTGTTGATGCAGTCTCCATTAAATCCACGTGAACTACATCTGTCTTTAAATCATCTAAGGTTTCTTCATTATCAATAATAGCTTTTAATCTAGTATAAAGGCCGGTACCACTATCAGCCTTATAAGGCTCTACAGAAGCCTGCTTCTCGTACTTATCAATAGCAACAGATGTTTCTCCCAAAATGTTTGCTTGTTTTACAACATTTGCACCCATTTCAATATTTAGTTCCTCTAGATCAGTACCAAGAACTTCATAAGCCGCTGCAGTGCTTCCCTTTGCAGTATTTATAAAAGTCTTAAATAGATTTCTTTTTATTTTAGCCATTTATATGACCTCCTTCTTTATCTTTAAAGTTATTTGCACCTGATAAAGACCGGTGCCATCTTCCGATATATCAAACAGCATTGCATTAGACACATTAAGGCTTTCTGCCTTATATTTACCCTCTAAGAGAGGTAAATTACCTTTACTATTCTGTTCTTCTAACCAGTCCGTAAAGTCCTCTAAGAAGTCTTGTTTGCCGCCTCTGTCCACCTCATCAGATGCCATTTCTTTTGCTAAGAATGTATACTGATTAGTGAAAATTTTGTTGCCAAGGATATCCTCTGATACTTTGCTGTTTCCTGCGGCCGCCAAAGCATATCCATTCTTATCATCAGGCATATATGTTTTAATATCCTTGACTTTTTCCATTCCATCATAAGTCTCTAGGTATGTTTGTAATGCTCTTATAATACTCATAATTACCTCATTCCATAAACTTAGCAGCACCGCGGAGTATTTGTTCTTTTTTATCTGATTTCATTCTCTCGAACCATAACGCCCCCCTCATAGGTGCTCCGTGATAGGTCAAATCTTTGTCCGTAAGCTGCTTTGGTGCTCTACCTACCATAACTTTACCGTAGTACTGATACCTGGCATATGGGGCATTATACACTACCTCACCACTTCCTATTTTAGTCCCTAATATTCCGCTCTTTTGCAAAATGCCTTGTTGCATTGGCATATAAGGGTTAGATAACCTTAAGACCTCGCTATCAACGAAGGCTTGAGCTTTATCAATCTGTGCTTCTCTATTAGGCTGAAAATCGTCTGCCCAGATAAGCTTAGCTTTTCCGCTTTTAGTCTGAATAACCTTACCCCGGGGTGTCTCAATCTTCATTTACCACTCACTTCCCAATGGTCCATATCGCTCCCAAATTCCCTAGTGTCAATATTACTTATTGTCAGCACATCATCAAACTGCATTAGTTCTTTGCTACTTTTGACAACCTCATATTCGATTTTACCAAGGATAACAACGTCTTTAGGCTGTAATGTCCAATGACCTGTTTTATCTGTTAATTCGAGCCATTCTTTTGGTTTAAGGTAGTTTTTATCCGCATTGATTGGAATTATAAGCATAAGACCGTCTGCTGCCGTTGAACCTGTTTTACGCATTATAGAACCTTTTGAAGAATCCCAAAACACGCCTTTTATAACTTTACGGTGATATTTCTCGCTTCTATCCTTATTGTAGATTGTTATTGTGTGCGGAAACATTAAACCCACCTCACAGTAAGATTGCAATATTGGCCTAAATACAATTTGGCTGCATCTGATAATCGTTGTTCGTCTGTTTTAACTTTTTTCTGTGCATAAGACTTGCTCCAATTTCCTACTGATTGGCTTACAATATCGCCGCCCTGCTCGTTTGTTTGCCATGCTTCAGCAACTGCACATAAGGCCATTTTTACCGCTTCATCTGGTGCGTTTTGTAAACTACACATATTACTTAAATAAGCCGCTGACCTCGCAATTAAGCGAGGAAAGTCGGCCTCTGTAATTTGGTTACCGTAATACATCTCTGTGTAAAATTTATAATCGGGTTGCATATTATCACCCCTTTTCTTCTATTTCTTTTCCTGTTCTAAAAATGCTATGATAGCTGCTTTCTTTTCTTCTTTGTTGCTACATTCTGAAATGTCAACACCGATCTCAGTTGCATAAGCTTCCAATTCTTCAACTGTCATTTTGCCTAATGGCTTTTTATCAGCTTTTTCTTCTTTGACCTCTACTTCAAAACCTCTACCTTCTAGCCATCTTGCCATTGTCTCATTTTCTGTTTCTGCTTCTCCATTAATAAAATATACACCCGCAATCTCACGGGTGTAATTCTCTATTGGTGCCTTAATTTTAAACATAATAAGCCTCCTACACTACTTTAATATTTCTAAGCACTCCAGCTGCCCTAGTCTTTTTAAGCACTGTTGCTGCCACCATTTCCACATCCCCAGCTTTTACAGCTCCAGCAGTAGTAAAGTCTGGTATAGTTGTGCTAATTACTTTACCGCCAAGTGGTGAAGCTGCATGGAATCCGTCAAGTGCAAATCTAGCAGCATAAAGATCAGTCAGTCCTGGAACTGTGGTTTCATTATGTTTTCTCGAAACAATAGGAACAATTGGAAGTGTAGTAGTTCCATTGTAGTAATAGCTTAAATCCACAAACTTAATGCCGTTATAAGAATCAACTTGTCTGCCAAAAGCGTCCTCAGACTGTGTCAGATATCCAGCACGTCTAGCACATGCCTTTAATTTAGTAATTAATTTACTATTTCCCATAAGCATATCTGGTACGCCGTCTAATTCTGCTAAAAATGCATCCATCAAATCTAAAAATGCCTTATAGTTCGTGTCGATTGCTGTTGCTGTAGATAAATCAATCGCTTTGTCTGCCCCGGCGCTAATTTCTGTAGATGATCCAGCAAGCATAACATCTAATCCGTCAAAACCTTTAACTGCCTTATCTCCGTTAATTACTGCATTATGGAATAAGTTAGTTGTAGCTTTAATCTTTTCCTGTAGCTGGAATTGAACTTCGTCAACTGCTCCAGAAGTATTTGCAAGTACTCTGTCAATTTTAAACTCTCCGCCGAAGATTTTTAATTCAACAGACTTTGTCTGTCTGTCTGCTTCTCCAGAAGTGTATTCAGAATTAATGTTTCTGAAATCTGCCATTGCTGGTGTTTTTAGTTGTGTATATCCGTATACCAGCGTTGAGCCGCCTGTTCCGGGTGATACAGAATCGTCAAAAGTAAGAGCATCCATAAGTAATGATCCTCTTCTAAATTCATCTATGACCATTTGGTCAATTTTGTTGGCCATGCCAACCTTTGCCTGTTCTAATGTTACAGCCATAATTTATTACCTCCTATTTTTACTTATACGCATCCTCAAGGGCTGCTTTTAATGTTGTTGGTTCGTTGTTTCCACCGCCTCCGTGTTCTGCACCGCTGTTGGCTCTGAATGATGAACCTCCATTCTGTGCCTGTTCTTCATGTTTGAAAAGAGATGGACTAGATTCTTTATAAGGCTTTATAGTTTCTTCTAAGCCAATTAATTTGCCTTCATCATTAAAGGCAAATTTATCAATTCCACCATGTTTGTAAATGATATAATCTGGGTCAGTAACACCCACACCTCTTAAGGCCTCTTTGAGTGTGTATGTTCTTTCCAGATTTTCTGCTTTGTTTTTTTCTGCAGCAATGTCAGTGTTGTACTTGGTTTCCCACTCCTGAGCGCTCTGTTTCAGCTTATCAACATCAACCCCATCAAACTTCTTAATGTCGTCTTGTAAGCCTTTGATGGTTTCATTGGCCTTTATCAGTTCCCCATCTTTTGCAGTAATCTTTGTCTTTTCTGCTTCAATATCTTTGCCGTTTTCATCCATAACTGTATCAAGGGTGCTCTTTAGTTTGTCCTCGGCAACACCAGCTTCTCTTAGCAATTTTTCAATTTGTTCTCTTTTCATATTTATCCTTTCTCGGCTACGATTTTTAACGACTGTTTCTTGTCTGCCGTTCTGCTTTTTTACGCCTGCAGTAGGCTAATTTTTGATATAACAAAAGGCAGCCATTTCTGACTGCCTTAAATTAACTTTGGATTATTTATCTTTCCTATCTGTTCGCGGTCATATTGCCGCTTTAAACCTGTTTGTTTTATAAAGTCTCTCTGTATGCCTTGCCACTGTCTAACTTTTGCTGTAGATTCATCTGTTGGGAAGCCTATTGCTTTCATAGCTTGTTCTTCGCGCTTCCACCTTCTTATTTGCCTTTCAATATGGCGTTGCTTTTGAGTAGCCTCATATTCAGTCATTTTATTGCCATTATAGGTATAGACTGGTTTGTTGTCCATGTCTTCTAATTCTTTTTCGGAATAAGTTGGTTCTGATAACCCTTCAAAGTATGGATAAAAGTTATGTCTACAGTTCCAACCACATAATCCAGCACCAGTTCCATATCCTGTAGAGGATACAAAGTCAGGATATTTAGGATGTTTACCCGAGCGACTAAATATCTTGCCTTGCCACACTGCATGGTCTGGTCTAGCACCAGCATGAGCTGTTACCTCAACCAAATCACTATCCATCTGACCGGCACGTGCCTCTTGCAATTTAGCTGCAGTTTGATTAACTCCTGTTACTGTTGAGCGTCTTACTGCAACTTCCATATAATCTATATGTCCGCTTGGATACTCAACAACTGCCACTCCTTTTTGAGACAGGTCTTTAACTGCTGATTTAATCGCACTGTTATAATCAAAGGCACCACTTGTTATTTGCATATATGCTCTATCTAGGACCTTTTCGAATTGATGTGTAGCTGTGTTAGCTGTAGTCCTAGTAAGGTTTACGAATAACCCTTGTGTCTTATTTATGCCTATGTTAAGTACCGATTGTAGTTCAGGAGATGCACTTATGGGTCCTGGGTTCTTACCAACTCGTTTATATATTTTATCATCCGTTTTTAAAGTCTCTACTCCTGCTTCCTTCATCATTTCTTCAATATTATCTTTTGAAATTCCAGTTGCTGTTGATAGTCTTTTTAATATCTCATCATGTAGCAACCCCATCTCCCTAGCTTTTTTATATTGCCACTGTGCTGCAGAAATGAAATAATCATAGGTTGTAAGACGTCTAGCCATGTCTATGATGATATCTGATTCTGCCTTTGAGTATAATTCTATTAGATTATCAGGTAACTTCTCTAAATATTTAGGACTAAGCATTGTCTTTCCTCCTTAAAACAGTGACGTACTACTTAAATCTGTCACCATGCTTTTTGCCTTTTCTTCGTCCTCACCATACCATTTCATACGGTATTCATACTTTTGCTTAATCCCCTCTCTAACCTCTTGTAAATCTGTCATTCTCTCCGATTCTTTGTCGATAACAAAGCTATCATCAAATTCAATATTAATTGCTGCATCAGGATTAACATTCGCTCCTATTACTTCTTTTCCCACCCACAAGATTGCTTTTACTAACCCTTTCATAGCTGATTCTATCGTTTTATAATGCTTGTTGACATTTTTTATAAGGTCTTGTTTCTCGCCTATATACTGTGTTGCCGTGATGTTACCACTGCTTGCATTGAATTGATAGTACTTAGCTCCAAGACCACACTTAAATGACAGGTAGTCTAACTGCGCTTGAATGCCTGCCACGTTTTCGTCTACCCTAAGCTCTGGGTTATGTTCATGAATAAGAGTGTTTTTACCCTCAAACAAAGTATCATTTACACTTACAAATAATTGTTGTGCCACATCATCAGGAGTGTACACATTTCCATTTGGATCTGTTTTAGTTAGATCTTCATTTATAAATACTTTCTTTCCTCCCAATTTAAAGTCCCTGTTAAAATTATTATAACCAAGGTCAACACCCATTAGATTATCTATAGCATTTGCAAACACGGACATACCTAGTGATGTCTCCTCGTCTATGTTATTGCATATATTAGGTTTGATAATGCTAAATAAAGGTATATCTGAACCAGTCTTTATCACTTCTAGTATTCCCTGTGGTAATGGTTGTGCGACTAACTTCTCACTTTCTTCTTTGAAGTAAGCATTATTTATAATGTATTCTTTGCTACCTTCCTTCTCCTCTAGCATATGAGTTTCTATATACACGAACTTCTCGCCTTTATATAGCACTTCAGACACGAACGCAACGTCAATAATCTCCCCATATTTTACCGAAAGAGGAATTATATTAGTTGCCGGTAAGTACTCGATCTTTATTTTGGTATCCTTGTCTCGCTGAATAGTTCCATTAGTCACCTTCATACCAACAAGTCTAAGTACAAATGCACCGGTTCCCATAGCAAACGACTTTTCAACCAACTCATTAGCTTTTAGCCAGAAGTCATTTTCACAAAGCACACCATCAGTATCTTCACCATCACCATTTACAAACTTCGAACTCTGCTCATCATTAATTGACACTATAGTTTTTTCATTAAGCAAAATCGAAGCCCAATCCTCTGAAAGCTTCTTGGCCATCTTTAACGTATATAGTTTTCTCTTTATTTGCTTACCATTCGAATCAGCCTCATGGTACTCATGAAACGGTTGGAAGAACCCTTTCCACCAATTTTTCCAATCCTCTATGTATCTGTAGTAATCACTACTTAAATCGTACCCATGCTTTTTATTTAGGTGTTCAATTACAGTATTTATATTCACATTTAATCCTCCTTAACTACAGAGCCTATACGCTCCTTATATGGCAGCCAAGAGTATTGGTCTGCATTTATCGTGTGGTCATTTGCATCTTCTGGCTTGTCTTTGTCCTCTTGCCAGGAATAAGTGTTATGCTCCCTTATACATTCTTTGCAATCTTCCACAATTAAAAAATCTCCATGCGCCATCCAACCGCTCTGGAGATTAATTCTATCTATGATAGTTGTTTTCTTCCATGCTCCACCGAACATATAAACACAACCATGCCTCTTTTTGTACTTCTGGCATTCAAGGATAGTTGCCTGGTCTGCCGAATCTATAAATACATTTTTACCGAAACCGAACTCATTCGTACACTTCTGCAAGAAGTCCACAAGCAGTGGTGGAATATCACTTGGTGAAAGCGGAACTGCTCTGTCTCGGTTGTTATATGTTCTTTCAGCCAGAGTGATCTTCTTTCGACAAGTAGTGATACCGGAATAGACAAATGAAAATGTATCATCTGAATTACGTGAATATGATGTATCAACTCCACAAGAGAATACTTCGTACTTAAATTTCTTAGCCTGTTCTTTAGTTATAATGTTTTCCTTAGTGCAATTAAATACAAGCCCTGTTGCTCTGCCTCTAAGCCCTTGGATTTTGTTTTTATAAAGCTTAGTACCTGGTGGTGCAGCATTTATCTTTTTCTGTATTGCCTCCGGTGTTAAACTTAAATTATCCCTAAATGTAAAAAACCAATACCTCCATTTGGGTACTGGTTCTTCCGTAAGCTCCGACATAATTTCTGTTGGTACATCGGCAGCATATTTTTTATATGGTCTACTTCTATTTATAAACTCCTTGTAAACTGGTAAACTTGGATCATCAGGGTTAAGTGTA
The DNA here is from genome assembly GCA_040307645.1 of Anaerovoracaceae bacterium. GTDB lineage: Bacteria > Bacillota > Clostridia > Peptostreptococcales > Anaerovoracaceae > JAVXAG01. The sequence continues at coordinate 9,409 of JAWRJF010000020.1, read as the reverse complement.
GCCATCATGTAATCATTACGAGTTGATATTTCACGAATAAAATCAATGTTAGCAGTGTTTATTTCGTCAATATAAACACAACCAAACTGAGAACCTAAGACCAGTTCCCATTTATCTCTATTATCATACCCTAAAATAAATATAACCTTTTGCTCAAACTTAAGATGAGGAATTTTATAATCTTTATCACCATTACCATGATATGTAACTTTACCTCTATGAATATCCAGTATACCGTTATCCTGTTGCAATATGTTTTTTTCTGCAGTACCAGTAGTTTTTGAAGCAATGATATGAAGCTTCTTATTGCTCCTGCTAACCATACGCATAAACTTAACACCAGCGCCAACAGTTGTCTTACCAGATGCAGTAGTTCCCTCAAGAAAATCAGCATCTACATTATCAACAGTATTTATAAAATCGATATACTTTTGTGATAGGGGGAAGTTACTCTTCAAGTCCCTCACCACCAATCTGGCTGATAATATCGTCTAGTTTTTCTGAAGTAGTAACATTTAAATTTAGGTTATCTTTAAACATTCCTAAATGTTTGCCAAGTAATTCTAAGGCTGCTTTTTTATCAGAAAGTTTGACTTCTCTCTCTGTTCCCCATTCATTTGGTTTAATTTTAATGCTCTGAATACAGGCTAAATCTTCACGTGTAGCTGTATCTAATACCTTCACATTTTCTAGATTAACCACATCAGAAATATTCACAAAAGCCATCTTCGCTAGCTCCATAAGAACTCTATCCTGGTTAATGCCGGTTCTCTTTGATCGTTCCGCAAGAGCCTGATCTACACGTGCGCGTATGTTAGGTTTCGTTAAGTTCTCACATCCTATTTCTTTTGCTGTATCAGGGCTATATCCTGCTCTTATTGCTGCCTGAGTGGCATTAAGGTCTATTAGATATTCCTGCACAAACATTTCTTGTTTTTTAGTTAACTTCTTGGCCACAATGCCACCTCCTTTTGCTGTATTAAAAAAGAACCCCTAAAGGTTCTTTTGATTGTTATATATTCATATCTATTTGGTTATCGTTTTCCTCTATTATTTCTCCTGTAACTTTTAGTACTGAATAAATCGGTTCTCCTACAACGTTCTGCTTATCGTCAAGTATTGTTTCGATTTTTAATAATACAGGGAGTTTCATTCCCATACAAAATTTGGACTTTTCTTCATGTATTTTATCAAGCCATTCCTCATCTTCGATTGAAGCTTCTATGTTTTTGTCAAAAATAAAGCCCCATTTTGATTTGCCTACTAAATCTGGTTTTCTAATTATGAGAGTTGCTTCCAATTTATTAACTAAGCGGTTTTCGTTTTCATCTAACATGTTTTTAACTACTGGTTTTACATTAGAGAAGTCATCCTTTCCATAGTCAACAGTCTCATTATTTCCTTTAATCGAAAATCCCTCTCTTTCATTCTTATCTACTATGTTAACAATATTTATAACTGAATTCTCTATTTTAGCATCCTTAAAAAATCTATTTTTTATCTCTCCATCTACCTTGTAAATATCTCCCTCATCATTTTCAATTTCTGAAAAACCATTTTTATCTTTTATACTTTTAGGTTTTTTGCCTTTAAGGTGTTTCGCTATATTAAAGACGCCCGTAACACCACTAACTATTAATGTAGCCATTGCCTCTGGACATGTTATGATGTTGTTAATTTGTTCACATACAGCTTTAAAGTCTATGTCAAAGCTTCCAGTTGAAAATTTTGTTACTTTAAGATTAACATAAGTGTCCTCTTTCCCTTGTACAAGGTTATTTACAATTTCAACCGTATTTTGCAAAATTAATGATAGTTCTGTTGCATCTATACATTCGTCACCCTTTAACTCAAAGCTAAATTTATCTTCACTTTTAACAAGCTCATTTACATAATCTATTTTACTCATAATAAAAGCTCCTAAGACATATTTTTAACTTTAATATACCATAAATATAATTAAAAATCCATTTATTTTCCACACAAAACAAAACAACCCCCTTTTAGGAAGTTGTCTTGTGTCTGCAATAATTTAATTACTTTTTTAAAAGGAGAAAAACACATGTTGTAAGTTTGCCTTTTCAACTACCTATACTATACCATATGAATAATATAAACTTCTATCAACTATCATAAGCTTTCAATAATCTTTCAATTTCCGGTAATGCTCTACCATGTAATTTACATATCCATTGGTATGAATAATTCATCTCCACAGCAATTTTCTCCCAGGTATTCCCCTCTATGTATCGTCTGTGTAATAACTGTCTATAGTCTTTGTTTTCTACTTCTGCTATTACCCTTTCCACCTGCTGCAGTTTGTCTAAAGCTAAGCTGCGTTTATCCATGATCATAATCTTCATGTCACAAATTTTTGCCACCAGACTTGCCATAGAATCTCCTGATCCGGACGACTGCACTCGCTCGTTTTCCGTGTTCACAGTAATGCTTAGTGCCATTTCTTCCAGTTCTAAAGCCTCTGCTTCCATATTCCTAATATCAATCAATGTGTTCTGATATTGCCTTAAAAATTCTTTTGCTTCCATGTGCATCACCTATCTTTCTTACTTATCTCACTCATCAGCTTGCTGATTAATATGCCTGATTCTGTTGCTTCCGGATTTTCCACGTTTTCTTTTTCCCAAATAAGCCTGTGCTTTTGTTTAATAGACTTTTGCGACTTAATTATTTTTTTATACTCTTTTTGCGTAAGATTTATAGCTGCCCCCTATCTCACACCTGCCCTTCTCTTGCTATTTGCAACAGCATCAATTTTAAAACTATGTAAGTCTTGTTCTTCAATCTTCTGTCTTTGTACAAACTCGTTGTACGCCTCCTTCTCCCACTGAAAGAATTTGTATGTATCGCAGGATCCGTGACAACTCGCAGTTCTTTTTGTGCACTTAAGGCATGGGCTGTTTGGTTTTATCATGTTCTGCCTCTCTTTCATTACACCTTTGATAGTCTTCTGTCGGTACGAAATTCTCCATGACAATCTTTTCTGTCTTCTCACAAACAAATTCTCCGTCGCCGATGTACATTGCGTTATCGCAATGCTCACAGTCTCTGCACTTTAATTCGCTCATTTCACTTACACCTCCTGAATCAAGATATATATCCCCGGTTTATCTGCCCAAAATTTTTCAATAATCTCGGATACAACCAGTGCATCATCAACCCAATAACCAACTTTAGTCATACAATCCTTAAGTAACTTTTGCAAATTATCTGTATCAGGTTTTGTAGTCTTGTACGTGCCCGCTAAGTGTTTTCTTTTTGTTGGAAATAACCACTTTACTATCAGCCTTACGCCTTCTGTATATTTATCTTTTGGGACATGCTTTGCTAGATGTGCTTCTAGTTTTAGTCTAGCAGCCGTCAACTCTGCCGGTTCATAGATTATTGGCTTTCCCTTAACCACATGAACCTGCTTCTCTTGATAAGTTACTGTTGGAGGGATCATCGGCATAAAAAATTCAGTTTTCATTTCTCAGCCCTGCTTTCAGTGCGCATTCAGTACAACATGCCTTTAATTCCGATTCAAGCTCCATTCTCTCTCTTGCAATACCACTTTCATAACAAAGTTGTCCGCATCTTCTACAAATCACTATCTGCCAATCTGGATGTTTTTCTCTAGTATCTAACGGCAGATTTTTTACAAGGGGCATGCATATTATTCCGCCATCACCTTTTTTATGAGGCGTAATTCTTATATTCATACTTTCCATATTTTTACATTATCCTTTCTTCTTTTGAAAAATTGCTTTTGTCAGGTCTTTAGGGGAAGGGTAAAAGGGGGCGAGCTTATACGCCCCTTTTTCCTTACCCCTGACCGTGAGGGAAGGGAAAATTTATATATACGTAGTATATATACTTTTTTCCCTCCAATTTTGAAGGGAAATTCTCGAGGTTTTTTCCCTTTCCCTGACGAAATGGAAGGGAAATTCTCGAGGTTTTTTCCTTTCCCTGACGAAGGGAAAGAGAAAATCTTCGACTTTTTCCCTGTGAGGGAAAGTTTTCTCTCCCGACTTTTTCCCTCTAATATTAGTTTGTTTTTCTACCTACTTCACCATCATCAATCCAAAAATCACCATGTTCTTTTAACCTATTTCTTACAGTTTTATCACTTACTCCCATGTATTCAGCTAATGCTTGAACTGTAACTTTTTCATCAATTCCACAAGCCTCAAATGCCGTTTCTAAGGCCTTAATTCGTTCCTTTTTTTTATCCTCAGGTGTCTTTTTTTTCTTAAAATTATGTTTCCACGGCGAGATTTCACTCTCCACTTGAAGGTCTGAAAGTATCCCGACATCATCCACAGTGTGTACTGGATAATCAAACCAAACATTTACCGGATTAAACTTAGGGAATTCTCTAAGTGTCCCTTCAAGACGCCATGCTGTAAGCCCCTCTATGCTTCTCTTAGCCTCGTTAATTAACCGTTCAGCATATTGCCTGTCTTTGCCCAATAAATAGTTGTCACAAGCTTTTTGCATCTGGAATGCACTACACATATCATCCTGACTTACGTGATCTTCCCAAGACTTAGAATATTTATCTAAAGCATCAATACATGCTTCACAGATAGCTTCATTCTCTTTCTGTTTCTGTATATCCTCATTTAAATCAAGTTCTATTAAATCCAGTAAAGCATCTGGGTCTCTAGCAAATACACCTGATCCTGAAGCTCTATCCATTGACCGTTTCTGTCCTTGTCCACCTTTTGAGTGATGGTGACAATAAATTACTGCAGCACCAAGATCATTACATACAAGGTCAAACTGATTACAAAAATGTGCCATTTGATCCGCACTATTTTCATCGCCAGTTATAACTTTATATATCGGGTCAATAATTATAGCTATATAGTTCTTCTTTGATGCCCTCCTGATAAGCTTTGGTGCTAATTTATCCATTGGAACTGATTTACCTCTTAGATTCCATATGTCTATATTTTTTAAATTATCGGGATTTAATTCCATAGCCTGATATACATCCTTAAAACGATGAAGGCAGCTGGCACGATCAAGCTCAAGATTTACATATAGTACCCTGCCTTGAGCACATTGCCAGTTTATCCACTTCTTGCCTTCAGCAATAGCAATTACAAGTTCAATAAGTGCATACGACTTGCCTGCTTTTGATGGCCCGGCAAGCAGCATCTTGTGTCCCTGTCTAAGCATTCCGTCTATAAGTGGTTCTGCAAGTGGTGGAAGATTATCAAACCAATCATCAAGGCTTTCCGGATCGGGAAGGTTGTCATTTACTGATTCAATCCATTCTTTCCATTCCGCCCAGTTTTCTTTTCCTATATTTGTATCGATTAAGAATTGCTTATGTCCATTTCGCATGATTCCTGGCATTCGTGATAGCCTTGATGGATTCTTGTTTTGAGTATCTATTTTTAAACCATTTTTCTTACATATTTCATATAAATAATCTACACGCTTACGGTACTCTGAATAATCAGTAGCCTCTATCTTAACTATGGCATGTATTGATTTTTTTCCACTATATACTAGGCATGCTACAGGAAGTTCAAGTTCTCTAATAATTGCATTTTGCTGATCAATTTCCATGTCATCGGATTCTACTAATGCATAACGAAAATCAGTTACATTGTCATTTTTTATTCCTTTCCCATCTAGCGGATTGAACCTTATCCAAGCCCCTGCATCTTCTTTGTAATCGCCGATAACTGAACCAATGTCCCCATTGCACTTAGATAGTAATTCTACAAGTTTACCCGCAGTTCTATCCCAACAGCCTTTTTTAGGCAAAAATCTTCCATCTTTTTCATAGCAGTCTGTAACATAACCGACATTTTCAGAGGCTTCAAACAACGTGTCAATGTATAATGCGAGTTCCCTTGCAGGTTCCCACTTCCTCGGCTCAGATATCTCCTTACCTTCGATCCATTCCTTGTTTATAACCACTAAATCGTCCGGTCCTCCTATTACATCATCCCATGATAATTCATTTCCTTCTGGAGGTTTCCATCCGTGATTTTTTGCCATCTGCACAATTGTTCCTGCAGTAATATTTGAAGCAGCACCATTAAACGAATTCCATTTTTTTAGGCACTCGCCTTCGTGATACCTTATCAAATCTCTTCTGCTCCAACTATCCCAGTCATTAGATGTATATCCGTCTTCTTTGAGACCCATACCTACCTGAAGCCATTCTTCATAACTCAAAAAAGATGGATCTATATAATTTAGTAATTCAGTTATGTCATACTTCTTTTCCATGCCTTACTCTCCTATGGCCTATATTCATTAGGGGTAATATCTCTTGGAATTCTCCAACCGTTCCCAGCTATCCTATCAATTAATTTTCTTGCGTCATTAAATTGCCAGGTTCCAACATGTTGGAAACCTCTACCCTCTAAGAATCTAATTTGCTTAGGTGTTGTTAATCCTTCAGCTCTTCTGCTGTCTAATCTGTCTAATATCTTGGCCGCCTTACCGGCACACTCTATTTCATCTGGGCAGATACCAAGTTGCTCAAGAGTGGCAGTTTGCTTCTCACTAGGTGGTCCCATTTCCCAACCGAATGAAGGTACATATCCTGATAAATCTGCGGCTTGTATAGACATTTCAAACTGTAACGGGTCAACCAATCTGCGCTTTCTGTGTCTCATTTCACTAAGCTGCTTTGCAAGGGCTTCTTCACGTTGTGCCACAACATCCTCTGATGCAGTCCGTTCTGCTTCTTCAATGTCTACTGGACAACCAGCTGCTTCTATATTTTCCGTCATCTTCTTTGCTACTTCTTCAGATTCACAAACTAAGTGCGCCGGATGACAAAGCTCATGGCGCTCAGTATGCCAGAGGAAATCTAATAGCAGAAGTTCTGTTTTACCCGTTTGTGGTGATAGCCTTGTACCACGCCCTACCATCTGTGCATACAAGCTGCGTACCTTGGTAGGCCTTAAGACAATTACACAATTAACTGCTGGACTATCCCAGCCTTCAGTAAGCAACATACTGTTGCAGAGCACATTGTATTTATCATCATCAAAGTCTTTAAGAATCTGCTCTCGATCTCTACTTTCCCCATTTACTTCCGCTGCTTTAAAACCATGTTGGTTTAACAACTCACAGAACTTTTGACTTGTTTTTACAAGAGGAAGGAATACAACGGTTTTTTTATTCTTACAATACTTTGCCATTTCTTCAACAATCTGCCCCAGGTACGGGTCTAGTGCAGTGCCTAAATCGCTTGCCCTGAAATCTCCTGCCTGTATGCTAACATTAGTTAAATCTAGTTCAAGCGGAATTGTCTGGGCTTTTATGGGGCATAGGTAGCCTTCTCTTATTGCTTTAGGTAACGTGTATTCATATGCTAAGCTTTCAAATACACTCCCCAGATTTTTCATATCACCTCTATCTGGCGTTGCAGTCACTCCTAGAACTTTTGATTCTGGGAAATGGTTCAGCACTTTTTGATAACTATCAGAGACACAGTGATGGGCCTCATCAATAATAATTGTATCAAAATATTGCGGATCAAATTGCTTAAGCCTTTTGGCTCTCATCATTGTTTGAACTGACCCCACTACAATACGAAACCAGCTGCCAATGCATGACTGCTCTGCTTTTTCAGTAGCAGTCATTAAGCCTGTAGATTTTGCAATTTTATCAGAAGCTTGATTAAGTAGTTCCCCTCTGTGAGCTAGAATAAGAACCCTTTCTCCCATGCTCACACACTCCTCTGCTAGCTTTGCAAAGACAATTGTCTTTCCGGTACCGGTAGGCAGTACCAGAAGGGTTTTCTTAATCCCCTCCTGCCACTGCTTCAATACCGCCGCTTTAGCTTCTTCTTGATATGGTCTGAGTTCCATTAAAACTTACCTGCCTCGAATGTTGTCTGCTGATTTATTGTAGGTGCTGGAGCATCAGTGGGTTCATAAAACTTTTTAATTTCGTTATACTTTCTTTCTTCTCCATCCTTTTTATATACTCTTATTCCGATCTTAGCTCTTCCTTTCGCACCTACTACTGCGTTCCAGTTCATCTGTACTTTTTCACCCTTCTTACGCATTCCTATGCCAGTAAAAAATGCACATAACATGCCTTCGGTTTTTGTATGTAGAAATAACTGGTGTCTTATTATGGCTACACCTTGTGGCCCTTCAACCTTTATATGTACTATTGCTTTATTACATGGTGGTAGCTTTTCACTTCCCGGATGTCTTCCACGTTCAAAATCTAATACTTGGAAGTCATAATCTCCATCAGGCAACAGTACAAAATCAGGACTATCATTTTCGACAAAATCGTCCCACTCAAGTTCTCTATCTTCAAATTTCTCGTTTGTGTTTACTTCTTCAAATCCATTCATTTTTTTTATTCCTTTCGTTTAAAATGGTACTTCTTGTTCTAGGATAAACATTACTATTTGTTTCCATGCACTAATAAGTACTGCTTTGATAAAATTAACGTCATAATTTTCTATTGGTGTATCTGCAGGATAATATCCCCTTGCCGCAACTGCTTTCTGTATCTGCAATCTATTAATCTCATCTTTTGCCATAAGCTCAAATAACTGTTTCATCGCATCCTGCTTATCCATTTTTGCCGGAGCTGTATTTACTGACTCTTCCTTTGTTTCTATTTTTTGTGGTTCAGTTCCTGGGGCAGGTACTGAATTATCTATAGGTTGTATTATTACTGGTTCCTTTGGAGGTGTAAATGCTAAATTTAAATTTAGATACGGAGCTACTGCTTGGAATGAAAATTCCATTTTTTCAGGCATACCATGTCTATTCTTAGCATCCCAACATGGATGATGAGTTGTATATAATACTCGTTTCCCTCCTCTAGCTTTATTTTTTCCTTTTTTAGGACCTTGGTTATCCACATTGATTACAAAAGTTTCATAATTGGCGAATAGTAATACTGTGGCCCACTCCTTCAACAGGGCTGCTGTTTTTTTCTGAAGCTTTAATTCCCATCGATCGTAAGCACCCATCTCATCTGGTTGCTCAAACTTACGCATCGATGCATGTGCATTTATTACAATAGTTGTGCCTTGATCTGCGATATCACGTAAAAGGTTTAGATATTTCCCAAACTTCTCTTCTAAATACGTATAACCTTTGCCGTACCCTATATCCTCAATGCCAGATATATCCTTTTCTGCACAAATATTTTGGAGGCATAAACGTTCAGCCCAGTCTGCAGTATCTATTGCATATGTCTTGCATATATTTGGATGCGCTTTTACGTAAAGAGCTTGTTCAATAAGTAGCTCCCAACTTGACTGATGTTAGTATAATATTGTAGACACGATTTTCCGAATACTATAAAATATAGAAAAGGAAGGAAGTGTCTAGAATGTCAAAAAGATATACAGAAGAATATAAAAATACCATTGTAGAACTTTATAATTCTGGCAAAACAC
>JAWRJF010000019.1:0-7308 GCA_040307645.1 Anaerovoracaceae bacterium | reverse complement strand
AACCATCTATTTTTTTCTGCATATTTTTCCCTATTTCTATTTTATTTTATTACATTCATATATTATTATATTGCAGCCCAATGTTTTTTGCAATCTAAGATATTATTCAGTTTTCAAAAACCCAGCTATGTCGTGTTTTTTTCTGAATTTCTACTGAATAATCTCTGCTTTTTAGGTACAATGTCCAAAAGCCTTGTCCAACTCCCTGTGCTTCTCTCATGGGGATCCGGGCTTTCCCCATTCCTCCTTTTTGTTCAAGACCTGTCTTGGTATTAAATTTATACTTTAGGGCTAAATTGAGACTAATTATTATATAAGATTTTACTTGGTCTTAGTCATTTTTGTATTTTGTTTTTTTCCTTCTGTTAAAGAGCCTCTAAAGAGCCTCCTTTGTGTACTTTTTTTGCCATTTTAAAAGCCTCCTATGATAATAGCATTTTACCATAGAAGGCTTTAATTGGTTATATTCACTTAATTATTTGTAGTTTACTTTAAGAGTTAACACTCTTTATAGTTTTTTATTAGTCTTAAAACTTCACTTCCAAGTAAAGCTCCACTTGCTATAGTTATTACTTCCTTATTCCTTGCAAGCGGAACAAGAATATCCAAGTACAGTGTTGGGATATATTTACCATAAAAATACATCAGTGGTGCTAAGATAAAAATCAATGGTACCATTATTCTTAAAATAAAGCTGATGATGTTCAGTTTTACCGTGTTACCATATACAAGATTGTTCCATATTAATGCACCTACCAATAGACCAAGAATGCCTTCCAAGGCATAAATAGTCACCAGATAGGCAAATTCCCCTTCCTTAGCAGCTACAACTTGTAAGTTCGATATCACGGTCACTATGACCCCTATTATTATATAGAGCCCGCAACAAATTAACATGGATATCTTTTCTTTACTATGTACATATGAAAAGTTACTACTATTTTTCATAATTTTCTCTCTTTCCTTTAAAAATCATATCCCCAACCCAACGCAATATATCCGCTGGTTTCAAATCCAGACACAGTCCTTTTCACATTGTAATATACCCTGCCTATTGCCGCGGAAGAGTCTTCGCTAGGTATTCCAATATAATTACGTTCATTTGTCTGCATAGTGTGCATTACCCCTTTCCTAGGCGAATTAACAGTCCTTTCTACAGTATTAGAACCTCCACCTGTCATGGTCCCATTAGAATTGTATCTTAGACCAATATGCTTATATTTAAATCTTAGTTGACTACACATCATCTGTGGATCGGTACTTTTAATATATTTCCCATTTACTGTGTTTATCTTATATGCTGGTAGCTCTGAATTTATCATGATTTTATCATAATTTATACTTCCATAAATATAAACATCACTTAACACATCTTGATTGCTTTCTACAAGCCTAGATTGCATTCTTGATTTATAGGTGTTATTTACTAACGCAATTGCTGTATATTTTTCAACAATTTCACCCGTTAGATTCACCGATTCGCCTGTCTTCCTAATATCTAAAATTACATTACTATCATTAAGTTCAATATTATTACCTACTTTTGAGACGATATATTCATCCACTGCTACATTTAGTTTAAGTTGAGGATCTTCATTTACTGGCTGAATACTTCCGTCGACTATTCCTTCAACGCGCTCCTGCACGTTTAAGTCATCGTATAAATCGCTGTTTTGTGTCTCTGCGAAGGCAAAATTACATGTGCTAAACACCATAATTATACACATTGTTAAAATACAACGCTTTTTCATTTTTTCCTCCATTTTCCCACGTTAATGCATAACCTAGCACTAACTTTTAACCATTTAATTTTTGATACCTTCCCTTATTACAAACATACACATCCCCCCTAATACAAAGTAAATCCTTTGACTACTATCTATCTAAAGGTATATATTAACCTAAAGATTTCTCAGAAATCGTCTAAACCATTTTTCCATTCATATAGCATTTAATCACCATTTGTAAATAATAATGTCCTCTTTTATTAAGTTTGTATGAATCACTCCATGTGATTTTGCCATATAACGGATAAACCTTGTCGTTGAAAGTTGTTATGGTAGTCCCAGAATTATTCTTGATGTAAGCCGTTACTTGTGCATAGTCAATCTCACTTCCAGATTTCAAGGTCATTAACATCCCACAGTTCGCGCTTCCCATTACAATGTCCATACTTAAAGCGACATCTCTAATATACACATATTGTAATTCCACGTCTACATTCTATATAGTATATGTACTTGGTTTCCATAAGAGGTAAAAGTTATATTCGTAGAACTCCAATTATTAACATAGTTAGCTCCACTTTCTCAAGAAAACGAACCAGATAAAGGCACCACTCCACTAGTCGACTAAGACTAGCTGTAGAAATTTGAGCAGCAGCTTCGAAAATTGAGCAATTTGTATTTTTTTGAATTGCAGCAATTACATCATTTTCACTTACCGGTTGCAACATCCATCCATTTTTTTATTAATTCATCAACATTGAGGGATGTTTTTATTACAGGATCTTCAGAGTTATCAGTAATATAATCAAGATCATTGTTATCTGCATAGACAGATATACTTAAAAAAAGTAAAAATTATAAAAATGTTCTATAATACACTTTTTTTACATGCAATATATGTCATGTAAACATTTTCCTTTCTTTTTTAATGTTTGCAATAAATAATTCTTTCTATTTATAGTATAGCTACAGAAAATCATAAAATCAACATACATTTCTAAATATTCACAAAAATAAAAACATTATGTATATTTTGATGATTGTATAGTTTTTCATGTATTTAGAGACAATGTTATAGATATATATCCAAGGCTGGCTATTTCTTTGTTTGTTAATATGGCGCTCCTAAAAGTTCAGTCGCTTCGCTCCCGGCCTTTCACTCGCTGCTGACCCCCGAAGCAGTACTCCGAAGCCTAAACCAACTCCCTGTGCTTCTCTCATGGGGATCCGGGCTTTCCCCATTCCCCCTTTTTGTTCAAGTCCTGTCTTTATCTATAATTAAAGAAAAAAATACACCCTTTTGGGTGTATGTGTTTTCTTTGGTTGCGGGGACAGGACTTGAACCTGCGACCTCCGGGTTATGAGAACTTCGAATTTCACAACCTACATCCAATTAATTCAATCAACTTAGGAAACTCTCCATATTTTTGTCGACTAGGTGCCGACTAAACCTGAAAATACCATTAAAATAACTGTTGGTTTATCTATAACCATTGTCTACGATACCACCGCAGAATCAACTTTTCATTTCGCAGTCGAGATTTTAAATATTATTGTAAATGTCAAATTCATTACCTAACGGGCTTAAATTAAGTCGTTCAATCAGCCCCATTTAAAATCAAGTTAATAATGCTTAAATAATAAGATTTTGCTTTTCAGCAATCGTAGGCATCATGATACTAAAACCCATTATATTCTCTTTTTAAATATTTCTAAAAAAATGCAACCTACCTCACTCATCAAAAATACTAAGCTTGACCTTGGTAAAATTGATAATTGCAAGAGGTGGCATTTATTGTCCTACTTTTTGCCGCCTTGACAATTAGGGCATTTTCTTATCCATATATCAGATCCATTAGCTAGATAAATATGTCCACAATCCTGACATTCCATAGAATAGAACCACTGCATATGGTCAGTTCCTGGTTTTGAAGTTTTCCCTATATTCTTTTGATTATTCTTATTTACATACCCGTTCTCTGTACTATTCATTTTTACACTCTCCTTAACATTTGACTTATCAATATTTACAATATCTTTTTCTTTTTCTTCTATAGGTTTCTTTTGGGTCAAATTGCTAATAATTTTATATGCTGCAAACATTCCTAAAAATACCCACCAATAATTGCTTGCAATTATAATCAGTAATATCATAATTAATGGCGCTGCAAATTGGTCTACTTTGTACTGCTCTCTATTCGCTCTATACTGTCTATAACGCCTATAAGATTGATTAGAATCATTTGTGTTCATTTTTCCTCTCCTAAGCATCTAAATACACATATCCAAAATGGCATTGTGATGATGTAATTGCGGCCTTTACACTTCCATTATCTTTTCTAAACCTCAACATATCCGCTTTAATTTCATTTTCCTCTTCTAAAGATTTAATTTCGAACCAAATCTTACCCTTTGTATTTGGACCAAGGGCATCAGGTATCGAAGTCTTGTCTCCCGGACAAAAGATTTCATTCCTTGACGATACTATCCTTTCTAGTACAGCACTATAGCAGACTTCATTTATTCCCATTCCAATAGCAAATAACAATTTAACTGTTTTACCAGCTGCAATTGCGCTGTTATAGAATTTAACCTTTTCCTTTGCCATTCCAGTATGAAGGCTCATTGTACTAAACCAGGTATGACCATGTCCCTTTAGTGCCTCCATATATACTTCCATTGTCTGCTGACCATTTAGCGTCTCCCCATTACTAGTATATAAGTCTCCAAGTTTCATAAAAATATAGTCGTTGATTTCTGTTTCATCTTCTGCTTGTAAAATAAGTTCCTTTGCCTTTGATACATTAAATGATTCTTTTAAAAGATCCATATACAAATTTTCATCCTGAGCGATCATATAAATTTGCATCATTTCTGTCAAAGCAATTGATTTAGTTATTCCTTTTTCCTTTGTAAAAGCATCAAAAATATTTTGTGTTCTTTCATCTGCATATAATGAAATATAACCTGGTCTAGCCATAACGTCCCTCCTTATGCGTACCGCAATATCCAATCGACTGTAATTTATATTCTCACTATATTACTATATAGTTTCATTGTCAATAGTTTTGTACCGCAAAAGTCGTTAGAGTAAGAAAAATAAGCCGACCACCTAAACTGTGATTGACTTATTTTAGAACAACTAGCGTTATGTCTTGTACTAATTCACATTCTCAAACAGAACCTTATCCATATCATTAATTTTTCTTGGATTCTCTAGTTAGGTTCACAATTTGCCTTATTTTTCTTTTTATATGTCCATAGACCGGAAAAAGCTACTACAAGAAACGGATATGCTCCTTGTTTACTCATATCGGCATTTTCCATCCAAGTATCAATTTTTTTTGCAATTAACTCAATTTCGGTATCTTAAATAGCATTATTAATGTCCTGTATGCCGTTAGTATCAAAGAAGAAATCTGCGTACAACCCAAAATATTGATTGAATATCTCGACAAACGTAGCTATAAGCATTGAAAGGAATATTAATGTATTATTCAATTCTTCATAGAAGTCACTTTGACCATATGGGAATTGTTGAGCTTCATTACTAGCATGAGTAAAGCTACAGAAATCCTCATACAAATAGCTAGCCATGATAATTATATCTTTATTTTTAACTGACGGTTACCTGTCTTCGTCAATTGCAATGTTTATATTTTCTTTCATATACTTTACTGCATCTACTTTTCCTACTGATGTTTTCTCAAATTTTTTATAATTTCTGTTTGATGTCCTCACATCAAAAAACATTTCACATAAGTTTCGTAACGGATCACCCTCTAAATCTAAGCCAAGTTTTGCCCAAATCAAAAATTCATATATTGCCTAAACAACGCTCTTGCGGAACCTGTATATCCAAGTCTTATAAGATCCAAGTCACTTTGTATGGTCAGTAAGCATTTTGATAGGCAAACCCATGATAAACGAAAATTATTTCCACCACTAGTGCACATAGTGTGTTGAATGCAGTAGTCAAGTTTAACCACTTGTTTCTTTAAATAGTTAAATTTTTTTAAGAATTCCTTATCATTTCCAGCATCTACGTTTTCGTTAAATCTTTCTCTATTTTTATAATTGATATATTCTCTCCATTCAAACGCTCTGGCAGTTCAACAACTTTTGCTTGAACTGCCCATGAGTAAGATATAAAAACTTTTTTCTTTGTTTCCACTACATCATCTTCAATTATAAGTTTATTATAATTCAAACAATATTACTTTACAATTCATATCAAATAACTGCATCATTTTAGTAATCGTTAATCTATATCTATCAAATATGAAAGCAGAGTAATCAAAAAAATAAGCCAACCACCTAAAACCGTAATTGACTTATTAAAAATAACTTATATTATATATCATACTAATGCGCATTCTCAAACAGCACCTTATCCATATCATTAGCTACTTTTTTAATCCCATCATCTAAATAACTAACATATTGATTTAATGTTGTTTATATTTGTGAATGACCAAGATGACGTGATAAACTTGCAATATCCACACATTCAGCAATTCCTAATGTAGCAAAGGCATGTCTGCAAGAATGCATTCCCACCAGTGGAAGGTTATTATCCCTTAGAAACCTTTTCCACTTAACACTTATAGCATCAGGTTCATACCACTTCCCATTATCTTGACAGACCATTAAATTACTATCCATAAATCCTGGTCCATATTTTAACTTCTTTTCCTTGTATTTTATTTTTTCCTTTGCTATTACCCTGTTTAGGTCAGTTCCAACATATATTGTACGGATTTTTTCCATCTTAGGTTTTTTAATCACTGAGCCATTTTCTCCATAAACACGATTATGCTTAATTAGCAAAGTGGATTCTGACATATTCCAATCATCAAAGGTTAATGCAATTAGTTCTCCTCTTCTGCATCCTGTTGCAAATAACATTTTGGTTAAAAACTCCTTGTTTATCGGTTCTAGCCCTTACATGGCGAGAATAATATTCATTAATCATTTGTCAATCTCCCTTCTCATGTTTAAAAATAATCCCCTGCTTAAGACAAAGCCTATCAGGGGATTATGTATATTATTACTGTAAATTTCCAGCTGCTTTCGTAATCATTTTATTTAATTGCGTAATAGGGACTCGATATCTTCCCCCAAATTTTATATAAGGAATTTTATTTTGCTTTATTAGAACCAATACTTGATTATAACTTAGCTTTAAGTACTCTGCTGTTTCTTTTGGTGTTAGAAGTTCTTCCATCTTTTTGCTCATCTCCTCTTGTGTTTCTTTGAATAATAAACCTGGTGTTATCATGTGATTTTTGCCTTACGAAGCTCAATCCTGCTGCACTGCTTAAAACTTCATACTTCATCACTTCTCTTGGACTAACCGTAGTTGAACTCAGTTCTCCAACAGCTGTAATATTGTATCCGATAAGGCATCCTTTACAGTCAAGTGCTATAACCACCAAACATTCCCTGTTATTTGGCGCTTACCATCTAGCAGCCAATTTAGTTCTTTCTCTGTAATTAATCTAGCTTCATCCTTACTACGTGGCCATTTATATTTCCCATTTTCAAGTCGCTTGTATAACAATACGAATCCATCATCCTC
>JAWRJF010000018.1:0-13957 GCA_040307645.1 Anaerovoracaceae bacterium | reverse complement strand
TTTTTTCTTGTCATGGTATTTCCTGATTCCTTTCTTGTAACTAAGAGTACCATGAATTCATGATTTAGAGAAGTAGGCAATCTACCTATATGTCCACTTTACAGGGCACGACTTTTCCACTGTCTAAACCAAGGGGGACCTGAAAATGAGATGTCCTAAACAGGGGTTCCCAAAACTTAAAGTGTCCATAATACTGGGTACAGTTTAAAGTGTGATAAAAAAATATAATATTTTAACAAAAATAGAAGTACATGGAAGAGAAACGAAGATTATTATCCCAAATCAATGCGAAATGTTAGATTTGGGATAAGTTTTTATCCCAAAAAACCGAGAAAGTGAAAGATTGTGATAAACCCTAAGAAAAACTATGCTCCCAATGCCGTAAATGTATCTAATCTGATACAATCTCTAGCCACTAGAGCTATCTCAGCACAGATATATCCCCTGAAGACCAGCGATTTATCACAGAAGCGCAATTCGGAGCAAATCTGGTATAAATTTTTATCCCAGACAGCCAAAAAACCGTAAAAGTGTGATAAAAATATAGAATATTTTAACAAAAATAGAATTATATGGAAGAGAAATGAAGATTATTATCCCAAATCAATGCGAAATGTTAGATTTGGGATAAGTTTTTATCCCAAAAAACCGAGAAAGTGAAAGATTGTGATAAAACCCCACCGACCAGTCCAAAACGCCGACCCGGGCAGAATACCAAACCCCACCGACCAGTCCAAACCGCCGACCCGGCCCAGAACCAAACCGCTGACCCGGCCCAGAACCAAACCCCATCCGGGCCCCACAGAGCCGGGCCCGGCCGGCCAGCCGGGGGGAGAAGAGAATTTAGTCTACCATGCTGCTGCAGAGAAGAAGAGAATAGTACCTGCCTTCAGGGATTGAATCTCTGGAAGTCAAGGCGATTGGACATTTTGCACCTATGACTACTCCGGCCATGATTGCATTGCCGAGGGTGTATAGGCTTTTAATTGTCATGTTCCCTGCTGCAATTCCTGGGGCTAAAATTATATCAGTGTCACCGGCTACTGTGCTGTCAAATTTCTTAACACTGGCAGCGTGTCGAGTCATTGCTATATCGAAAGAAATTGGGCCTTCAACGGTGCAGCCCTTGATTTCTCCTCTTCTGTTCATCTCTCGGAGTTCTCTGGCATCAAGAGTTTCCTGCATTTTTGGATTAACCTCTTCCAGTGCACACATACAGGCTACCTTTGGATCTTCAACACCAAATTTGTGGAATAACTCAACTGTATTTTCGATTATGCCCTTTTTCTTAATAAGGTCAGGGTCTATAACCATGCCACCGTCAGTGATTGCGAAGATTTTGTGGTAATTGGGCATTTGGAAAATGGATACGTGATTGATTAGTTTACCTGTCCCTAGGCCTGTTTCTTTATTTACTACAGACTTAAGGATAGTAGCAGTATGAAGAAGTCCTTTTTGTAGGAAATCAGCCTCACCGTTTCGGATAGCCTCAACAGCTTTTTTGGCAGAGTCTTCATCAGATGATGTGTTTATAATATTATCAGAATTGATTTTTTTGCCAAGATCGTCAGCTATTTCTAATATTTTCTTACCATCGCCTGTAAGCAGATAATCCATTCGGCCTTCTTCATTAGCCCTGATTACTGCTTCCAAAGTGCTTTTTTCATGAGCAGATGCAACCACTACAGTATGCTTTTTCTTCGAGTTAATCCTCTCTTCTAGTTCTTTAAAATTCCTTACTGTCATTACTCCTACTTCCTTTCTTCTACCGTTCTACTACACTAAAAAATACTTAAGTTCAGCTCCTTGCTAAGCTTTTCTAAAAGTTTTATCCCTGCAACGCTATTTCCTTTTTTGTCTAGAGCTGGAGAATAAAGACCTATGCCCATTTTGCCTAAGGCTACGGCCATAATTCCACCGCCAACTCCACTTTTTGCGGGAATGCCTACTTTTATAGCAAATTCTCCCGAACCGTCATACATGCCGCAAGTCGTCAAAACCGCATTCATAAACACGGCATCCTCTTTAGGTATAACCTGTTTTCCCGAAGTTCGAGAAACCCCGTGGTTTGCAAGTAAAAAACCCATATTTGCAAGGTCCTTACAGGTAACCTTAAGTGAGCACATAGCAAAATATACGTCAAGCAAAGCTTCAACATCTCCTTCAATCATTCCTGAATTTTTCAAAAGATATGCCAAGGCTCTGTTTTTGTTTCCTGTCTCTTTTTCTGATTTATATACTTCTTCATCTACCTCGATGAAGGGATTGTCTGTCAACATTCTTGTAAAATCCAATAACTTTTCAAATCGCTTTTGGTTATTTTCGGCCTTAATCATGGCGCATACTGCAATTGCCCCGATATTTACCATAGGGTTTATATGTTCTTTCAGCAAAAGGGGTTCTGCGTAGTCTATGGCATTAAAGGGTTTGCCTGTCGCCTCTACCCCTACATGACCCTTAATATATTCAATACCGTTATCCATTGCCGCCAGCAGCAAAAATATAGGTTTGCATATGCTTTGTATCGTAAAGGGTTTATCATAGTCACCAGCAAAGTAGTCATTTCCGTCTTTGCAGGTAAGATATAACCCAAAATCATTTTTATTTGCCTTTGCTAACTCTGGAATATAGTCAGCAACTTCTCCGTCTTTTGTGTATTCTTTACATGCTTCTAATAATTGGTCTAATTCTTTCTGCATCCTAGTCTCCTGTCATGTTATTTTAAGAATTTTTTTATTAACCATAGGTTATCACAATACGGCGCATACCTTAATGGAACGTCTATTATATTGCTCTTTTTTACTATGCTTTTTTCATGAGAAAAAGTCCTGAGGCTGTATTTACCATGGTAATTACCCATTCCACTTTCTCCTACTCCACCAAAAGGCAGGCTGGAAGATGCCAAATGCATTATAGTATCATTTATACAGCCCCCACCAAAAGAAATATGTTTAATTATATATCTTTCGATTCTCTTATCTGTTGTAAAGAGGTACAAGGCAAGTGGTTTTGGCCTCGAGATTATCTGGTCTTTTACCTCACTCAAATTATTATACCCTATAATCGGTAATATAGGTCCAAAGATTTCTTCTTGCATTGCCTTAGTTTCCCAAGTTGCATTAGATAAAAGGCATGGTCCTATCTTATTTTTTTCATCATCAAAATCTCCTCCGTAGCAAAGGTCTTCTCCTTCAATTAAAGATTTCAATCTGTCATAATGTTTTTTGTTAATTATTTTGGAGTAATCTTTACTCTCTATAGGATTTTCCCCATAAAGGGCAACGATATATTTTATCATTTGGCTTATTAATTCTTCTTTTATTGATTCCTCCACCAAAATATAGTCTGGGGCAACACAGGTTTGGCCGCAGTTCAAAAATTTACCCCATACAATTCTTCTAGCTGCAAGATTAATATTTGCCGTTTTTTCTACTATACACGGGCTCTTTCCACCAAGCTCCAAAGTAACCGGTGTCAAATTTACGGCCGCTTTTTCCATTACAACTCTCCCTACGGCTTTTCCTCCTGTAAAGAAAATGTAATCAAATTTGGATTCCAATAAATCTTTATTGGCTTCTCTTCCTCCCAAGGCAACCGTAACATGTTCCTCTTCAAAAGCCTCTTCTATTATCTTATAAATAATTGCCGAAGTATTAGGTGAGTAATTGGAAGGCTTAATAACACTACAATTGCCCGCAGCAATAGCACCAATCAGCGGAATCATTGTCAACTGAAACGGATAATTCCAAGGTGACATAATCAAAACTACACCATACGGCTCTCTATAAATAAAATTCTTTGAAGGAAAGTTAGCCAATGTAGTTCTAACTTTTTTCGGTTTTGAGAATCTGTCTATATTTTTTAACATAAACCTGATTTCCTCATATACTAGTCCTATTTCTGTTTCATAAGCTTCAAAAGCAGATTTCCCCAAGTCATCATACAAGGCCTTTATTATTTCTTCCTCGTGATCCTCTACAGAAGCTTTTAGCTTGAGCAATGACCCTTTTCTATATTGGATATTCTTGCTTCTCCCAGTATTAAAGAATTTCCTCTGTTTCTCGATTATTTCTTTCATATTCAACCTCGCCTTCTTCGACTTCGCATTCGTGTTTTTTATTTGCAATATATACACCTATCATAATCAACACAGTACCGATGATTTGATACTTTGAGAAAGATTCGTCTAAAATTATAACCCCTGCAAGTACCGATATTATAGTAGAAAGCCCAATAAAGGTGGAAACCCTGTTGGTGCCAATCTTACTAATTGCCACATTAGAAAGCAAAAAGGCAACTACAGAGGAGCCTACTCCAAGGTACAGTATTGCAACTAAAATGTTTATATTTGTAAAAGGAAGTGTAACCAAAGCTCTAATTTCATGGTTTATTCCATTTTCTATTATTGCCACTAATGGAAATAATATGGCTCCGGTCATTATCATTATGTATGTCTTCTCCATGTCGGAAAAAGACTTTTCTTTCTGAGCAAATACAGAATATAATGCATAGAATGTCACCCCCATAGACAATATAATATATCCGCCTACGTTTAATGAGGCCTCCACTTCCTGCATTAAAACTATGCCAATTACACCAACTAAGGTCATAGTGATACCCATAACCTGCCACCTGTTTGGTTTTTCCTTCAGGATTAAGGTGGAGCAAATTAGTGTTAC
The DNA here is from genome assembly GCA_040307645.1 of Anaerovoracaceae bacterium. Classification (GTDB taxonomy): domain Bacteria; phylum Bacillota; class Clostridia; order Peptostreptococcales; family Anaerovoracaceae; genus JAVXAG01. The sequence continues at coordinate 9,278 of JAWRJF010000018.1, read as the reverse complement.
TACAGGTATACATGCTATAATTGTACCACTTTCTGAGGCAGTTGTTAACGAAATACCTATAGTTTCACAGGTAAAATATAGTGCCGGTTGAAACAGTGCAATTAAAAATAGAGATTTTAAATTTTTGCCACGCAAATCTATTTTTATTAGTTTTAATGCCCAGCAAATGTTTAATACTATGGCAGCAGTAATAAACCTCCAGCATAGGAGTTCCATGGGAGTTACCACATTCGTAAGATTCTTAGTAAATATATAACTGAATCCATATAGAACTTCACAGACTACAGCACATAGTATTCCAATAAATACATCACTTTTTCTCATTTTTTCACCCATTATTCATTCTTACAGTAATTACTACTTACGTTATAACCTCTATTTTAACTTATTTAAGTCTTTTTTTCCATTACTTCTTATTTTTCGATAATAAATAATAAAATAAAAGTCTCAAACATAAGATTTGAGACTTTTATACAAAGGAGAAGAATTTAATGTATTATTTTTATACCCTATATTTCCTTTATCATTGTTGCCAGTATGCACCAAGTCTTTACACCAATTAATAGAGCATCTTCGTCAAAATCAAACTTCGGATGATGAGCACAAGCTGTGAAACCTTTTTCTTCATTGGCTGATCCTACCCATAAAAAAGTAGCTGGAAGAGCTTCAGCAAAATAAGCAAAATCTTCTGCCCCCATTGATGGATTAGGAATGGTTTCTATGTTTTCCTTTCCTAAAGTTTTTTCTAAAATATTTTTAGCAACGGTCGTTATCTCTTCTTTATTATATAAAACCGGAAGCCCATGGATAATATCTAATTTATAAGAGCACCCCCAACCACTGCATATTCCTTTAAGTATTTTCTCCATATCTAATAATATTTTTTCCCTTGTGCTTTCACTTTGGCATCTAATAGTCCCTGCTATAGTTGCAGAATCGGCAACTATATTTTTCGCAGTTCCCGCAGAAAAAGCTCCTACAGAAAATACTGCAGAATCTAGAGGGTCTATCCGCCTTGACATATAACTTTCCATCTCAGAAACGAATTTGCATCCTATTGACAAAGCATCAATAGTTTTATGCGGTTGCCCTGCATGACCACCTTGGCCTATAATTTTTATGTCAAACTCATCTGTAGATGACATTAAGCTGCCATATTTATATCCAACTTTACCTGTAGGAAAATCATTAAATAGATGTAAGCCAAACATTGCAATAATCTTTTTATTCAGGTCCTGCTCAATAATATCTTTAAGCATAATTCTAGCACCACCAAGATCTGGCCCCTCTTCAGCAGGCTGGAATACGAGTAAAATATCATAGGGAAGTTCTTTTTTGTTGTTTTGTAAAATACTAGCCGCACTGAGTAACATTGCGGTGTGACCATCATGCCCACAAGCGTGCATTTTATTTGGATTTTGTGATTTATATGGAACTTCATTTTCTTCTTGCAAAAATAATGCATCCATGTCTGCTCTCAAAGCTATAACTTTTGAGCTATCACTTCCGTGGATAATCCCCATTACTCCAACCGAGGAAGGTATTAAACCTATGCCTAAGTCCTTAAGCTGATTTTTAATCATGTTTTCTGTATTAACAGTATCAAATCCTGTCTCAGGATGCATGTGCAAATAACGTCTATCAGCAATTACTTTATTTTTTATTTTTTTTACTTCTTTATCTACCCATTTTAAGTCTATTTCTTTATTTTCTAGTAACATAATACCACCAATCCTTATTACATTGGTCCATATCCTATAGCAATAGCCCCAAATACAAATGCGCATTGGATAATAAAGCCGATTCCTAAGAATGGCAATATCCATTTGTAATATTTATTAAGAGGAATTTTAGCCATAGCACACGCAATTACCATAAAACTAGTCGGCCATAGTAGGTTAGAAAAACCATCACCAAACTGGAATATTAAAACTGCAACCTGTCTATTCATTCCGATAAGGTCGGCAATTGGTGTCATAATTGGCATTGAAACAGCCGCTTGCCCTGACCCTGAAGGAATCAAGAAATTAAGTATTGTCTGGAATACCAACATTCCTGCGCCACTTGCATACAGTGATAAATTTTCTATAAGCTTTACACATCCATGTATTAATGTATCAATTATTTGGCCCTGAGTCATAATTACTAATACAGCTCTGGCTACACCAACAATTATGGCAGACAGTACACCTTTTCCTAGACCTTCTACTAGTGTGTTTGCTATTTTATTTGCTTTCCAGTGATTGATTAATCCCACTACAATTGCAAGAATCATAAATATAGCAGCTACTTGGTTAATGTACCACCCTTGTGTAATTAGTCCCCAAGCCATTACAGCAACTGCAATAATCAAACAACAAAGTGAAAGTTTTCGTTCTGTAGTAAATGGGGTATTCATTCTTTCTTCATCTACTGCGATTTCTGAATAATCAATACCATATGTAAGACTCTTTGTAGGATCTTTTTTAATTTTCCTTGCATACAGCATAACATAAATAATAGTAAATAGAGTCATTACGGATAGTACCAAAATACGATAACCTAAACCCGAGAACATCGGTAACTCAGCAATTGTCTGGGCTACTCCAATGGTGAACGGATTAACTGTGGCAGAAGCAAAGCCCACACCAACAGGTACAACAGAAATAGCAACTCCCACCATCGCGTCATATCCTAATGCAATACTAACGGCTACAAAGATAGGGATAAAGGCTATTATTTCTTCATAAGACATTGTCCCCGTAGATCCCCAAACTGAAAGAACTATCATTACAAGAACAATAAAAATATTAGCATATTGTGGATGTGTTTTTGTCTTCCTCACCATAAGTGCAATAGCCGCATCTATAGCACCAGTTTTTTCTAAAACATATAAGCTAGAGAAAGCACAGAAAATCAAGAAAGTTATATTAGCTGCCTCAATTAAACCTTGTTCAATGTTAACAAACATCTGGAACGGTCCAACTGGGGTTTTATCTAAATAGTGGAAACTGTTAGGATCAATAATTTCTTTTCCGGTTGCCGCATCAAGAATACGATCGTATGCTCCTGCTGGCACCAACCAAGTACAAATTGTCGCAAGTGCAATAATGATTAATAAAATTACTAGAATATGAGGTATTTCACGTTTTTCCTTAATTCTAGGTTCTGCTACTTTTTTCATTTTGCATATCTCCTTTCAAATAGCGAAAACTTTTGCAGCACGTCTGCTGCATAATTATGCATGCACTTCTATATATTTTAGTATAAAGTATTGACCTACTCTAATGTCAATACTTTATTCTGATAATTATAAATTATTCAAAAAATAAAAGAAATCTTGAATTGTACAAGATCTCTTCTTTCTTTTATTCTATTGGTGCCCAGAAATCATAGTAATCTACACTTTCTTTACTATTGTTTCTAATTGAAATAGCCCTGAACATTACGTCCCCTTTTAAATTAAAATTATTCTTAATTATATATTCTCTAAGTCTCAATGTCCCGGAATAATTATTATTAGTATAATTTTTTACTATAGCATGTACGCACTTTTGTGGTTTTAATATTATAAATCTATCTTCTGGAAAATCTTTTTTTTGCACATATTCTTCATCATCTATCAATGTCAATTTGTATTGAAATAAATCTCTCCTTTTTTCTGAATTATTCAAATCAGAAACATAGTCTTCAGAAATGAATTTATCTTTATTACAGAAAAAAGTAAATAAAGGCACATGTGCAGGCATTATTTCTGTAAAATCTTCCATTATATTAAGACATGAAACATCCAAGCTTTTACATATAAATGTTGGTGATTTTTCAATTTTAATTGTTCCCATTTGATTAACTACTTTATTGAAGTTTTTCTTATAATCTATCACCATTGAAAGGAGATATTTTTGTTCGTTGATTCTTTTATTAATTATTTCCTCTTGAATCGCCATAACCTCTTCTGCATGCTCAATTGTACTTTCATTAATTAAAACTCTTATATCTTCAAGAGACAGCCCCATCTTTCTTAATCGTATAACAAAATCCAGACATATAAAGTCTTCCCTACTATATACCCTATAGCCGTTTTTACTTTCTTTTCTTGGCGAAAGAATACCCACTTTATCATATAACCTTAGTGTATCCTTGCTCACGCCAAAATGTTTTGCCAATTCGCCCACATAGTATTGGCCTTGCTTATCATCTTTCATACCATTCCACCAAATTAACCTCTATTTTAACTCCTTTCTTTGAATTTCATCTTCTGCGTATACATCTCTTTATCCGCTTTTATTATGATCTCTTCTACGCTATATCTATTTATATCGTCAGTTGTTGCGACTCCAATTGCAAAATAAAGTTTTACTTCTTCTTTTTTATTAGAATGATTTACATCGTCATACATTATTCTAATCGTTTCATAAAGGGCTTCTTCAGTAATATCATATAAAAATATTACAAATTCATCTCCGCCGGTTCTGAATACTTTACCATATTCCCTAAAGTGCTTTAACAGATAATTGGCAGCTTTACAGATTATCAAATCTCCCGTCTGATGACCATAAATATCATTTATCTCTTTTAAACCATTAATATCAGCACAAAGACAAGTCAGCTGTGAATAACCTTCTCTATTCTTTTTAAGTTCGTCCTTTTCAATGTTATATGATGCCCTATTATAAAGGCCAGTCAGACCATCCCTGTAGGCTAAATTCTTATAGAATTCACTTTTTACACTTTTTCTATATGTTTTAAGAATACTTTTCAGTACATATATGAATTGCATGATTAGGAAAAAAAGAACCCCTACTTGCATAAATGCAGCGTTGCTAGTCTTCTCTTCAATAATAAAATAATAAAAAAATGCATCAATAACCATCCCTATAAGAATTGGAATCAAACAAAATAGCAATTTATATTTACCCTTATAATACTCTAAAGGAGTTTTAGATAGTGAATAGGCTACCAAAACAATTGCAAATAAGTAAAGCATATGGGTAGCAAACAGCATCTGTCTTAGGTCCATTATTTTAGAAAAATGCAATACTAATTGGACTATTATATTTAAATAAAGACCTCCTATAATTATATTATAGTATTTATAAAAGTCAGGCACCATTTTACCTTTAAAGAAATGCATCAAAGGTATAGGCGTTGCCGCAAAAAATAAAAAGTTGATAAGGTAGGCAAAATACGGATTAGAAAGCATATATAGGTAAAACAAACTCTCGGTTAATCCATATATTCCAAAAATTATAGCAAAGATGCTAATGCAAAATCCTTCTTTACTAGCCTTGCTTTTTAGTTGTACCGTGCTAATCAAAGCCAAAATTATTCCAGTTAATATAATACCTATGACTGTAATATTATGAAATAAATCATCCATAAAGTTTCTATGCATTACAGTCTCATAATTACCAAATTCAACCTCACTCAGTACATATGTCACGCCTCCATCAAGGGTCAGCCAAAAATCTATACGAATCTCCTTACCATAACAATTGTGAGGAAGTGGTATCATTGGGTAAGAATTTCCTGGCGATTTGGAAAAATTAGGGGTATCTGAAGCGGTGTAAGAATATATTTCTTCATTGTCTAAATAAACTTTAAAGTACATATGATTCATTGTTAAAAAAGCATAAGGGCTTTCATCATCTAAAGGTTTATACTTAATCTTTGACGATATAGAGTACTTATGTTCTCCATCATACTTTAAAGGAGCAGGTAACGTAATGCTCTTAGCTTTCCCACCATCTACAGAAAGCTGCCATTGTTGCTCAAAGTATGTTTCCCCGTGAAAGTGAGGCAAAGAATATCCTTTGCTAATATGTAAAAAAGTCATTAATACTATTATTATTCCAACAAGTACTGCCGTCCGTTGCCATATTTTCTTCTTCATATTTTCCTCCATGACTTACTCTATATTAAATCACTAAAAAATATTTTTTTCAACATATAAAAAAAAGGACATAACATAGATTAAACCAGTTATGTCCCTATTAACAATTATTTAGTAAAAATTCAATGGCCAGTTAAATTAATAGATAACACTCGCTTTTTTCGAGTATCTTGTTTCATCTGTGCTTTGTTTTTTAGTAGTTCTTTAATATTGTATCCTTGTTATCTTCTATAATTTTCTTTATTTTATTTATAGTGTCATTTGAAATATCATTTCTTGCAACCAACATACATTTTACACCTACCGTTGCCACTTTATCTTTATTTCCATAGGTATCAACTGCAATGGTTTGCTTTTCGTATCCATCTTCCATTAAGTCATCTAAAACTCTATCTGTTCCAATAGGCAAAATAGATAATTTAATATCCTTTGCTAACGTACCAATACCTTTATCAGGTAACTTGCCCATTACAAATGCTGCATCTACTTTTTTATCCTTTAGTCTGGCTAAGGCTTCTTTTTTATCAACATATTCTACCTTGACATCATTGTAATCAAGGCCATAATCATCTAACAAGTCCTCAGCTATTTCCTCAAATCTAGAACCATCTTTTTCAATGGCTATTTTCTTTTCTCTAAGCTGATCTACAGAGCTGATATTACTATCCCCTCTAACTACGAAATGTACCGACTCTGTATAAAGGTCAGTAATAGTCTTAACCTCCACATCATCATCAAGAAAATCTTTACTTACAACGGCTAAATCTGCATTTTTTCCAGTAAGGTGCTTAATGTTACGAGCGTAGCCTTCTGTTTCCAAAGTCTCTGCATCCATGCCGTTTTTGTTTAAAACACTGACAATTTCTTTGCCTATTTTATAGGTGTCACTACTTTTCGGTCCTGTAGCAATTACAATTTTTCCGTTGTCAGCGGAATCACCATCATTAATATCTGTACCATCGTCAGAAGAACATGCAGCAAATGCTCCTATGGCTAAAATTAATGATAATAAAAGTGTTATGATTTTTTTCATATTCATAATAAAACTCCCTTCAGGTTTATCTTACGAATATAGTTTTTAACACTTTTATAAAATTATACTCCTTTATCCATTTCTTCATAAAAAGCTATGGTTTTTTCGATGTTTTTCTGTATTTTTTCTTCTAAATCTCTGATTTTTATGTCTTTATATTCAAAATCCATAATTGTCAGGCTTTCTCTGCCCTCAACATTATCCTTTAATGGTTCTTGCAGCGTTAAGTCAATGGTTTTAAAATTCAGTTTTTTCTTATCAAAAATATTTTTTACCTCTATTAGTACCTCTGCCATTTTTACTTTATCTAATTTATCAGTTGTGACATATAGCACAATTTTCCCTTTTTCTTTGCCTATTTCTTTTAAATCATATTGGATATTTGGCTCTAGACCTTTTTCTTCTGAATCATCACCTATGGTGCCAAAAGAAATTTCACTTTCAAAAGGAAAATCCTTGTTAAAAGCTTTTTCAGTCCATTCTCTATATTCCTGATCCACTCTCTGCCATGCATTAAATCTCTCAGTTTCACCTTTTACATATGTGTCATATTGTAGCTTTCCACGCCAGTCAAAAGAAAGGCTAAAATGAGTATCAGGTTTATTCTTGGATAAAACCTCAACACTATATCCACCTGTCTTAAAATTATAGCTTGCTTTAGACGTTTCCAAAGCCATATCACTATATTTTTCCTGCACATAATCCTTTGCTGCCACATTGGAAAGATGTTTCGACAAAGGGTTCCCCATAAAACCATTGGATAAAACCCCAAGACACACCACTAAGAAAATCGTAGAGAAAACATAGATTCCTCGCTTCTTTGCAGAATTCTCTTTATTTATTATCCCATGAATAGAATCTCCTACCAATACTCCTATTAAGGCGAAGAGGGAATAAATAAGTGCCCATAGCAGAGCCCCTGTAATAATAGAAAACCCAAACCTCTGCTCGGCCTCTACAATATTATATATTTCCTTAATAACAAGCCCTACGAAAGAAATCGCAAGGACTGTGACCGGAGTTTGAAACCATTTTCTATCTGTAATAAAATAGCCAACTGCCCCAATAGCCGGCATAAGTAATATATTGTAAAATTCGTTGCTACCATAGCTCATTAAAACACCAATTAGTGTTAAAATGGTAATTATTATCGTAGAACTTGCGTATAATCTCTTTCTTGCCAATACTTTTTCCCCCTTAGTATCTCCCTAAATTTCACTTAATACTAACATATGTATGTATTTATTGCAATGTTTTGTTTAAAATGTAAATCCACACCTTATGATATCAAGGTGTGGATTTACAACGGTTAAAGCTATAATTATCAGACAATTACTATGTTTCCTGAACTTTTTTCATATAGATATACATTATCAGAAAGCCTGTCAGAAAGGTCGACTGTTTCTCGATTTATTCTAGATATTATCTCTCTTATTTCGTTTCTATTCTGCCCGATGTCAGGCATAACTAACACTTCATGTATTGATGATGGAAGTATGATTAAATCTGCTTCTAACATTTCAGCGATATCTCTAAAAACCCCCTGATCTAACATGGCATTTGCTCCTGCAATATGTATTCTATTGGATAAAACATATATCTGAATCTGCTGAGAACTTGAAGGAATCCCTATTAAATCATTAATTTTTTCTATAACCACAGGGAAATTCTTCCTAGTGTTTTCTGATGAAATTTCAAAAAGTGTCTCCTCGTCCAGGTTCATTCCTTCCATTAATCCATAGGTCACGTTTACACAGCTTATACTTTTCTCCTCGTCTATTATTATGCATTTACAAATCTCAGCCAAATCCAAGAATGTCCTGTGAGGCATCCCCTCCAAAAGTTCTCTATTTAATTCAGCATTTACAAGAACGCTAATCATATTTTCTTTAAAAGGGAAAAGATTAGCCCTTTCTACATTATTTAACTTATTCATCCACCTGCTTATCATTTCTGCACCTTGGCAAATAGTTTTTTCCAAATCTCCGTCTTTTTTATAATCCTCATACAAATCTTCTAAATATAGATTAGGCATTGCGTATGCCTCCTCATTTTTTATGGGAACGATATTAAGGCAATCTAAAGTTCTATTCGTCTTATTAAGCCTTGTAATCTGAACCCTGCATTCCCCATAGTCATCAGGAAAATAATCTAAGATTGTGTTTTTAACATTGTTTTTAAATTCATTGTAATTTAGCATAAGTAATCCCCTTTACAAAATATTACTGTAATTTATTTACATATATTATTACATTATATTACATATTTTGTAAATAGGTCTTTCAAAAATACGTCTTTTAGTGTCGTTTTTCCGTATTAAAATGCAACAAAACCTACATTGTAGATTAAAAATCTGTATTGCTCCAAGGACGT
>JAWRJF010000017.1:0-21549 GCA_040307645.1 Anaerovoracaceae bacterium | reverse complement strand
AGTGCTAGTCACCAGGGGTTTTATCTGCTCCGAGATAGCGTCAAGGTTGGCTAGATTAGTCGGATTTAGATCTAGGTTGGATAGGTTGATCTAGGTTAGACCGGGTTTTATCACAATGCTCCACTTTCTCGGTTTTCTGGGATAAAATAATATCGGAAGGTTTTGAAACTCACCACCCCAACATTTGACACTAAGCACATTTGGCACTAAGCATATTTGACATAAAGCATATTTGACACAGAGCACATTTGACAAAAAGCCAAAATAAAACGGACAGCTCTTTTATAGTATTTAGACCTTGCCCGTTTTATTGATTATTATAAATTACTAATCTTATTGAGTTTTTTTGTTATAAAAAAGCATTCCAACCATCATTACTACAGCAAATAATGCTAAATAGCATAGAACCGCAACATACCCATGAGCAAAGAAAGCTGCATAAATCATAAATACACTTCCGCACATAGCCAAAGCAGGTGCAACAAACCTCTGGAACTTGTTTAAAGTCTTTTCCTTTCTCATCATATTGATAAATATAAGAATATAGAAACCATATATTGTTACGATTGGTAACTCCGAAGTATCAAAGGAAAATATACCAAACCATGGTTCAGTTAAATTTGCCCCGTAAAAATATAGGAACCATATGCCACAAAGCAGCAAGCCTAGTATAGAAGCATTTGTTGGCATATTAGTAATGCTGTCAACCTGTGAGAAAACCTTTGGTTTAGGGCCCTTTCCTCTCGCTGCAAGGGAATATATCCCACGGCAGCAGCCTAGCATTAAACCATTTAACGTTCCAAGGCAGGATATAACTACAAACACAAAGAATAAAGTGCCTCCCATTGTTCCAAATACATTTGAGAACGCCAATTTTGCTCCTGCTTCACCACCTGCGATCATAGTAAGATTATCAGATGCACCAGCTAAACCTACATAATATAATATATAGACAAGCATAATTATAAACGTTCCGCCAACCAAAGCCTTTGGCAGATTTTTCTTTGCATCTTTCAATTCCGCATTTATAGAAGTAGCAATAATCCATCCCTCATATGCAAACGCCGTAGCAACTACAGCTGTTAGTATTGCACTTGATGCAGGTGTGTAACTTTCCTTTACACCTAGAATTTCTGCAGTTGTAGGAATCGTAGTGAAGTTTTCAATCAGTAACCCGTTAGAAAGACCAACAACTGTACCTACAACAGCCATTACCAATAAAGGGATTAGCTTTATAAAAGTTGTAGTAACCTGGAATTTGCCGGCAATTATTGGTGACAGTGCATTAATTGCATAACTGGCTACTAAATAACATAGAGTTAGTGCAATACAACCACCACCAGTAATATCGTCAGAGCCAAACAAAACAAATGTATATCTTGCTGAAACCCATGCAAGAACCGATGTTAATGTTGGGTAGTAAATAACTGATAAAAACCAACCAACAGCGTAGCCATATTTAGGCCCACATGTTGCCTCAGCGTAGTCAACTATACCATTTACCTTCTCATATTTTGTTGCCATAACAGCGAATGTATAAGCACAGACTATCATTATCAATCCGCCTATTATCCAAGCAAGAATTCCCAGAGGTAAATCTCCTCCTGTAGCAGTAAGTATCTTCTCAGCTTTAAAGAATACACCACTTCCTACTACTATTCCTACTACCATACAGATAGCAGTTATTAGTCCGTATCGTTTTTCTAATTCGGTGCCCATGGTTCTCTACCTTCTTTCTTAATTTTAAGTTATAATTCCAAATAATTATCAGCTTTATTGTGTTTATTCACAGATTATTCAAAATATGTTTGTATTTTACCACTAAAAAAAGAGTCTTGCAACCCTTTTTTTCTAATACTTTAATTTTTTTTGCTGATATTTTGTAGGCTAAATCACCATGCCACCATTTACGCCTATAACCTGGCCGGTAATGTATTTCGCCTCATCTGAAGCAAGGAAAACCATTGTATCGGCTATATTTTTTGGAGTTCCTAATCTGCCTAACGGAATCTCATTTTTTAGTTCTTTAAGATCCTGAGTAGTTAAGTTACAATTCATGTCTGTGTCGATGACCCCTGGAGAAACACAATTTACATTTATACCAGAAGATGCCACTTCTTTTGCCAAACTCTTTGTCATACCTATTATTGCAGCCTTTGTTGTAGAATATGCCACTTCGCATGATGCACCAACCTGCCCCCACATAGATGCCACCGTAATAATAGTACCTTGCTTATTCCATATCATTTTAGGCAAAATGTTTTTTATTACATAATATACACCATTTATGTTTACATCTATAATCTTTTTCCAATCCTCCGTATCCATCATATCAAAGAGCTGTATCTTAGAAATAGCTGCATTACATATCACAATATCAAAACCCTCTATCCCCATTAAAGCTTCAGCCTTTCTAATAGAAGCCCTTACCTGCTCACCGTCAGACACATCGCACTTTAGTTGTATTGCATTATTTTCTTTAGCCACTTTCTCTGCTTTTTCTACTTCTTTATTATATAGGAAACATACCTTATAGCCTTTTTCTGAAAAAGCTTTAACTGCAGCAGCTCCAATCCCTCGAGAGCCTCCAGTTATCAAAACATTTTTTTGTTTCATCGTTCGTCCTTTTCTTTACAAAAAAACACATCGGGGCTACCAATGTGTTTTCTCTTTGCTTATATTTTCTGGCGCATAGTATTTACTATAATCTTAAGACATAGTCATAGACTATCTCCACAATTATTTTACTACATAAATTTACCAATGTCAAAGGTTATTATGCAAAAAACAAAGTTTTTTAGATTTTTACTCATAGAAACAATTTGCCTGTTAACCCTATTAATATTACTTAACTTATGATACAATAGCTATCCGGATATTATTGAATAAAGGGGTGGAGAAATGGAAAATTATAACTTTCTACTAAGTATTGCTATCATTATTTTATCTACGAAATTTCTCGGTGGAATCTCACAAAAAGTTAATATGCCTCAAGTCGTCGGTGCTCTTATTGCCGGGGTATTACTGGGACCTTCTGTATTAGGGCTAGTTGTTGAATCTGACTTCCTTGTAAAAACATCAGAAATCGGAGTAATTCTCCTGATGTTTATGGCAGGATTAGATACCGATATTAATGAGATCAAAAAAAATAGCGTTTCCTTTGTTGTCATCGCAGCATTTGGAGTAATAGTACCTTTAATAGGTGGCTTTGTTGCATATTATTATTACTTTCACGTCAGCAATTCTGATTTTAATCAAGTTTTACAAGCAGTATTCATGGGTGTAATACTTACAGCTACATCTGTTAGCATTACTGTGGAAGCTCTCCGTGAAATGGGTAAATTAAATGGCAGAGTTGGTAGTGCAATTTTAGGAGCAGCCGTAATAGATGATATAATGGGAATAGTCATACTTACAATAGTGACAAGCCTGAAAGATCCTTCTATCAGCATAACTTCTATTATAATAAAAATTATAGTTTACTGTCTATTAATGACAGTTTTAGCTATTTTAATAAAAAAAGCAAAACCATTTATTGATAAGTTAAGAGATAAACGAAGAGTTTCTATATATGTATTTGCAGCTTGCATTATTGTTTCATATATTTCAGAACAGTTCTTTGGAATAGCAGATATTACAGGAGCCTACCTATTAGGACTTTTCCTATCACATCTTGAAGTTAAATCAGATATTGCTAGGAAAATGACAGTTCCTTCATATTTATTCTTTTCACCGATTTTCTTTGCCAGCATAGGAATTAAAACAGAATTAGGTGGTATGACTCAAAGTCTACTTATTTTTTCCCTAATTATTCTAGTGATTTCTGTCCTGACTAAAATTATAGGGTGCGGACTTGGTGCTAAAATATGCAAATATACTAATTCAGAAGCATTACACATTGGAGTAGGAATGGTTTCAAGAGGTGAAGTCGCTTTGATTGTAGCCCAAAAAGGTTATAATCTGAAGCTTTTAAGCTCGACCTTATTCTCTCCCGTTGTCCTTGTCGTAATAGTAACGACAATTATTACACCAGTTATTCTAAAAAAAATAATGTAAAAAAATATCCCAAATCAAGGAAATCTTTGATTTGGGATTTTTATTTATTCCGCCTGCTCTTGGGCTTTCTTAGCCTGAGCTCTCTTAGTCATTCTGTATCCATCTTTATCTGCAAGCGCATAACCCATGTATGCCATAATAGCAGTTGTAATCGGCATTAGAATATTGAAGAGTGCATAAGGTAGATACTGGAATGTTGAAACTCCAAGTACTCCTAGAATATATACTCCACATGTGTTCCAAGGGATAAGCGCCGATGTAACAGTTCCTGAACTTTCAAGTGCATTAGATAATGTCTTAGGATGCAATCCCATTTTTCTATATGTATCCGCATACATCCTTCCAGGAACAACTATAGAAATATACTGTTCTGGCATAGTAGCATTACTCAACAAGCAAGTAGCCTCTGTAGTAAGAACAAGTGATGCAGGTTTCTTTGCAATCTTTAATATTTTCTCTACCAGTACATCTAATTGGTGAGTCTTTTCCATTATACCCCCAAACATCATGGCAATAATAGTCAATGATATTGAGTACAACATTCTAGTTAGACCTCCGGATGTAAGTAGTTTGTCTATGGCTTCAACCCCTGTGCTACTAGTATACCCGTTCATTCCTGCATCAAGGATGTCTCCAAATCCAATTCCACCTTGAGCTATTGCTCCAATTATGGCACCACTTATTATACCAAGAGTTATACCCGGAATTGCCGGTACTTTTAATGCAACTGCAACGATTACAATAACAGGTGGTAATAATAATAATGGATTAATTGAAAACTGTGCTGTCAGACCATTACTCATCTCTGTAACCGCAGTCAAATCAGCTCCGTTTCCACTATTAGAATACATGAAACCCATAATACCAAAACCTATAATACTAATTCCATATGCAATTGCAGTTGGAAGCATCATGAATTTTACATGTGTAAAAACATCTGTGCCTGCCATTGCAGGTGCTAAATTAGTTGTATCTGATAAAGGTGACATTTTATCACCAAAATATGACCCTGAAATAATTGCTCCTGCAGCCATAGGTGCAGGAATCCCAAGTCCTGTAGCAATTCCCATCAATGCAAGACCCATAGTTCCCATAGTTCCCCATGCTGTACCTGTTGCCAATGAAGTAATTGAACAAATCAAAAGGGCTGCAACTAAAAAAATTGATGGTGATAGTAATTTAAGTCCGTAATAAATCATCGCAGGTACTACACCACCAAGTATCCATATACCAACAAGAACTCCTACAACAGCCAAGATAATAACAGCTTGCAATGCATTGTAGATTCCATCTTTCATAGCAACTTCAATAGTATCCCAGTCATACCCCAGATATAAAGCCATACATGCTGCCGCTATAACGCCTATAAACATAGGTATATGTACATCTGCACCATAAACAATAATACCTATTGCCATTACAAATATTAAAACTCCAAAAGTCAGTAATGCATGGTATACCTTAGCAGGTCTGACTTCCCTTTTCTGCTTAGCTTTTTCTTCCATTTCGTCTCCTCCGTTCAACGGCATACTTAATAGCATGCCTTAGCCTTGATAAATATAGTAGCATAAAATGGGGTCGAACACAACTAAAATGTGAATTTTTATTCCTTCATCGGCAAAATTATACCTAGAAAAAACTCCTATATCTACTTAAATTTAAAGGTTTTAGAGACTTTACAAAAAAAATACAAAATTATATGACAAATCCAATATCAACGGGTACATTATCCGTAAAAACTATTGATATTTCCCATATTGTTTTATTTGTATACAAAGTTCAGAATACTAAATTATGTATATTTATTCACCCATAGAATTCCGTAGCAACTGCTTATATATCTCCTTTGTTAATTCTTTATCCCGGGTCCCAAATAGGTAGTTACGATTACCCTGGGTAGTGATTAAAATAAACGGAGCATAATTAGGATCAACGCAAACCTTTAAACTGCCAATCTCTTTTGCAGAGTAATTACCTTTAAGGAGGTTCTCCATTGCCGTTCCAAAAGTACGAAACATATGGTCAGGAAGCTCCTCTTCTAATTTTATTTCTTTTATATCGTCATAAGCCACGGAATACTCAGTACTTCCATTTCTAGATACTATAGCCGTTTTTGTAATTTCAAGATCAATAGGTTTAGATCCCACTCCGTTGAGAAAGGCTCCTGTAAAAGGTAAAGCTATGAGCATGGCAACAGTAATGCCCATAATAATTTTCCCTGAGGTTTTTGCCAGATTAACGCTTGAATTAGTTCCAACACGACAATTAACAATAGTTCTACTATCGTTAGGATTATAATAAACAATCCCGCCAATCCAGCTGTCGTCATCGTCAATATACCAAGTCTTTCCACTTCCTTCTGCCAGTTTTTCTTGTACCTTCCTGGTATTAAGTTCAACTCTAATTGCACTCATAGTAACAACAAAAATAATAGAAATAAAAAAAATACTATTCAAGACAGGGTGATCACGTGTTAAAGATACCCCTAAACTAAGAGCCCCAAAGCTGTAGGCCGAGATAAGCCACATAATAGCCCAATTACGACTGCGTACCTGTGTTAAAGCTTGGGAAAGCTGGACATTGCAATCTATGGATTCCGCCTTATTACTATAAAGGTAACGATAACAAAACCAAAATACTATAGGGCAAGTAGAAAATACTAGATATAAAACCCAAAGATTCCTATCCCAAATCAAGGGGATTAATCCAAGTAAAACCGCCGGCAAAAATAGCCATGGTGAAATCCTCTTAATAGAAGGGATTGTGCCTACTTCTATTTTTGGTTTTTCTCCGTCAACCTGCTTCCATCCCTTTTCAATCTTTATTTTTTTCAGAGCTCTGTTACACTTCACATAGGGTATATAAGGCAAAACTATACAAAGATCAATCCAAATACACCATAAAGTCATAGTAAGATTGAAATTACGTATAAATAGGCAAGGGATAGCAATACCTATAAGAAAAACACATATCCAGTTAAGTTGTTTTTTTAATCCAACCAGAAGTTCTTTTACTTTCTCATCTTCTCTCCCCTCATATGGCAATGTAACCCCTACTACGATGTTTTTCATAGGTTTTGTTTCATTCCTAAGCATATAAGTTACTAAGGGAGCAATCCAAATAATACTGAGCCACAGTATTATAGTAAAAATCATCCAAATCCCTCCTATCTATTATTTGTATTAGTTAAATGAAATAAATAGACTAAGCGTGCTTTATATTTGTATGTTCAGAGATTTCCCTGTTTATCGTACACAAATCTTCCACTGACAAATCGTGAATATCGTTGTGCCCAGTGATACGTGCAAAAGTTTTCATTTCTTCTGCCGAACACTTTAAGTAATTTGCAACACGCTGTGCCGATGCCTGTATATGTAATCTTTCCCTTAATTCCGGATCCTGCGTTGCCACGCCAACAGGACACATCCCCGTGCCACAAATTCGATACTGCTGGCATGCAGCTGCAACCATTGCCGCAGATGCTATAGCTACTGCATCTGCTCCCATAGCAATTGCCTTTGCAAAATCTGAAGACACTCTCAGTCCGCCTGTTATTACTAAATCAATATCCGAATCGACCGAATCAAGATACTTTCTCGCCCTAAATAGCGCATAAATTGTAGGCACACTTGTTGAATCACGTATAATTGCAGGAGAGGCTCCTGTTGCGCCGCCTCTTCCATCAATAGTTACAAAATCAGGTTCTGCAAAAACGCAGTATTCCAAGTCCTTTTCAATACGTCCTGCTGCAATTTTGATTCCGATAGGCCTACCTTGGCTTCTTGTACGTAACTCACTAACTAAAGCCTTTAGATCCTCTTTTGTTTCAATACCTGGAAACTTAGATGGGCTAATCACATCTTCGCCTAATGGCTTATTTCGTATGGCCGCAATATCGGGAGTCACTTTGCTTCCGGGCAAATGTCCTCCCATTCCAGGTTTCGTTCCTTGTCCAATCTTAATCTCTATTGCATCTGAGGTTCTTAAATTTTCATCAGTGACACTATATAAATTAGGTACGTATTCAAAAATATATTTGTATGCAGCCTCTTTTTCCTCTGGTAAAATTCCACCTTCCCCGCTACACATAGCAGTTCTCGCCATTGCACTACCCTTAGCCAGTGCAATTTTAGCTTCCTTTGATAAGGCGCCAAAAGACATATGCGAAATATAAACAGGAGTATCAAGCACCATAGGTTTTTTTGCTTTTTTCCCTATAATTGTCTTTATTGAAACCTCTGCATGTTCGTCTAATGGCATAGGATTCAGCTGGGCGCCTAGAACAAGGATATCATCCCAATTAGGCATGTTCATTAATGTTCCCATGGCTTCTATTGCCGACTGACCGCTAACCGCCATATCGTGGATTTGCTTCATATATCTGTAGTCGCTATCTGTTTTTCTAGTCTCAACAGGATAATCCAAATCGAAACTATGTTTTTCTTCAGCGCTTTCATTGCTTGCCTTTGGTTCTACCAATTCAAATTTATCTATGGGCTGCTTACATACGGGGCATTCCGTCAACTGCGAAAGAAGTTTCCCCTCTTTTTCTTCATCAAAAATATATCCACAAACAGTGCACCTATAAACCATCTTCGTACCTCCTAATTTTTTGTCTTTTATTCCCCATTCTTCTTTCAAATACGTAAACATTTTGTCGATTAAAAGCAGGGGTTTCAACTCTTATTTTGCATATCCTATTATGAGATAAAGAATGCCAACTATAGGAATTTTCCAACCGATCGCTAATCCAATAAACATAAGTGGGAAAACTATAAGCCAAGTTTTATCACACATTGAATAATCAGAATTAATAAAAGCTAATGGGTTTCCATAACCAAAATAAAAAGGAAGCCCAAAGAGAATTATTGTAGCAGCCAAGATTCTACTTATCCATTTTAATATTTGTTGACTTTTTTCCCCTAACTTCATATGACACCCTACCTGCTGTTATATCCTACTTTTTATTTAAATTCTTTTGTTATTGCTATCAGTTCTTCATTTATAAGTCTAAGTACCTATATTAATTACAATAAATCTCTATTGCTTTTGCAACAAATACAGCCGTTCCACTTCCAGCAGCCTTATCAATATTTTCAGTAAATTCTCCACCGGAAGCATACATTTTACCCAGACCATTCAAAATCTCATTAGAACATTTATAAAAATGTTCTGAAATATAGTCCTTCAGTTTTTTAACCTCAAGCTGTACTTCAGATTCTCAGGTTTCTTATCTGTCGTTTTTATTTTACGAGCGAAATTAATAAGATTTTCAAGATGCTCTTTTTTCATCGTAAGCAACTCAATTTGCTGTTCCAACGCTTTTTTTCTATCAAAATTTGGAGCATCAATTATCGTCTTAATTTCCTTTAATGGGAATTCAAGTTCCTTAAACAGTAAAATCTGTTGCAGTCTTTCCATTACTGAATCGTCATACAGTCGATATCCCGCCTCTGTATATTCAGTTGGTGGCAAGAGTCCTATGGTATCATAATATTGCAAAGTGCGTATACTCTAAACTATTACGCAACGTAGGAGTCAATAGCTCTTTTTAAAAAATATCGTTCAAGAGTTTTGTAATAGAAACATATTTATATACATTTCAGAAACACATATATTTTCTACCTGCAATCTTTTTTTAGTTTTTCCGTTACCAAATTCAAAATCTGAACTGATTTCATTATGCGGTCCTTCCTAATAATAGTAGTATATCACTTTTGCGTCATTTTTAAAATATAAACAGATATTTCGTTGTCGCACTTTTAATTCCTTTCTGTTATTGCTACTTGTTTCATCGGATTTGCCGCTCCTCTGTACCCGTATCGTTTTGCAAAAAGAAGAAGGGACCCCCGAGAGTTTAGAGGATCCCTTTTCTATAAAAAGTTGTATTATATTTTTTTATACTGCCTTTTTCAGAAGCCGCTTAGAAGCATTTGCCTGCTTGAGGCTTGTCTTGGCAATCAGCTTACCATCACCATCATATACCATGAAGCGAGCTTTATAGTAATAGGTCTTACCCTTCGTGACCTTAGTATTGGTGTACTTGCTTCCGCTCTTGATGAACATAGCTTTATAACCCTTGTTCTTTTTGAGTGAACGGTAGAACTTGTATTTTACGGTATAACCGCTGTCCTTAAGGTTCATAAGGGTTTCCTTGTCAGCTTTAATGTTTACTCTAATTGACTTCTTGAGAGCCTTGGTAGTAACTTTTAGCTTCATATCCTTAACTATCGACTTGACCTCGTCTGCTGTCAAAGTATCCA
The DNA here is from genome assembly GCA_040307645.1 of Anaerovoracaceae bacterium. Taxonomy (GTDB): domain Bacteria; phylum Bacillota; class Clostridia; order Peptostreptococcales; family Anaerovoracaceae; genus JAVXAG01. The sequence goes on along the minus strand of JAWRJF010000017.1, from coordinate 11,230 downwards.
CAACTTTGATTCCGGCTTCATCGGCATCAACGAGTGCAAAGTCGGAGAAGTGAGATGTGATGAACTCATAGTAGATCTTATTGCCTACGGTCACTTTTTTACCGTTCATTACTTCCATCTCGCCCTTTTCGTTGATATATACCGCAGCTACTTTCTTATCTTTAAGTTTATCAGGTATAAGCTTCCTTACGGTTACCTTGCCTGCTCCGAAGCTATGAATTACGGTATCACCCGATTTAACGGTCAAGGCAAATATTTCTGCGTTATCCCCTGCAAATTTTTTCTGCTCCTCCGTAGGGTTCTTAACCTTTTCAACTTCGATAGTTATTTTGTTGTCCTTAGCCTGTGATGTTATCTCTTTTAGGGCTGCCTGACTTATTGTAACCTCAGATTCAGGGAGCCTTATAGTTAAGTCTGCCATAGTGTCTTTTATTATACTATCCGCAACCTTCTTAAGAAGCTCTACCTTAACCTTATCAGCATTGGCTTCATCGACATTAGCATCAATTATGATTTCTGAAGACTTATTTCCCTTAGCCTGCTTAATCATTTCAGTTGCATTCTCATCTTTGACGCTTACAGTTGCTGTACTTATACTTGAACCGCCTGTACCTGTTTCCTTGCCGGTCTTAACTTCGGTCTTAACAGTAGTTACCTCATCCTTTCCGTCTTTGGCAGTCGTAACTTCTTTGGTTGTGGCTGCAGGAACCATAGGCGGTGCCACGTCCTCTGCCTCTAACCATTTTTTGTGGAATTTGCCTGTGCCAAGTTGAGGATAGCCCGGTCCACCTAATTTTGCCCAATCATGCACTTCATATGCGTAATCATTGACATAGTGCCAAACGATCTCAGCATTATCTACAAGCTTTTGAATTTTTATTCCATCAGTATGTTCTCCATCCATGGTGTACATCCATCCGGATCTTAATCCATTGGTAAATTCTGAGAGCTCATATCCACCTAACTCTGTCGGAGCCCAAATACAGCTTATATAACCATTATCTGCACCTTTCTCTCTGATCCCAGCATCTTTTAATGCTTTTACAGTTAAATCATATACCGTTGAATTTTCTGGCATTTGATATGGTTTGGTAGCAATCCAAGTAACATATTTGGATTCGTTATATGACTCTTCTTTTTCACCGGTTAAGTCTATATCTCTCTTAGATTTGGTCGCGCCTATAAGGCGGAAAGTTACATTGATTTTTTTGCTTGAAGGCGGTGTAGGGCTATCTTTCTCCCATCTTGCCTTCAAATAAAGTTTTGTAGGAAGATTGGTGTTGTACTTATCATATGTTTGTTGTCCGGAGAACCAACCCAAGAACTTATATCCCTCTCTTTCCGGTATAGGAAACTCGACATTTTTAGTACACTCGTCATAATACCTTATTGCTTTCATATTACCGTCAATCACACTTGGTGATTCGAATGTACAGTTGCAGTCAAAAGTCACTTCTGTAAATTTATTACCCGGCATATCATCTTTAATATTAAAATACAAAATTCTTGGTTCTTTCTTTCCCTCTTGTACAATTACCCTTATAATTCCATGCGGTGCATCTTTTAAATTTACGTATTTTCCCCTTGTGCCGTTAATGTACACATTCCAATCATCTTTTACATTAACCTTAACCTCGAAAATACCCTTAACAGTAACGTCATAAATGTCTTTTGCATCAGATAACTCAATGTTATTTCCATCAACTTCAATCGACTCGGGTAGCCCAGTCTTACCAACAGAATCTTCATTTGGAGCTGCTATTCTAACCATATCAATTTCTGTCGATTTCTCTCCTATTGCTGAATTGACAATCAGCGATGCTGTTTGAACTTTAACGTAGTGAATACCGTTTGCCAATGTAACAGGCATACCTTGTTCATCTACTGCCCACGCTAAATCAAAACCGTCCGTTTTACCACTAAAAAACATTCTCTCATGAGCTTCATAAGGGTTAAAAGCCACATTTGATGTGGACTTTATGCCACAATCAACATAACCGAATCCCGGATAAGGAGGTAGTGTATTGCCATATTGATTTTTATCGTCCATCTGAAACAGCCTTGTTCCCTTTACGGTTATTCGATCTTCCATACCCTCTTTCCAATCAAATAAAGGGTATTTCTCTTTTAGAGGGAAGAAGAAACATTCTCCACTGTTTCCAAGACCATCTTCATACTCCGCAAAGCTTGAATTTTCTTTTCTCGAGTATGTAACCTCGTGATTCCATATCGCATTTTTATCGTAATGAAGCGCGCCTGCCAAAGTAAACCAAGTCTTGCCGTCTTCCGATACCAGAACATTCCCCGGCTCGGCAAATTCTGCAGATCCGTTATGTGAGTTGCCATAGGCTAAAAAATCTATTCCATAAGGGTTTTTAGGGTCGTCTTTTATAGGATTTTCAAAGTAGTATGTAATATAGCCCCCGAAATTTCCAAGAGAGGCAACAGGTTGCCAAGGCGCACCTGCGACAGTATGCATTCCACCTATCAATGTGCCTACTCCCGCTAAGCCATACGGACCTAATCCTCTTCCGTTGGTATACTGTGAGCCAATACAAAGATAGTCTATCACACGATTTGGCATACCATCATATTTCTGACTATGACAATAAAACTTATAAATTACGGTGTCTTTGCCGTTCTTAACACTTATTTCAGTTTCTTTCCCATCATCATATTCACCAATACTTTCATATTTTCCGCTCGTAGGTAAGATTAAATCACACAGCCCATTTATAACTTTTTGTTCCTTATCGCCTATATATACACTAGTACCTTCCTCAACTTGAACAGTAACACGTGCATATTCGTCTCCGTACATGGTTACTAGGTGGTTTTCCGTATCGTTATAGGTAATCGAATGGTCATTCATCACTTTATATGGAATTGGAACTCTCTCAATCACCCATTGTCCATTTTCAACACTTGCTGACTTAATAAAAGCAGTTGATTGCACTACTATGGGTTGTCTTGCAGTCTTTCCTGCATATTCAACTATAATTTCACTATCGGAATATGATAGTTCATTTTGGGGACTGTAGCTATATCCCACAACCGGTACTTCTGTATTGTTATTTAAGACAGCTACAACTTTCATTCCCCGCTTGGAGAACTTTTCGCCACTTCTGTAGCTGGTTTTAGTCGGCGGAGATATAATTTTTATTTCAGCAACCTCATCATTATTCGGGTCATTATTCGGGTCATTATTTGCTTCCTCCTCCGCGCATACATTTATGCGGATTTCTTCGCCGCCCCATATTGCAAGACTTCTTCCCGATGGATAAATATAGACCTTAGCTTCAGCTTTTCCTCCTACGATTTTTAGTTTAAGTTCATCATCTTTTAGAGCACTTTTAAAAATGCTGTTCATAATGACAAGAGGTGACCCTGTCAGTCCATTTCTGACGCTTTTTTGAGAAATATGTGGGGAAGCTCCGTTTCTTGTAAAATTGAATTTTAATATCAACTCACTATCATCAGGAACATCCGAAGGCAGCATAATATCTACCGACATATCGTTATATTCGTCCTTAACAGTCCCGTTTTCATATATTTTCTTTGTCTTTGTTACGTTAGAACTAACAACTGTTGCACCTATTACTTCTATGCTATCAAAACTCTGACCTGCTGCACCTTGTATGTTAGAAAAATCCTCTACAATAGAAATAGCGTTTGACTTTTCCACCTCTTCTCCGTAGACCGTGTCTATTTTGTAAGTGGAAGTAAGAAGCAAAATAAATAATAGGATCAAAGCGACAGTCTTATTTATCCTGTTATTACATTTAGCCATAGTTGTATATTTTCTCCTTCCTTTTCACTATATCGTTAATATGTGCTCTGCCTAAAAAGGCAGAGCACACTTAAAAAACATTTCTGCTTATCCTATATAACAATTCTGCTATACGCCCCTGTAAGTCTGAAATACGCTTCATCAACTAGCCACGACCAGTTAGGGTTCGGGCAGTAGTAATATGTACTTGTGCTTTTTACTATGTAGGTATCACCGATATTAAAGTTCCCGCTAAATGTTACTTGCCCGGAAGAATTAGTTGTTGCTGTTGCAAGTGCGGTGTTTAAATTTGATGTGCTGTAAAGTCCCACAGCTACGCCTGCCCCTAAATTATTATAATTATCTATGCTCATTATGTATGGCGATACTGGTGCAATATCTGTTATATGCCCCTGCATCTGAATTGTAAGTTGATTAGCGCTTGAACTTACTTTTTTAGCACGCACAAAATCAGCAGCACAGCTCGGAGTATCAGGATCTAACTGTGATGGAAAGTCATAAAACCAATGTATAACATCGTTATTACTTATTTGGGTTTGAGTAATTGAAGTTCCTTCGTATCCTACACCATCACTCGTCGGTTGAACAGGGAATTTATCATTTACCCTGAATACCCAGCCATCAAAGCCGAGCTGACCAGCTGTCCACGTATTTCCCGAATGACTAATAGAATTAACATACGACCCTGATAATCCAAAAGAAAGCCCCGTAGTCGATGTCATCGTATTTGCCTTTACAACTGCATCATACACGGTAAAGTTCTTTGGCGTAGGATTAGTCAACGTTACCTGTATTTCTTTTCTAAATCTAGTATTCGACATCAACGAGAAGTTTGAAATCGCATCTCCTGCTTCCACAACCAGAGTAACATTTATTGAGTCTGCTGCAACAGGCTGTGTCATAAGATGTGATGCACAGTCTGAATTATTTGCATCAGGCGGTATCGCATCACCTTCCAAATATTGACCGTTATTACCCGGTATTCCTGTTACAGCAAATGCACTTGTACTCATGGCAAAGACCATTACGAGTGCCATTGCAACTGCAAGGGTCTTGTTTAGGAATTTCACATTTTTCATAACGTACTCCTTTTTTGTCCGCTTTCGACTTCTCTACTTCCCTCTGCGGACAATGCGAAGAAAGTAGGATTCTACTTAATGGCAGAATCTTAGGATATAAATATATCCTTGTTATTTTTACCCTCCGTTTCTGCCTGACGGAACTATTAGCTCCTCATCGGTTCTCACCTCCTTATTGATATATGTATATATATCTATTAAACCCAGCTCTTAATAAACGCAACTAACACTTTTTTATTTGTTTAGAAATACAAAAAGCAGGCTGCCGTTAGGTAGCCTGCTCGCTAATACACTGTTTTTAACACAAACTCGGAGTTGAAATATCACTTCTTCTCTGTGTCATCTAAAGCCGGTAAGTAGAACAGGCACATATCACATCTATATAATATGATATGTAGAGTTCCTGTCGCTCTTATCTGCGATGCCCCGCCACCTATAGATTGGTTCATCAGAGTCATAGCTCGTCTCCCGACTTGTTCCCTGAACCCAAACAATCAATATTGTTCAGATTCTTGGCATTACGGTTACTTAGTATAGTACGGGACTCTCACCCGACTTCCGTTAGCTCTGCTCTTTAACTTTGTATTTAATTTCATACTTTAACAATACTCCTTTGTAGAAGAACTGTCAAGGGAATTCTATCATTGGGATTTTTACAGTACCCCTCGTAATGTTCCCTTTTGCTGATACAGATTTGAATATGCTTAACAACTTCCTTTATCATGAATAGAAATCAAAGTCTCAGCTACGGTTATCATATTATGTTTTGTAGCCCAACGCTCATATTCTTTGCTTGACTTAGCTTTTTCGTTGTTTTTAATGTCGATGATATTGCCAAGCTCTCTGCCTTTATTTAGAATTCTATCTTTGCTTCTTTCTTCATTATAATTAACGCCTACAGTCTTTGCTCTGATAAATCTCTGCTAATTTTTTCCTCTGAAGGCAATGTGTTTGCCAAACTTAATTTCATAACCATCGGTTTCCTTCTGTGTTTCCTGATTTATCACAGATAAATTATGTTCCTTGAAAAGCCTATCGCTTTGACTTCTGATATTCATATACGAGCCATAGTAAGAGTGATACACTTTTCCCTCATCAGCATCTATGGAATTAGATATGATGTGTTTGTGGATATGGTCTTTATCTATGTGGGTAGCTAATATATACTCATATTTGCCCTCTAAAATCTTTTCGCAAAGTTCAGTTCCTACTTGATATGCTTCTTCAAAACTGACTTCTTCCGGCACAAAAGATTGAATTAAGCGATGTGCTAATGCCTTTGTTTTTGAGGTTGCTAGACTAGCAATAATTGAATATATAGAGTCATAGTATAACAGAGAAAGAATACACAGGTCCTTAGGTTATATCACTCCACAAGAATAAAAAGATACATCTAAGAGGGTTGCATAAAAAATGTTCGAGAAAATGTGTCTACTAAATTGACATAAGTCCAAAATACGAACTCGATATTCGTACGCTAAAAGATAATGTCTTGAAAAATAATTCTACCTCACTTCATGTAAATAAAGATTATTTGCCTTTTGAATAAAGCAATGTAAAATATTTAATATGTGATATGTATAATCCATATATTGCTTTCGTAGATAAATACTTTCCATATGCCATAGCTATTGTTAATTCGTTTCATGTAATTCAGAATTTAGAAACAAAAATTATGAATTATCTCAAAGTGATGCAGAAGGGTTTTCGTATGAGAGATGAAGTCACCAAAAAAGCCAAAGAAAAGGAAGTCATACATCCTTTTAATCGCAGCCCTAAGGATATGAAACGTACAGCTAGGATATATGATAACTTTGCACGCGCTAAAAACAGACTGCTTTTTTCTTTACGTGATAATGTTCCAATCTTGGCAGTGCCACGCAGCAAAACGATTTCCAGAAGAAAACAAAAATAAAAAGCGGGCCCTATAAAAAGCACGAAAAATAGTGACCAAGTAAATGATCACTATTTTTGTTTTTTTGCTATAAACCCCACGGAATAACCCCATGGAACTTTGGGAAACCCCACTAAAATTTGGTTACCCCATTATTTACTTATAAGTTTAGTTGCTTTTTCTTTTTTTGATACATAAAGCGCCAAGGGCTCCGGCAGAAGCAATAAGCAGACCTATCATGGTTGCCAGTGGCGTCTGGTCGCCAGTATTAGGAATATCACTATTTTCTTGGAGCAAGCCCTTATCTACATTAAAAGGTTTGGATGGGTCTATCGATTCTACGGGTTCTTTTGGATCTTTACCGCCATCCAGGTTTTCGTCCTGTGGAATCGACTCGCTTTCATCCACTTTCTCCCATATTGCATGATAATATGCATCTTCAGTTACGCGATCAGCTACTACAGGGCTCCATCCTTTAAACACATAGCCTTCTCTTATCGGAGTGCCATTAAATCCAGGTGTCAGTGTATAGAATACAAGACCGCTATTTACCTGATCTGCAAATACAACTTCTCCGTCTACACCGTCATTATAGGTCACTGTGTAATAGATTGGAGCAGGAGGTATTGGTGAAAGAGGAGGATTAACCTTTGGTGTATGAGTGTTGGTAATGGTAAATCCACTTATCGCATCACCGCTGATTGTCTTAGAATAACCATCTACATTTTCTTCGTCAACAGTATAAGAAATTTTCTTACCGTTTTGATACACAGGCAAATCTGTAAAATAATCTATCCACTTGTTACCGCCATTTAATATGAGGTTTTTATCCTTTACTGCCTCACCATTTGCTAAAAGATAAACTTTAATCTCATTTGGTCTTATACCATCCTTATTGTTTTCATCCTGCCAGTTCTTTGTAACAGAAACGCTTGTTTTACCTGGGGTGTAGGTATTTTTAATATTGTACCCGTTAATTTCAGGGGTGTACCCTTCAACTGTATTTTCCGAGATGCTGTAGACAATTTCCTTGCCAGCTTCATACTTAGGCAAATAAGCAAATGTCCAACTCCAGCTATCCTTTGATGTCACCTCTTTGACAGCTGTTACCTCGCCATTTTTAAGCAAATTGATGGTAATGCTTTCAGGTCTCTTTCCATCTCGATTATTATCATCATCCCAAATTTTGCTTCCGCTGACTGAAATGGTTTCTGGAGAGTGGGTGTTAGTTATAACGAAAGAATTATTGTTTTCGCTAATTGTAGTAGTGTACCCTTCAACAGCCTCCTCCTCAATAAAATAGGTAATTACTCTTCCTTCATTCATCAATGGAAGTCCTGTAAAACTACCCTTCCATTCGTTTGCACTACTTAATGTGAGTATTTTTCCATCTACCTCTTTACCATTTGCCAGCAATTTAACTGTAACTCTGTCAGGACGCTTGCCGTCTTGGTCATTATTATCATTCCAAACTTTTTTTACATTTACAGATGTGCTAATCGGATGGTTCTTAATTATTCCTTCCGTAATCCCAGAAGCAACTCCAAATGCAACAGGTATTATAATATTATCTGCCTTTTCATACCCATCTGGTGCAGTAATTTCCTCTAAAGTGTATTCATGACCTGACGGAACATCATTAAACTCCACCATGCCATCTGTATCGGATGTATCAGTCATTATCCAATTACCGCAACTCAATTTAAAGGCTGCTCCGGTAAGCTGCATAGTGCCATCTTCATTTACCTTTGTAAAGGAAATGTCTACCGCATATCCTTTTGCAGACGGCACATTGAAATATGCGGTTCCACTTTCAATTTTAGAAGTAATATCTTGCTCAGTTTGTTCAATAAAATATGTAACGGACGTAACCCCATTAGTCGGATAGTAAGTTTCTGACTTATAGTGATCAGCCAAAGTATTCAATTTTATCTTATAAGTCAAGGTGTATTTGCTGTAATCTTTCTCTTTAACAGGCTCACACAGGCGCAAGTTCCAAGTTATTTTTTTGCTATCTGAATTATAGAAGTATTGATTTTGTTCTTCAGGTTCAATCACGAAACCGTCAAATTCAAACATCACACCAATAGGATCATCTGCTATCCACGCTGTTGCTTGTAGCTGTATCAATTCGGAAATTTCCTTGAATATACCCTCTAATTTATTAGCATCTTTAGCAGCATAGGTGATAAATCCGCAGTCTTCTCTCATCCAATCGGCACCGGGTTTATTTAAACTACACCGATCTTCATATCGTACTATATCTTCCCCTTTAGGATTTCCGATACACTCCACCGTTTCTGTACCTAAGAAAACGCTATAGACATTAATACCAGAATTCAATATAGATTTAGCTGTTTTTTCTGTTTTTATATGCGTATCATGCTCTGTTTGGTTACCAGTTCCTTTAATTTCAGAACTTAAGATAACATCTGTTGCTGTATAAGCACTATCTTCAAGAGAAAGATGGAATGTCGGTTTACCATCCGTTAAAACAACGATATTTTTGTTTGCAATGTCCTTAATCTCTCCATCATTCAACAAGTTCTTTGCAAGTATTAAGCCCGCTTGCAAGCACGTTCCACCATCAGCTATCATTTCATCTATACTTGTTGAAATGGTTCCGATGGAATCATCAGTAACATCAGTCCAATCCTGATATGTTCTTGCTGCTTCTATTTCTTTTTTATTTCCACTAAAGCCTACCACTGCAATTTTTCGCTTTACACTTGAATTTTCTGTTTTAAAACTATTGACAAATTCCTTAGCTGCAGACCTTGCAGCTCCAATCCTATTATCAGTTTTCATGCTGCCCGATAAATCAAGTACAATTACAGTTGCTGCATCCTCAGAAAGATTAACCTCCTTAATTTCTTCTTTGGTGCGAACATCAAGCGTAATTAGAAACTCATTTTCTTCTTCGCAAGGTGTGATTGTTTTATTTGTTAATACCCAACCATCGGCATAACTTTTAGATGTTTTTTCTGCGCTAAGTTTCGGCTCATTACCCAAGCTACCATTATCGCTGTCTGCTTCAAAGTAATCTCCTATCTGATCTTCCGATGAACTTAGCTCACTACCACTTTCCGCAATTGCATTTGTAGGGGCAAAAGTACCGGCAACAACGATAATGCAAAGCAGGACACTTAGCAATCGCTTTTTAATGTGCTTCATAACTCTTTCCTCTCTTTCACTAATAATAATATCAAATTCTCCTTTTTGAATTACCAGAAAGTGACTAGAGTATCCCGCATTAAAAAATTTTAAAGTTATAAGATGCAGTATCGCCAGCTCGCATTTGCTGATTATTAAAAGAAGAATCTTATAAACAATGCAACTGGCTACCTCAAGGAATTATTTAAGGCCCTATAGCTTTGCGTCACCGCTTTACAACGATTTTGCCTTTTTATTAAATATAATGATACCCCTTTTAATTTAATTATTCAACAATAAGTTTATTAAATAATTGTAAATAAAAGGAATTAATCAACAGCATGTTGCAGTTAACTTCCTTTATTTTTCCCTATTTAAACTGTACCCCATATTTTGGATTTAGTAGCCTAAAGTTCCTACGTTAATCTAAATTGGTACAAATAAGAAGTTGTCTGCAATGGTGGTTAATTTGAGATTTTGCGTTGAAGTCATGTTACTCCAACTCAATAATTACCATATCATATTTGTTTCTTTTATGTGTCATCAGTATCTATTAAGTTTCTAAAACCAAGTGTTTTTATACCTATTTTTGTGGTTTTAGAGTATTTTAGTATCAAAACAGTATCAATGGTGATACTATTCTATAATTGATATATCCTTAAATATAAAGTGCAACTTCACAGCCTTTCATCCAATCTGACTTGATTTCAATATCTATATTTAAATCATCTGCTAGTTGTTTTACAAGATACAATCCCATTCCTGTTGATTTTTTTCTCGTATCTCCAGAATCTCCTGTAAATCCTTTTTCAAAAATATGTGACAGATCACAAGCTTTCACTCCGCAACCATTATCTGCAATAAATAAAACATTCCCCGTATCATCTTTTCTCATTGAAATACAAAGTTCCGGATTTTCTGTGCTATATTTCACTGCATTAGCAATTATCTGAGATAGGATGAATTCAAAGCTACGATAATCTGTATAAATTGTTCCATGTATGTTCTCTGCATGTACGCTAAAATTCTTTTCTTCCAATAGAGGCTTAAAGTCCTCCAAAACATCGTTAATACACTCTTTTAAGTAGTCAAGTCCTGAATTGTGTGTAAATTCATCTCAGTTAAAATGCAAGTTGGTTTATGCACTTTTTAATCTTAATATTTTATTTTTTATGTCTGTTTGTTTATCAATGATTACTGAACTTATTAAACGTATTGCAGAAGCTGCATTTGGAAATATTTGAATTACTTGTTCTCTCCTTCGTATTTCACGATTTAGACGTTCAATAATATTGCTTGTTCTTAGTGATTTTC
>JAWRJF010000016.1:0-8758 GCA_040307645.1 Anaerovoracaceae bacterium | reverse complement strand
TACCTACATCTCCAACGCCAAGTCCGTCTACTAAAACAGCATCGCTGCTAACAACATTTGTCTTTAACTCAGCATTCCTTTTTGTAAGTGTAAGTTGGTCACCATTTTCCAAAATGAAAATATTATTGCTCTTCATTCCCAGAGATTCTGCTAAATGAGCATGGCTGATTAAATGTCTATACTCTCCATGAACTGGCATAAAATATTTTGGTTTCATTATTGAATGCATTAATTTAAGTTCTTCCTGGCAAGCATGACCTGAAACATGTATATCAGCAATATCATTGTAAATAACATTTATTCCTTTTTCAAATAATTTATTTACAACATTTGTAACAGTTTTTTCATTGCCTGGTACCGGTGAAGATGAAAATATTACCATATCACCTTTTTTTAGTTTAACAGTTTTGTGATCATTTGTTGCCATTCTTGACAATGCAGACATAGGTTCACCCTGACTACCTGTAGTAATAATAACCAGCTCTTTATCAGGAATATTCTTGATTTTTTTAACATCAACTAATGTATTTGCTGGGATATTTAGGTAACCTAATTCTACTGCAAGAGCAACAACATTTTCCATGCTACGACCAGATACAGCAACCTTTCGTCCATAGGAAGCTGCTATATCAACTATTCTTTGAACTCTGTGGACATTAGAAGAGAAAGTAGCAATTATTATTCTACTTTCAGAATCTCTAAAAATATTGTCAAGAGTTTGTCCAACAGCTTTTTCAGAAGAAGTGAACCCCGGCCTTAGAGCATTAGTACTGTCAGCAAGCATTAATGTTACACCTCTCCTGCTAATTTCAGCAAGTTTAGTGAAATCAATTGGTTCACCGTCAATTGGCGTATAGTCAATCTTAAAATCTCCAGTATGAAATACTAGCCCTACTGGAGTGTCAATTGCCAAGCAAATTGCATCTGCAATTGAGTGAGTAGTTCTTATTGCCTCAATATTAAAAGATCCAAGTTTAATTTTTTGTCCAGGCTTAACAATATTAAGGTTAGCAGTCAAACAATGTTCTTTCAACTTGTTTCCAACCAGTCCTAAAGTCAGTCTAGTACCATAAATCGGAACATTTAATTCCTTTAATAAATAAGGGATTCCACCAATGTGGTCTTCATGTCCATGAGTAATAAACATTCCTATTATTTTATCTGAATTCTTCGCAAGATAGCTAAAATCAGGAATGACTATATCAATACCAAACATCTCATCCTCTGGGAATGATAGCCCACAGTCAATAATTAGTATTTCATCCTTATATTCAAGTAAAGTCATATTTTTTCCTATTTCGTTTAAGCCGCCGAGAGGGATGACTTTAAGTCCCTCTGGCTTTTTCTTAGACGGCCTCCTTGAAGGAGGCTTAGTCATAATTTTGTTTTCAATATCTTTTTCTTTTTTTTCTTTTTCTTTTTCTCTCATATCCTATAACCTTCTACTTTACAACAATGTTTAGAAGTTTATTTGGAACTGCAATAATCTTAACAACATTCTTACCTTCGATTAATTGTTTAACCTTATCTTCTTCTAATGCGGTTTTTTCTAATTCTTCTTTGTTAAGATTATTTGCAACATTTAACTTTTCTTTAACTTTTCCATTTATTTGGACTACTATTTCAATAGTATCTCTAACAAGTGCATTTTCATCATAAACAGGCCACAACTTTGTTGAAATAGATTCATTGTGACCTAAATGCTGCCACATCTCTTCACAAATATGTGGAGTAAATGGTGATAATATCAATACTAAGTCATTAATTGCTTTTCCAAGTAAACCAACATTGATGTTTTCTAATTCTTTATACTTATATATTTCGTTTACTAATTCCATGATGGAACTAATTGCAGTATTGAAACTGAACCTTCCACCTACATCTTCGCTAACTTTTTTAATAGTGGTATTTAACACATAATTTAATTCTTTATCTTCTGGAGAATTAACAACAAATTTTTCAGGAGTTACTGGGAATTTTTCTTTAAATTCAAAGACTAACCTATATACTCTATTTAGGAATCTAAAACTTCCTTCTACTCCTGCATCTGACCAATCTAACTCTCTTTCTGGCGGTGCAGCAAAAAGAATGAATAATCTTGCAGTGTCGCCACCATACTTTTTAATTATTTCTTCAGGACTTACTACATTACCCACAGATTTACTCATTTTCTTTCCATCTTTATTTACCATTCCCTGAGTTAATAAGTTTTTGAATGGTTCTTCAGTAGATACTAAGCCTAAATCATAAAGTGCCATTTGGAAAAATCTTGAATACATTAAGTGAAGAATAGCGTGTTCTACTCCTCCAATATACTGATCAACATCCATCCAATATTTTACTTTATCAAAATTAAATGCTTCTTTATCATTTTTTGGGTCACAATATCTTAAGAAATACCATGAGGAATCAAGGAAAGTATCCATGGTATCCATTTCTCTTCTTGCTTTTTTACCACAAACAGGACATGTTACTTGAGCAAAAGATTTAGATGTAGTTAACGGAGATTCACCTTTACCTGTAAATTCAACATCAGTAGGTAATAAAACAGGTAAGTTCTCTTCTTTTTCTGGAACCCAACCACAATCGTCACAGTAAATCATAGGTATAGGTGTTCCCCAATATCTTTGTCTAGAAATTAACCAATCTCTTAAACGATAATTAACTGTCTTTTTACCAATTTCCTTTTCTTCCAAAGAATCTATCATTACTTTGATAGATTCTTTATTGTTCATTCCATTTAGATTACCTGAATTAATCATTGTTCCTTCAGCAACAAATGCTTTATTCAAATTATTGATATCAATTTCTGGATCTTTTGAATCAACTACAGGTATTATTTCTAAATTGAATTTCTTTGCAAACTCAAAGTCTCTCTCATCATGAGCAGGTACAGCCATAATAGCCCCAGTACCATATCCCATTAATACATAATCGGAAATATAAATAGGAACTTTTTTACCATTAACAGGGTTTACTCCATAGTGACCAATGAATACGCCTGTTTTTTCATTAGTAGTTGAAGTTCTTTCAATATCGCTCATATGCTGAACTTTATCAAGATATTCCTGTACAGTTTTTTCATACTCTGTTCCTTTAACTAGCTGATTTACATAAGGATGTTCTGGTGCAAGAACCATATAGGTAACCCCATATAAAGTATCTGCTCTAGTAGTAAATACTTTTAAATCTAAATCTGTATTGTCAATTTTAAAGTTAATTTCAGCTCCAACTGATTTGCCTATCCAGTTTTTTTGCATTACTTTTACCTTATTAGGCCATCCATCTAGTTTGTCTAAATTATCTAAAAGTCTATCGGCATAATCAGTAATTTTAAAGTACCACTGTGATAAATTTTTCTTTCCAACTGGACTTTTACATCTTTCGCAGCATCCATCAACAACCTGTTCGTTAGCTAAAACAGTTTGACAATCAGGACACCAGTTTACTGGGTTCTCTTTTTTATATGCAAGACCTTTTTTATAAAACTGTATAAAGATCCATTGCATCCACTTGTAATAATCAGGCTTACATGTAGCAAACTCTCTATCCCAGTCATAAGACAATCCTAATTGATCTAGCTGATATTTCATTTCTTCTATATTTGAAATGGTCCATTTACTAGGTTCAACCCCATTTTTTATTGCAGCATTTTCTGCTGGTAAACCAAAAGAATCCCATCCCATTGGATGAAGCACATTAAAACCAGCCATCTTCTTAAATCTAGCGATTACGTCTCCAATTGAATAGTTTCTTACATGTCCCATGTGAAGTTTACCTGATGGATATGGAAACATTTCCAATACATAGTATTTTTCTTTATCTTCATCTTCTACTGTTTTAAAACTTTTATTTTCTTTCCAAAATTTTTGCCATTTCTGTTCTATATTAGAAAACTCATATCTTTCTTTCATTGTACAATTTACTCCTCTATTTCAATAAATTTGCAGTCTCCCCAAACTTTTTCGATATTATATTTATCTCGCATTTCTTTTGTAAATACATTGACAATAATATCTCCAAAATCCATTAAAATCCATCCTGAAGTTTGTTTCCCCTCTATATTTTTTACTAACAATCCTTGTTCTGCAAACTTATCTTCTACTTCATCTACTAAAGTATTAATCTGTCTTTCTGAATTACCAGAAGCTATAACAAAAAAGTCTGCAAAAGAAGCTTTTTCTCTTACATCAATTATTTCTACATCCTCAGCCTTCTTGCCAAGGAGGACGCGTGCTGCTAATATAGCAAAATCTTTATTGTCCATTTATTTTCTCCTTTTTTCTAAATAGTCTCTAGCAAGTAATGTATCTATATCTAAATATTGTCCCTTACTTTCAACAAATTCTATTGTATGCTTTAATGATTCCTCGCAAGCTTTGTCAAGGTTTTCATACGCTAATTTTCTCAGTTCCAACACTCCGGGGTAGTTTCTTCCCGGCTCAATTGCATCTGCTATATAAATAATTTTTTCTAACTTAGACATTCCGGCTCTACCTGTGGTGTGATAACTTACTGCATTTATTATGTCTTTATCTTTAATTCCATAATCTCTTTCCATAATTACAGCTGCTATTTTACCATGGGCCAAATTACAATTGTCAATATATTTTGGGTCTAAATTTAAGTGTTTAACGTAGTAATTTAATACACTCTCAGAGCTGCCTCTAAACATATCATGGAAAAGAGCTGCAATTTCAGCTTTTTCTTCATCTTCTCCATATATTCTTGCCAGTTCTGTAGCTGTTTTCACTACACCTTCTGTATGTTCTTTTCTTTTTTGAGAAAAATTTTTATCTATATATTCCCTGATAGAGTCTGTGTTCATATATATACCTTTCTACATTAGGTGGCACAAGATGTGAAATGTCAATATTATTTTTTATATTATCTTTTATTTCTGTAGAAGAAATATCTAACATTTCATTTTTTAAAAGAATAATATCAGTTCCATACATTTCTCTATAGTATCTTAATTTTTGGATTTTCTCTTCTTCTCTGTATCCTGGTCTGTCTCCAAGGATAAACGAAAACTCTCTTAATAAAGGAATTCCATTGTACCATTTATCAAGACTTAGAAAAGAATCTGTACCTACTATAAAAAACAATTGATCGTCCGGGTATATTTTTTTAAATTTTCTTAGAGTGTTATAAGTGTACGATATATGGTTATCGTCAATCTCTTTTCTAGAAAGTTCAAATTCAGGATAGCCTTCAATTGCGATTTTTATCATATTTATTCTATCCTCACGTCCTGCCATCTCTCTTCCTATTTTAAATGGTTGAATTCTTGCTGGCAAGAAAATTATCTTATTTATTTTACAGGTATCAATGGCGGCCTGTGCCAAAGCCATATGTCCATTGTGGAGGGGATCAAAGGATCCCCCTAAAATTCCAATATTACTCATTATCTGTTGTTTCTATATCCAATTTAATTCCTAACTCTGTAAGTTGTTCTTCAGCAGCAACTCCGGGTGCTTCACTAACCATGCACTGTGCATTTTGATTTTTGGGGAATGCAATAACCTCTCTAATGCTAGGTTCCCCTGATAGTAACATTACAAGTCTATCAAGACCATATGCTAGACCACCATGCGGTGGTGTTCCATACTTAAAGGCTTCGATAAGAAATCCAAACTTGTCGTTACACTCTTCATCAGATAGTCCTAGGACATTAAACATTTTTGCTTGGAGATCCTTGTCATGAATTCTTATGCTTCCGCCTCCAAGTTCAACACCGTTTAATACAATATCATATGCATCTGCCTTTGCTTTCTCAGGTTCAGTGTCAAGAAGCGCAATATCCTCTTCCTTAGGATGAGTGAAAGGATGATGCATTGCTTTCATTTCACCGGTTTCATCGTCTTTTTCAAACATAGGAAAATCTACTACCCAAAGGAAATTATATTGTGAATCATCTAAAAGCCCTAATTTACCTGCAATATGTCTTCTTAAAAAACCTAAGCTATCAAATACGACCTTTGATTTGTCAGCAACTATTAGAATAAGATCATTTTCTTTAGCAGAAAAAACATCTGCTATGTTTTTAAGCTCTTCCTGGCTAAAAAATTTGTTTACAGATGAATTGATTTCATTTTCAAGTACTCTAAGCCATACAACACCTTTTGCTCCATAATGCTTAGTGGCATCAATTAACTTATCAAGATCCTTTCTGCTAAATTTATCAGAACCACCATCAATACAGATTCCTCTAACATCTCCGCCCTTATCAAGCGCATCTGCGAAAACTTTAAATTCAGTTCCGCTTACTGTTTCATTTAAACATTTAAGTTCAAATCCAAATCTCGTATCAGGCTTATCTGATCCATATCTCTCCATAGCTTCATCATATTTAATTCTAGGGAATGGAGTTTCAATATCCATATCCATCACATCTTTAAATAGTTTCTTTAAAAATCCTTCTTGAACACTTATTACGTCATCCACATCTACGAAGGACATTTCCAGGTCTATTTGAGTAAACTCCGGTTGCCTATCAGCTCTAAGGTCTTCATCTCTAAAGCATTTAACAATTTGCATATATCTATCAGTTCCACCAACCATTAAAAGTTGCTTAAACATCTGTGGTGACTGTGGTAATGCATAAAAATGACCTTGATTGACTCTACTTGGAACCAAATAATCTCTAGCCCCTTCAGGAGTAGGTTTAATAAGCATAGGTGTTTCTACTTCAGTAAATCCACATTCATCAAAATATTCTCTTGCACATTTAGTTATATTATGTCTGAATGTAAGATTTTTTTGCATTTTATTTTTTCTGAGGTCAAGATATCTATATTTTAATCTTAGGTTATCATCAACATTATCATCATCCTTAATGTATATTGGCGGTGTCTCGGATTCCGAATATATTACTAAGTCACTAGCAAAAACTTCTATTTCACCTGTAGCAAGATTTGAATTTTTAGCGGTTCTTTCTTTTACTATACCTCTAACCCCAATAACATATTCACTTCTTAGCATATCTGCCTTATTAAAAAGTTCTTCTGGGATTTTGTCATCAAAGGTAACTTGTACAATGCCTGTTTTATCTCTAAGGTCAACGAAAATAAGTCCACCAAGATTTCTTCTTTTCTGTACCCAACCATTTAATACAACTTCTTCATCTATATTATTTGTGTTTAGAACTCCACACATGTGGGTTCTTTTTAATAATTTAGTCATTATAATAATCTCTCTCCTATTTTGATAATTCTTCTAATAGATTTTCAATTTTAACTTCTCTCTGTTGAGATGTGGACATTTCTTTTATTGAAACAATACCTTCAGCTATTTCATTGTCACCAATAACTACAGTATATTTCGCATTGAGTCTATCAGCATACTTAAATTGTCCCTTAATGTTTCTAGCAAGGGTATCCATTTCAGCTTTTATACCGTTTTTTCTTAAGGCCCTTAAAAGCTTAAGTCCAAAGGCTTTAGCTTCATCTCCCATTACTGCAATGAAAGCATTTACAGGTTCTGGCTGCGGAATTTTCACTCCATTTGCTTCCATAAGCATAAGTAGTCTCTCGATTCCTAGACCGAAACCAACACCTGGGATTGGAGGTCCACCAAGTTCTTCAATAAGGTGGTCATAACGTCCTCCGCCACAAACGGTTCCTTGGGCACCAATTTTAGTTGTTACAAACTCAAAAGCTGTTTTTGTGTAGTAATCTAGGCCACGCACAATTGTTGGATCAACCTTATATTTTATTTCCATTGCACTTAAATTTTTCTGAACTTCCTCGAATGCAGTTCTGCAATCATCGCATAAGTAATCAATCATCATCGGTGCTCCCAAAACTAAGTCTTGACAAATCTCAGATTTACAGTCAATAATTCTCATTGGGTTTCTTTCATATCTATCTTTACAAGTGTTACACAGTTTATCGTATTTAGGTTCTAAGAATTTTTTCAAGGCTTCTCTGTGTTTTTTTCTGCAAACAGGGCATCCCACGCTATTAATTCTAAGTTCAACTTCAGTTATTCCCATTTCCTCGAGGAAATCGTTAGCTAGACAAATAACTTCAGCATCGGCAAGCATGTTAGGAGTTCCAAAAACCTCTATACCAAACTGGTGAAACTCTCTCAATCTTCCGGATTGTGGTTTTTCATATCTAAAACATGGAATATCATAATAATATTTCATAGGCTGTACTTCAGCATATTGCTTATGTTCTACAAAAGCTCTTACGGAAGGAGAAGTTCCTTCTGGTTTTAGAGTGATGCTCCTATTTCCGTGATCATTGAAAGTATACATTTCTTTCTGAACTATATCTGTAGTATCACCTACTCCCCTTGTAAAAAGCTCTGTATGTTCAAAACTAGGAGTTCTAATTTCTTTAAATCCATATCTATCACATATTTCAGCAAACTTTTGTTCAACGTAATGCCACTTATAGACCTGTGATGGTAAAACATCTTTAGTGCCTTTTGGTGCGTTTGTTAACATATTTTTTACCTCCTGAATAAATTTTGTTCTTTTCTATCTAACATTTCATAAATTCTTGAAATGTAATGTTCATAATTGGTTACATTAGGTACTCTTTCAAGCCTATCCTCACTTGGATAATAAGCTTTAGTGATGGCTCCCGCACCTAAGGCAATAATTGTCTGGTGCTCTTCCATAATTCGTACATTATATATGCAATCTGTTCCATTCTTTGAGTATCCTGTATTTTCAAAAGCTCCTGCCATATGTTTTTGCCTATAGAGATAATACGGCAGATATCCATTCTCATTAAGGATATCTCTT
>JAWRJF010000015.1:0-5092 GCA_040307645.1 Anaerovoracaceae bacterium | reverse complement strand
TTTAACTAATTCATTTAATTCTAAAACTGTCATAGCTTTTATAGCTTCGATAATTTGATCTTTATTCATTTTAATTCTCCTTTATATTTTTCTTAATTTCTATTTAATGTTTTGTTGCCTAAAGGCATAGTAACGATTATTCAGCTTTTGCATCTGCAATAGCCTGGAAAGTTCTAACAGCTTTTGATACTGGTGACTGAATGCTTCCCATGAATTTTGCAATTAATACATCTCTTGAAGGGATGTTAGCAATAGTTTCAATTCCAGACTTGTCGAAGTAAGTTCCTTCAACAACACCTGCTTTGAATTCCATTTTTTTGTAGTCTTTTATGATTTCGTTTAGGATTCTTGCTGGAGCAGTTGCGTCTTCATTACTGATAGCAACAGCGCTTGGTCCATCAAGAACCTCTGCAAGACCTGCGAACTCAGTTCCTTCAATAGCTCTCTTTACAAGAGTATTTTTGTAAACTGTGTAGTCAACGTTTCCCTCACGAAGCTTTTTTCTCATTGCATCAGCCTGTGCAACGGTAATTCCCATATAGTCTATTACAACTGCTGACTGAGCATTTTCTAATTTGCCTTTTATTTCATCGATTATAGCTTGTTTTTGCTGTTGTGCTTCGATTGACATAATATTATTTCTCCTTTCTAAAATCACGTTATGGTGATTTTCGAGTTTGGTACTCAATAAAATAACCTCATCCACTTGTAGACGAGGTTAATACAATTTATATATTGTACCTCGGCGAGGTTATGTTTTAAGCTTTTAGCCCTCGCTGTCTACGGTTTAGTTCCTAATTCAGTTTTTCAATTGGATTAGCCAAGAATAGCTGGATTAATTTTGATTCCAGGGCCCATAGTAGATGCCACTGTAACACTTCTTAAATACTGTCCTTTAGCTGCTGCAGGTTTTGCCTTTACAACTGCTTCAAGTAAAGCTTTGAAGTTTTCTTCTAATTTTTCAGCTCCAAATGAACTCTTTCCAATTGGTGTATGGATAATGTTTGTTTTATCAAGACGGTACTCAACTTTACCAGCTTTAATTTCTTGTAAAGCTTTTGTTACATCCATTGTAACTGTACCTGATTTAGGGTTAGGCATTAATCCCTTTGGTCCTAATACTTTACCTAATCTACCAACAACACCCATCATATCTGGTGTAGCTACTACTACATCAAAATCAAACCAGTTTTCAGTTTGAATTTTTTGAGCCATTTCTTCAGCTCCAACAAAATCAGCTCCTGCTGCTTCTGCTTCTGCTGCTTTTGGGCCTTTAGCAAATACTAATACTTTTTTGCTTTTTCCTGTTCCGTGAGGAAGAACTATTGCACCTCTAACCTGCTGGTCAGCGTGTCTTCCATCTACGCCAAGTCTAATGTGAACTTCAACTGTTTCATCAAACTTCGCTTTTGAAGTTTCAACTACTAAATTCATAGCTTCTGAAACATCATGTAACTGCGCCTTATCAAATTTTTCTGCAGACGCTCTGTAATTTTTACCTCTCTTAGGCATTTTTACCTCCTTGTGGTACTAACGACTTTCGTCTCCCATCTCAAATTAATCTTCAATAACGATTCCCATACTTCTTGCTGTACCTTTAATCATTTCAGTAGCTGCATCTAAGTCTGCTGCATTTAAGTCAGGCATCTTTGTCTTTGCGATTTCTTCTGCCTGTGCTCTAGTTAAAGTTGCTACTTTCTTTTTGTTTGGTTCGCCAGAAGCTGCATCCAATCCTGCTGCTTTCTTTAGAAGAACTGCTGCAGGTGGTGTTTTACATACAAATGTAAATGATCTGTCAGCATATACGGTAATTACTACTGGAATTATCATACCTGCTTGATCTTGTGTTCTTGCATTAAACTGTTTGCAGAAATCCATAATGTTAACACCCTTTTGACCTAGAGCAGGACCTACTGGAGGTGCTGGAGTAGCATTACCGGCTGCAATCTGAAGTTTAATAAAGCCTTCTACTTTCTTAGCCATTTTCTTTCTCCTTTCTTAGAGTTTGTCTACCTGTCCGAATTCTAATTCTACAGGTGTATCTCTACCAAACATTGAAACTTTTACACGCAATACTTGTTTTTCTTTATTGATCTCTTCTACTTCGCCCATAAAGCTTTCGAAAGGACCACTTATTACTCGTATTGTATCTCCAATTTCAACATCTAGGTCGATGTAAACTTTCTCTATTCCCATTCTTGCAACCTCTTCAGGTGTAAGTGGAATAGGTTCGGAGCCATGCCCTACAAACCCTGTTACGCCTTGCGTATTTCTCACTAGGTACCAGGATTCATTGGTAACAATCATCTTTATAATTACATAACCTGGAAACATTTTTCTAGTCTTTATTTTACGCTGTCCGTTTTTTAATTCAACTCTGTCTTCTGTAGGCACAATGATGTCCAGAATCAAATCCTGCATACCACGGTTCTCGACCATTTTTTCGATATTTACTTTTACTTTATTTTCATGGCCCGAATATGTATGTACAACATACCATTTAGCTTGGCCATCTCCTCTTATGCCTTCTCCCTCTAAAGGAGAAATTGTCTTGTTTTCAATATCAGACATTTTTGTACCTTCATTTCTTAATTAGTTTAGAGTGATGTTCAAAACAGCCTTTAGAGCTGCTAAGAAACCTGTGTCAATTAGCCAAAAACCTAATGCGAAAACTGCGCAAGTCGCAATAACTACTGCAGTATAAGATGTTAATTCTTTCTTAGTAGGCCATACTACCTTGCTCATTTCAACTTTAATTCCTTTAAAATACTCTTTTGCACTAGTCTTCTTTTTCTTACTAGCTTGTGCAACGGCATTTTTCTTTACTTGTTCTCTTGTAGCCATATTTTCTCTCCTTATTTTGTTTCTTTGTGAAGAGTCTCTTTTTTGCAGAATTTGCAATACTTGTTTAATTCAATACGGTCTGGGTCATTCTTCTTGTTCTTCATTGTATTGTAGTTTCTCTGCTTACACTCTGTGCATGCCAATGTAACTTTTACTCTCATCTGATTGTCCTCCGTTTAACTCAAAATTCAGAGCCAGGAAACCAGCTCTGTTTACTAATAATCATAAAGTTGCCTATTAAGTGTACAACACTACCCTGTCAATGTCAACATTTTTTTGATTTTCTCTGAATTTCTTTTACTTTTTATTCTTTATTCTGTTGTCTCTACTTTTTTGGTCCCCATAACCTCAACTATTTTATCAACTGACTCTATTATACTTTTCTGATCTACGTCTACTACAGAAACCATAGCGGTACCAGTGGAATAGCAGGTATTCATGTCCGGTAACCCGGTAATGTCAATAGATTGAATGTTCCACGAAGGCATATCATTTAATTGCATTTTTACAAGTTTCTGCATTTCTCTAGTAGTCATATTGATCTGAACAGAGTTTTCCATGGCTTCAAGGATGTTAGTATATTTTGTTAATAAAGCAGTGCTGCCGGTAACTTTCTTTATTATAGCTTCTACTATTTTTTGCTGATTTTTGTTTCTCTGAAAGTCTCCGTCAGAAAATGATTTTCTTTCTCTGGCAAAAGCCAAAGCATGGGCACCATCTAGATGATTCATCCCTTCTACATAATTAAAGTATACTCGTTGACCGTGAGTAGTAAAGGCAAAGTCCGAATCTACGTCTATGCCTCCAATTGCATCTACAAATTTTGTTACGGTTGTATAATTAACCTTTACAAAATAGTTCACATCTATCCCTAGCAGTTGTTCTACAGCTCCTATTGTCTCACTGATGCCATATAATCCAGTGTGTGTGAGTTTATCTCCTGAATTATTTTTACTTGGCAGGTTTATATAGTAATCCCTTGGAATTGATGTCAATAGTATTTTATGTGTCTTTGGATTTACCGTAACAATCATATTTACATCAGATCTTGATACCACGTCTATAGACCCTTCTGTATCTAACCCACTGATATAAACATTAAATGGTTCCTTTGTTACGTCTACCTTTTTTGATAAATCCTTGCCTTCTTTAACCACTTTTACAGTGTATATTATTTTACTTTCCTCGACAAAATTCTCCACCTGTTCTTTTATGGTATCATAATGAGCTGCGCTAATAAAAATAACTTCATAAGTCTTATCTATCAGGCCTTTCCCTATCTCAGGCAGATCTGAAATCATATCATACTCTACATTTTCTTTGTCTTTTAACTGTGTCTTAGCATCTGAGTAGTTCAATTCATTAGTCATATATGTTTGCACTTTGATACCTTTTATCTCATCGATTTCCTGGTATTTACCATCTTTATTAACAACTACATAGTAGTCTTCAGTCTCTTGATGTAATTTGGAAATACTAGACATAAAGTCTATAGTTCCATACATATAAGCTATACCTAGACCGTACACAGCCATCAATATAATTGAAAATACAAGAGCAATTATTCTTCTACTCTTTTTAAACCTTTTAAAAAATAGGGCTGGTACAATTAGAATACTTATACCCAATAACACTCCTCCAACAATCAAAAGTAATTTTGTTGGCAGCAAATTCATATATATAAGGGTTGCCAAAAAGGCAATTAACAATAGACAATATACAATTGACCAAAATCTGGTAAACTTCTTAAAGCCATTCTTTTCTGTTTTTTTTCTCTCACGTCTTCCAATATTTTCACTTTTATCTCTTCTCATCTTATCCTCTTGTAAAATCCTAAATTTGTGACATCTTATCTCTGTCACAATCCTTATTATTTTACTATTATTATATCCATTTGTCGATAGTTAGTAATAAAAATTAAGATTGTTAATTTATATTTCCATATAGATGAGATTTTTATATGCATTGTTATGGGTCTAGAAAGTCAATTTTTTTATTATGCTCTAGCCACCCCAACATTTGACACAGAGCCCCTAAATAACACAAAGGAGTGAAACCCTGTAGATTTCACTCCTTTTTTAGTTGGTTATTTTTATTATTCAATAATTTCAGTTACTACACCAGAACCTACTGTTCTTCCGCCTTCTCTGATAGCGAATCTTAATCCTTCTTCGATTGCGATTGGTGTAATTAGTGAGATCTGCATTACTACGTTATCTCCAGGCATGCACATTTCTGTTCCTTCTGG